>JAPPOJ010000171.1 GCA_028817975.1 Zetaproteobacteria bacterium | reverse complement strand
CTTCTCCAATGTACGGAGTTATTTTTCCATCTCCGCAGAATAAGAGTTCACAATTTTCTGTACAGTTGCTCAACCCATTGAAGCTTCCTAAGTCACATTTTTCTCCTTCATTAATGACACCATCTCCACAGTGTTGAAGCTCAGTCGTTTCTTCATTTGAAACATCATCTTTCAACGGGCATCCCGGATAGCCATATGGTTTTCCCAAGCAATTTGATTGCCCATGAGATGGCTGTGTTTGAACCACAAAAATTGTTGCGATTAAACAGAGCGAAAGAAAAGTAAAGCCGCGAATGAGATGTTTGTTTGTGTTCATTAAATCTATATATTTTACCATATTTGCTTCAATCTGTATTTGTCATCAAACTTGCAAGCTTTATTACATAGGTTCTAATTATACAGTTACATTTGTATCTTTTGAGCGACGGTTGAGTCGTGCTCTGTATAGACAGCTCTGCCCATTGGAATCATCGCATTAACTTGATTATCTGCCTCTAGGCGCTGTAAAGCTTGAGATTCTGCTACCTGCATTTTAAGAACTTCTTCCTCTAGCAATAGTTTCGATCGCTGTCTTTCGAGTGTACGAAGCTGATATCCCTTGGTGGCATTTGCATTTTCATGAAAGAGAATCATGAGTGCGAGAGTCAAAATGAGCGATCCAATTAAAAACATAAGAAGCATCGTACTTTGATTCACAAGTCTTCCAAGTGAAGCTCTTTGTGTTGGCGCCGTTGTTTTAAATGGATTACTCACAGGCTGAAATAGATCATAATAGAGAAGTTACGGTTTGGATACCCTCCGAATTACTCGGAAGAGCGCACTTCGTGCTCGCGGATTGTTCGAAATTTCTTCTTCTGATGGTCGAATTGGTTTTTTTGTGACTAATTCATACGGGGCTTCTTTTGATATCGCTCCTGTTAGATCATCTTTTTCAGGGGTTGTAAGTGTCTTAAACATTTGTTTTACGGGACGATCTTCCAGTGAATGATAACTGATAACTCCCATACGACCTCCTTCTTTTAAGAGAAGTGGTCCGACATCAAGCAGGTGTTTTAAGGCTGCTATTTCATCATTCACAACAATGCGAATTGCTTGAAAAACTTGTGGCAAAACAGATTTAGCACGAAAGCCACACACTCTTTCAACAGACTGTTTTAAGTCGTGTGTAGTTTTTGGTTTTGTATTAGTAATATCTACTGCCATTTTGCGACTCTGCTTTACTTCTCCGTACTGTCTAAGTACATATGCAATATCATCTTCTGATGCAGTTGCCAAAAAATCAGATGCAGAAATTCCTGATGACCTATCAAACCGCATATCAAGTGGGGCGTCTTCACGAAAAGTAAATCCCCTATCGCCTTCATCGATATGAGGGGAGCTCAAGCCTAGATCTGCAAAAACAATATCTACCTTTGGAATGTCCAAGGAATCTAATTGGCCAAAATTCGTATGAAAGAGTGAGATATTCGCAGCCTCGCCAAGCACTTTTTTTGCATCTATTAAATTCCTTTCATCTGCATCGAGTGCATACAAATGCCCCCCATCTCCAACTGCTTTTAAAAAAGCAGAAGCGTGCCCTCCAAGTCCTAGCGTAACGTCTAACACAGACTCCCCTTTTTCAGGGTGCAATACGTCGAGAGCTGTTGAATGTAATACTGGAATATGGCGATCGTCCATTCTTCTATTTTATGGAGAATTATCCGAACTCCAAGTTCTTGGTCTTGCCCTTTGTAAAGGGAGATTTATTGTATACATATTTTGTACAATTAATCACCTCATACTGTCAGTTTTTAGAGAGTATGCGGTACATTGACAAATATATGAATATTATTATAATAGCACGCTTGTCACCTTTCGCACCAGCGTTGGTCAGCTTGTTGCTGTCCGCAATGGCCCCTATGACAACCTCTGGTTACCAGCAAGAATTCCTTGTTGAAGACTGGCAGCCGCACGCTGAAGATAGACTACTGGTGGACACACAGAAGAACGTTGGATATCTCATCCATCCGACAGGTGAATTTTTACAATTCCCTGTAGTCACTGGGCAAAACAAGTACGTGTATTACATTGGTCGATATTACAAGGCAACGACACCCGAGGGTGAATGGACAGTAAAATCAAGACACATCAAGGCAGACAGAATGACTTTTGGCCCTTCAGGGAGATTTTTACGTTTATACAAAGACGGTGAGACCTACACACCATACGGCATTCATGAATATGGGAATGAGAGCGAGATGTTTTTGTCCGAAGGGCGCTTTGGAAGTATGGGTTGTGTGATCGTGACTGAGGAGATTATGGATATTATTGATGAAACATACACATTAACGAATGGAACACTTGAGGTGGTCACTAAATATGGCCTGCATCAGACCGATTTAAAAATATAGGAAAGATAGAGATTCGCACTAGAAAGAGACCGATTGCTTCCCTATACTCCCGACATCGCGGAGAGATGGCTGAGTGGTCGAAAGCGCCGCACTGCTAATGCGGTATACCGCTAATGTGGTATCGCGGGTTCGAATCCCGCTCTCTCCGCCAGATATGTAATTCAACTCCTTCTTCGTCTCTCAGGAATTAATTTTAAGCACTCAAAAATAAAGAATCCTACAAGTGCTATTCCCGCTGTCTCTAGCCACTCTGCAAGTGTCAGAGGGACAAAGTGGATTATCTTTCCAAACTTAGTAAAGACTAGAAGTATGTGTAGTGCGAGTGGATTTGCAGCCGCACCTACTAACCATTTATTGGTGAAGAATCCAATTTCCCAAATTGGTCGACGACTGCGAGTCGTAAATGCCATTCCAAGCTCAATAAATATTGCGAGCGTAAGCGTGGCTGTACGCGCCTCTTCGACTGACACTCCTTTGCTCAGTTCCCATACGTAAAAAGCGAATGCAACAGCGTACGCCCATAGTCCTGCAAAAATGAGTCTCCCCCATTCTCCTGAGAGCACATGTTCGTTTGGAGCTCTTGGTGGACGCTTCATGACATCTTTTTCAGCTGGCTCCATTCCGAGTGCGAGAGCTGGTAGACCGTCAGTCATAAAGTTAAGCCACAG
>JAPPOJ010000098.1 GCA_028817975.1 Zetaproteobacteria bacterium | reverse complement strand
CACCACAGGACACCCCCCGCACCACCGGCGGCTTTACCCCCACCACCCAGGTGCTCGTAGGACCCCAGCAGTGGCTGCCCTTTGAGCAGATCCGGGTGCAGACCACCCTGCCCAGTGCCGGCGATGAGCACCACCCCCACGGCCATCCTGACCAGGTGGAAGAGGTGCTCTCCCGCGTCCGTACCCCGCTGTTCACCCTGCATTTTGTGGATTGCCGTGAGCAAGTCACCACCGCTGAGGATCAGCGCTTTCTCGTCCAAAGCGACGCCCAGGGCGGCACTCAGTGGGTGATGACCCGTGACCTCCAGGTGGGAGACGCCATCGTCTCCCTGTATGGCACCCCGCGTGTCTCGGCGCACAAGCAGGTGGTCCATGGCTCCCAGGCCGTGTGGAGTCTGGAGCTAAGCGACGTCCATACGTATTTTGTCGGCCAGGAGCTGGGCCTCGTGGTGCATAATTCCGTTATACCTATTCTGCGCTTCACATGGAGTATAGGCAAAGACTTCAGCAAATCGGTTGCAGAAATGTTTTCAAAAGAGGCATTACTACTTGCTCTAGCTTCAGGCTTTATAACTAAGCTGACTGTTGATAATGCAAAAGAGAATGGCGCACCTGTACAGCCCATGCCTTTTGACTTGGATGCCATTGCCAATAACGTATTTGGCAAACAGCAACAAAATTGGTACATAAGCCCACATATACTTGTAGCTAGCCAAGGTCGAGCACCAGAGTACCTTGGTGGTAAAGTTACTGAAGCTGAGTTTTTAAATGCAGCAGAAAAGTGGTTAGGCAGCGATTATCAATCTTTACCAAATGGTCGTTATAAATCTAAGGATGGGCTAAGACAAGTCAGATATGGGAAGCACGAGACTTCAAGCAAAACACATCATGGACATTTCGAAAAATATGATAAGCCTAATGGAAAAGTTGTTGAAAATACTGTAGTTGAATTAGAGTAGTGAGGTGAATAATGAGTAGTTATAAAATCATCCAGAAAGCAAGACTGTCCGAAAAGCATACTACAACTGGTAAAACGCAGCATTTTATAGGTGATAAATCCATGCCGCAACCAGCTGAACTTGTCATAGCCCAATATCCAGACGACAGTGGTTATTACTTGTTCTACTTGGATAATGCTGGCGAGGAAATGAGCGATACTTTCCATGACTCGCTTCAGAGTGCGATAGAACAGGCTAAGTGGGAATTCGAAGTCAAAGAAGAAGATTGGAGTTCCACCCTTTGAAGGACGCCCTAGACTTATGAACAACCGAATGAAGAGCTAAAAGGATTAGAAAGATGGTTGATGAATAACCCTAAAGCCAATCCAGGTGATCGTGCAGCAGTAGAAAACGTGATTCTTGATCTAAAAGATGCATTGGAGAAATAAATGCAAGGTGACGATATACTCGAAAGTGTCTATAAAATTCTTCCTGCATTCAAATCCTTTGGGCAAGAATACGTCTGGGAATGGTATGGTGAGAAACTAGGGGAAGATGTATTTCAGGATATGAGTGCATTGTCTAGTTTTGTTTCTGAAGCCTTAACCAACCATGAAGACTATAATTATCAATGTTTTTTTAACTACATTGAAACCTTAGTTACGCATCATGATGAGAAAATATCGACAGCCTCAACAACAAATTTTCTCGAAAACCTAATCAATACCTCTTCAAGTGGCACTTTTGACAGTAGAAGCTTTACCAAATATCTAGGCCCCAAAAGCATTGAATACTGCAAAGCATGGGATGAGTTTTGTGGTGCGAAGACTCCAGGTCTTTGGGACTGAGTAAAGCTAGATACAAATTATAGCCATGGCATCCATTGCCTCAGTGTTCTTGCTCCTCCTGCAAGGGGCACTGAAGACATGCACCATCTTTCTATTGATTAAAAATAACCCTGCATTATTTTAACTTGCCAAAACCTCACAAATTATTGTATAAGTCTGCACTATCAAATGATTTCAGTGTATCACTATTTTATCGAATAAGGAATGAGCATCCATGAGAAGATTAATGAAGTTGTTTTTAATTACATCTATCATGCAACCCTGCCTCGGCTTCGGGGTGGAAGCCGAAGGTGAGTCACCTAAGTCTTCTGGCATTCGTGTGCACACAGATATGTCCATGCTGCTTACAGATCAACCCAATGCAGGTATTTCCATGGCGATACATGAAGATCTACAATTAGGGGTTGCGGCTTCATATGACACAGGAGAGGCCAAAGTCAGATCATCCATAGAAGAATCAAAAGACTTAAGATTAGAAGTTTTCTTTACAACACATGAAAAAAGAAATGCCTCTAATAACAACCGTTATAGCAGGTTCAGCATCGGTATGGCCAAATCACTTATAGAAGAAAACTCTACAAACACCGCCTTGCTTACGACGATTACTTCAGGTTATGCTTTCAATTGGGAGTCTGGTTTATCCTCAAAAATTTTCTCTTTTGTCGAGTTTGAATATAATACCCAAAAAAGAAATGTGCTTGCAAGTGGCATAGGCTTGTCCTTAGACTACGAAGTATAATTTTGACGAACAAACTAAGTTCACCATATTGAACGTTACATCCGTTACATCCGTTACATCCGTTACATCCGTTACATCCGTTACATCCGTTACATTCGTTACATTCGTTACACCCCTTGTCCTGCCTGACTTTTCTCCTTTCCGCCACTGCGCCCAAACGTTACAGCCAAGTCCTTTTTTCCCTCCTCCCTTGAAGGTGCATCTCCTATCCTGAGCAGGTCACTTATCCAAGACCTATTTCCTTAAAGGAGGTTTGTATGTCCGACTCATCCCCCTCTCTCGATCAGTACGCGATGATTTTAGGCGATAAAATCAAGCTTATCGACTTTGTGTCCACTTTGCTGCGTCAGCACGACGACAGCTTTGTCCTGGAGTCCCATCATTTAGACACTTTGGCGCATCTGATCGGAGAGCTGTCTCTGTTCTGGAGCGCATTAAATCAAGTTTTCCAGGTGGGGGAGCTGAGTTCCGAAATGGCCGAAGACCCCAAAGTCAAGGCATACGTGGTGTATTTACGGACACGGCTGGAGCATGCCGCAAAAGACTAGATGGGATCAGGATTTTTGCCCCACCTGCGCC
>JAPPOJ010000154.1 GCA_028817975.1 Zetaproteobacteria bacterium | reverse complement strand
TCTATTTTGTAAAGTTTTTTTTAGGTTTAAGACAAGGGAAGATAAAATTTAGAGCTTACGCTTGGGATGCCACGAAATTCACCTTGGCCAAAGTATGTGGGCGGATGGCTACATTCTGCGTAAGTCGCTTGCTGGGGTGGAAGCCCGAGTGACGCGTGGAGTTGGGCGTGGCCTAAGGCAGGAGTGGTACGGGGAATAGCCGGCTGTGGGAGAGTTGTCTATAGTCGACGAATTCTGATATCTTTCCTGAAATTAATATTTTCAGGAAAGATGCATGAACTTTCTATCTCCTCGTATGTGCAAACAACAGCTTGTCGTAGCCTTCATGCTTGCTTCTCAGGTACTCTATGCGGCGCATCCCTTAGAAAGAGACTGTTGCCGGCGAAAATTAGAGGAGTCCTGGGAAGCACTCCGTTTAAGCCATGATGTGGTCGGGCGCGGTACGGGCGTCACTGGTGGAGTCGCCTCGGGCATTGCAAAAATCCTGGCTATTCCGGGCGCTCAAGCCGTGGGCATTGTCGCCATGTGTGGCGTCGTCGCTGTAGCCGGCCTCCTCGATCATCATGCCAAACAACTGCGCAAAAAATATCGCCAGTGCCTCAACAGCCATATCCGTGAACATGAAGTAAAGTTAGCCGAAGAACGTCTGCATCAACAAGAGCTTGAAGCGGAAAGTGCATGGCAACAGGAAAATATTCGCGGTGCACTCGCATGGCTGAGAGAAGTCAAATCTCAGGCAGGGCGCGCGGAACAGGATATGGATGAAATTGAAAAACAGTTTGGTTGGGCGAAGTGGCACCGTGCACGGGTGATGGGAGAGTACCGTCAAGCATGGGCCGAAAAAGTGCGCTTAGAGAGCATCCTTCCACAGTTACAAGCACAGACACAGAGAGTCCAACAACAAGTAGCTCATTTTGATTTTCACACTAACCTACAAGACGTGAACACAAGCTCCACACCTCTCTCTGTGGAAGTAGAACTCGAAATCCACGCACCCGAAAGCTACGCATCCGAAGCGGAATGGGTCTATCGCTACTATGAGCACTGTAAAAAAACCTTGAGAGAAGAAGCGCGTCAAACATACCGTGAAGACCTTGAGCAGGCCACGCAAAGGGCTACGGAACTTACCCAAGAATTAGAAGCCACCCGCAATCGAGTCCAGCGTATTCAAGATCAAGTGGACCACCATGCTTACGAGTTGAAAGATATCGGACAAAAAATTCTCCAATACGCGGAATCTTATGAGGCTTGCAAAGATTTTTGGCCTGAGCTGGGGCCTTTGAAAGATAGCGTAGATGAGGAACGTGCCTATTTTGAAAAAGCTCGTGACCATGTCCGAGGGCAAATCCACCCTTTGCAGCAATCCCATGACGATGCTTGCACCCAACTCAGGCAGGCTGAAGCGAACCTCACGACCCTGCAAATGCTCAGGAATGCAATGTATCGTGCAGAGGCTCAAGCCCTCTCTATGGACTACACAGCGCAGAGAGTAAGAGCTATCGCACACTCTAAAGTCGTGGCTTCGGAACTCCCCCGGCTGCTTGCAGAGCATGGCGCGGGTCGTGAGGAGTACTCGGTGCTCTATGCAGTCGTTAAGACCTTGGTGGACTTGGCCGTATCACTCAACCCGGCCACCGGACCTCCTCGTGATGTCTATGAAGCTTTTTCAGGTAAGCATCTCCTCACAGGTGAGAAACTGAGTGCATTTGAAAGGTCCATTGCAGTTTTTGGTGTGCTCACTCTGGGAGTAGGTAGCAAGGTCTTTAAGGCTAGTGATGTAATTTTTGAACACTTGCTTAAAGAAGGCTCCACAGCATCAGAAGCTTTTGAAAGTGGGAAAAAGGCATTCGAGATTGCCCACGAGACCTGGTTAAAAGAGATTGACCTAGTGCATGTGGTCAAGGGAGAGTTTGAGGAGAGAGCTGCTGATGGGGTTTTCGCGCTTAAAAGCGGGATGCATACTGTGGAAGGGTTTGATGAGTTTCTAGCCCTCAGTAGGTTATCAGGAAAAACCTATGAGATTAAGGAAGTGACAGAGTTTACACTGGAGCGAATCCCAGAGGGTGGCCCTATTCTTAGGAAAGTCCTACTAAACGGTGTTACTCAACTCCAATTGCCACGAGACTCCTTTATTAATGGTAAAACCTATGGAAGGACGATTGTGTCAACTCCAGATAAGAGTAGAAAAATTTATGGGGTTAAGTCTATCTGGCCTGAAACTTATAGCGCTGAGAAAATTTCTAAGATAAGTAGGGAGCTTGTAGATAGAAATCCAGATGTCGTAAGCAACACCATAACTGGTAATATAGGTGGCGTAGACATAGTTGTTAGGGTAAACGACTTTGGAAAAATTACAACCAGTTACCCAAAATGGGTGGAATGGCCATGAATGATCTTAAAAATTTTGAAAATCACCTCAAAATTTTACTCAATGGTAACGAGTATGGTGAAGCTGTTTTTGATCAATTAGAAGATTTGATAAAGAAAAATCCAGCGTTTATAGATATACTCGAAAATGAGTTCATAAAAGCAAGACACAGCTTTGATAAAGAAGTTCTAGCAAATCTTATCGTCTCTGCTAAACCCACAGACCCTTACAAAAGCTACCTTATCACCCACCATGGTTGGGAAGAGTCGGACTTCGAATAACATCCTTTAAACGATAAAAAACCTTGCATTCTTATAGAAAGTAGCAAAGATATCGCAACAAATGGTAGAAAAGCATTACGATGGTATAGGTGTAGCCGCTTATGATTCGGTTAATGGTATTGATATTGCGGTTACACTAGACAAAGGTGGTAAAGTTTCTAAGAGTTATCCAAAATGGATTCAATGATGCACAATGACTTGGAGAACTTTAAACAGGCTTTAGATAAGGTTATAAGACAGCCTGGACTTACGGAAGGCCCTTTTATGGTCTTGAAAAGCCTGTTAAAAAGACACCCTGAATTCAAGCCTATTCTAGAAAAAGGTTTTGCAGATTCCAATGATGAGGATAATAAAGAAACCTACGCGATGTTAATTTTGTACGCCACTCCATCGGATGATTTCTACAAGTCTTACCTCATAGAGCATCACGACTGGGAAGAGTCGGACTTCGAATAACATCCCTT
>JAPPOJ010000105.1 GCA_028817975.1 Zetaproteobacteria bacterium | reverse complement strand
ATCACCCTCATTCCAACCATGGGCGCTCTACATAAGGGCCACATCCAACTTATTGAAAAAGCTAGAGAAATCCAAGCTCAGATTTGTGTTTCTATTTTTGTCAACCCCGCCCAATTTGGGAAAGGGGAAGACCTAGAAACTTATCCACGCCCATTAGAGCAAGACCTTAAACTACTGCAAGCTCAAAAAGTTGACGCTGTCTTCATTCCCAAAGCCAAGGAAATGGATTTCTTACCCACCCCAGAAAGAATTCATACGCATGCTCTTTATCAGCAGCTTTGTGGCAAAAGTCGACCTGTATTTTTCGCGGGTGTCGCAAATATTATTTACAAATTTGCCAAGTATCTAAGACCAGATTTGATGGTGTTTGGTCTCAAAGATTACCAGCAGTGTATCGTCGTTAAACAACTTTTGCAAAGAGAGCAACTTACAACACAGCTACAATTCTGCCCTCTCATCCGTACAAGTGCAGGCCTAGCACTCAGTAGCCGTAACACCTATATGAATGACGCACAGCTCGTTCGTGCAGAAAGGCTGTTTCAAAGCCTCCTTCTATGTCGCGATTTGTTTGTGAATGAGGGTCACCATCTACAAAAATGTCTACAAAGATCCCAGGACCATCTAAATCAAGATAGCGGGATTGAAATCGAGTATTTCGAAGCACGCCAATTCAACAATCTAGACCTCGTAAACGAAGATACACTGTATTCCAAACACACACGTTTTATCGTATGTGCTGCAATCGTACTGGATGGGCTGCGACTCATCGATAATATCCCGCTCAATGCATCGGCAACCTACTGGAACATTGCAACATCTCAGATGACTTCAGATCAGGACAGTGGCATACACCCCCCTTACCGCAAGGAAACCAACGATGATCGCTATTAACCTTATTCGTCGACTCATACTTTGTTGGGTTCGATGGACTGTCTACCCCAAAGACCCTTTCAAAGACTCTCTCATAGAGAACGACAAGCCCCTGGTGTACGCACTACAAACACGTTCAGCACTTGACTTTGCTGTGACTCAAATTCTTTGCCAACACTATGGCCTGCCAATCCCTACTGCCAGCATTGCTGATATCTTTACCAAACCTCATCGAGCTAGTTTTATCTACATTCATCGTCTTGGTCTCTTTCAAACGAAGCGCTTACGTAATCCATCCGAGTCGATGGAAGAGCTAATTCGACAGTCACGACAACACCAAATTTCCGTACAGATTGTGCCTGTTTCCATTTTCTGGGGAAGAAATCCTGGTACGGATAAAAAAACTCCTATCTTGGACTACTTTCTTTATGGAGCCGACTCCGGAGGAGTGCTCAAACGCATTCTGCAGTTATTTCTGCATGGCCGTAATATTTTTTGTAATATAGGCAAGCCATTATCTAGTCTCGATCCAGTCACAGTCCAAAAATCAGACAAAGAAGCTGCCAAAATGCTACGCCGCGTGCTGCGTGTTCATTATCAACGCCAGCATGATAGCATTGTAGGACCCCAGCTGTACGTACGCAGCCGGGTCATCAACGAAATGATACATACCAAGAACGTTCAAAACCTCATTCAACGTGAAAGTTCTAAGACGGGGCAAAGCGCAGAAAGAATCGAAACAAAGGCCAAGCATTATGCTGATGAAGTCGTTGCAAATTTATCCCATGCAACAGCGGTGATTGCCTCTAGAGTCGTCACACGTGTCGTCAAAAAAGTGTATGACAAACTGGAAACATTTAATCATGACAGTATCCGCGCACTCGCAGAAAAAAATAATATTGTCTTCATTCCTAGCCATCGTAGTCATGTAGACTATTTACTTTTTAACTACATTGTATACACCGGGGGTTTGATACCCCCCCACACCATCGCAGGCAACAACCTCAACTTCTGGCCGGTAGGGCAAATCGTCCGTCGCGGTGGGGGAATCTTTATTAGACGTTCATTTCAGGGAAATCGGCTCTACGGGGCAATGGTGGGAGAATTTATCTCGTATCTTCTCTCTCGTGGATTTCCTTTTTGTGTATATACCGAGGGAGGGCGCTCAAGGAGTGGTGCACTGATGAGTCCCAAAATCGGCATTCTTTCCATGATTTTTGAGGCACGCAAAGTTTCGAAAAAACCTATTGTTTTCGTCCCTGTATTTATCAACTACGATAAATTAGTCGAAACCCGCTCTTACCAACAGGAGCTGCAAGGGAAAGGAAAACAGAAAGAGTCTTTACAACAGGTGTTACAAAATTTTAAGGTGCTCCGCCTACGACTTGGCACAGCACACTTTAGTTTTGGAGAACCAATATCCCTAGATACTTATGTGGAACAACATCCTCAGCTGAAAGACTTTACACAAAACGCAGATCTACTCGGGGTACCTAAAGACATACGTGACAAACAAAATAGCCTCATTTATGATTTTGCCGTCAAACTCCATCAAAAAATCAATGCTGCCGCGATCCTCACACCCGTGGCTCTTGTGTCTACACTGCTACTCGCAAGCCGTCGCAACGCGATCTCCAAAGAGGAGCTCTCTAAGCTCGTGACCAACATTCATCTTCTTTTTCAACACAGCCCCACTGAAAATATTGTGCCTATTCCCACCCTCAAAGAAGTTGAAAAGCATTTGAGCAATGCCAAAAATGACTCGCCTATCCACCACTTTCATCACTCAAGTGGAGACGTTCTTCACTTTCATGAAGAAGATCGCGGCGAACTTATTTATTTTCGTAACAATGTTATACATATCTTTACCATTCCGGCACTCATTCTTTCCATTGTTGGTCTCGAAAAGAAAGTACACAAGGAGGCTTTAAAAAAACACTTGGAATGGTTATACCCATACCTCAAAGAAGAGCTTTTCCTTGAACTCGATATTCATACTTTAAGCAGTCAATTAGACTTATTTATCCAAGCTCTTTATAAAGCTGGCTGGTTACATCTTCATAAAGAAGATACCGATCACATCTATTTTCCTAGCGAAGAGGGCTCTGACTTTCAACATGCTATGATCATTACCGAAACCATAGGGCATTTAATTGACAAATATGCTCTTATGAGGTACTGTACAAGTCAATTTGACAGCCCTCTCAAAGTCGAAAATTTTCGCAAATCGACAGCAGCAAGGT
>JAPPOJ010000296.1 GCA_028817975.1 Zetaproteobacteria bacterium | reverse complement strand
CAGAAAGGTATACCACTACGACTCCAAAGAGGACGAATGCATCCAAAAAATCTATGGGGGCTGTGGGGGTAACCTCAACCGTTTTAAGGATCAAGAGACGTGCATTCAAACATGTGTGCTGCAAGCAGAGGAGCCAGAGGAATCGTAAAAACTCACACGTGAGGTGTATGCTCAACAAGATAACTTTAATATCTTAAAATAACTTAAATAGTTGTACCCAATATGCTGAACAAGCTTTTAAACTTGTTTTTCAAACTAAAAAATAGTATTTTTCACAACAAACTAAGTGTTCTACAGTCTATCTTTTATACTTTTTCAATTAACAAGGTATTTAAACTCATGAAGTGTCATAAACTGCTTATCCCAGCCTTTTTTTGGAGCATTGTCAGCTTTGCCAATGAATCACCTCACTTTGACTCTACAAATCAAGAGCTTAATGAGTTCTTCTTACAACTTGAACAAGAAGAAACTCCACTTATCTTCCAGCCAGACGAAACGACTATACGTCCTAGCTTGGAAGAGCTTTGCATGGTGACAGCTGTCGAGACTACCCCAGAGAGCGACACTCCAAACATAGCTCACACCCCTTGTGCACATGTATCAGATGTGCTTTCCCAGCCTACTGTCCACTCACCTGTAGTTGCAACCACAGAAGGCTCCACAACCAACCTCCATTCAGGAGAGGCAACAACTCCTGCACTTATCACCTACCCAACAGAAATTGCTCCTCCTGGCACTCTCAGAGTCTGCACGACAAGTATTGCACCCCAGTTCTCTGTTATAGGAGAAAAAGATCAAGATGAGTGTCACCCCGAAGATCGCTTTGAACACTACCCATGTAACTACCCAAACTGCGGCAAGATTTTTAAAAAACGTTATAACCGCAAAGCACATATACGGGTGCACACGGACAAACACAAGTATGCGTGCAAATTATGTTCTAAAACATTTAAATGGAAAAGTAGTATCAAATCACATATCCATTGGCACAACAAACAAACCCAGTTAACTACAAAAGATCACCTTCCCGTTATTGTTCCGAAGCCATTTTAAAACAACAAAAAATCGCAAGAGCTTCAGAGGTCAGGAAGAATGGAGGGCCCTTCCAAAGGTCCGGGAGCACCTCTATCACCCCCAACTCTTCCTCAACCGTCTGTTATGCCTGATACAGCTTAAGGGTGAGCGCTCATGAGGACCGCCGGCTTGTCAGTCGTGGCTCTCATGATAGTGATCTCCATGCTGGTGGTGCCAATGCCCATCATGCAAATACTCCAGACGCCCCTTTAGAGCCCGTGACACATGCCCACAGTCTGGACCATGCATCTGTGGATGCAGACTATGAACTCTTAGATCAGCCTCATGCACGTGCCCACCATGCTGGTGATGATCATGCCCTTGGTGGGCATAATCAAAGTGATCCACATGCCACTCAGCCACATGACCACAATCTGGGCCATGAATATGCTGATGATTCACATGCTGGGTGTGGTGGTTTGCCCAAGCTGGGCTTGCAAACACCAAACAGTACATGAAAGATGATACCAATACATATTTTTTCACAAAAACCTCTTTATTTATCATTTTCCGCATAAACATATAGGAGCCCCACCAACATCCCGTCAGTTCCTCTTTAAAAAATCATTGTACATTTCAATAGAAATATATAGGTGGACGCAAAAGGCTAAGACGGTGACTCGGGAAAGCTTGGCCTAAGTAATCAAGGCCAACCCCAACAACTGAGAGGTCCGTTTGAACCGGGAATAAAGAGAGGCTAGGAAGTAGATGATGGTGCACGCCATTGCACAAACAAAAGTCCGAATTTTCCACAGACTCCGGCTCAGCAGCAAGCACGGCGGCTACATCCGTAGAGGAAAAAGGACTTATACTGTCAGCTTGACACTCAAAAAAGGCACACTGCACTGGCACCAAGGCAAGAATACACAGCACAAAAAATATTTTAAACATATTCATAGCCCTATTATACCTCATCACAAAGGTATACACTTCAGGCTATACCTCACCAGCAGACCAACTTGTAGAGAAAGGACCCCCCCCACAAGACAAAGACTTTCCGCCAATCAAAGGCCTTAAAAAACAGCCCATTCTATGAACCCCCCTACTACTCTGGCAGGCCTGAATCCACTTGTTCATTTAATAAGCTTTCCAAAAAATCCTCCGGGCTTTGCCGCACATGTAACGGAACTTCCAGGCCCTGATGAAGCTGCTCAGTAAACAGGCTACTGGGGAGGTCTCCAAGAAAAGGGGAAGCTAACGTCTTCGCTATCGTGTGAGATTCTCCTTTCCCTACTTCAGTGGCAGGGGAAGGTGAGGGCACCGATAAGCTGATCGCATGCACCGAATGGAGGGCTCTCAGGTGACGGGTCAACGACCTTTTCTCTCCAAATTGCCGTTCACAAACATGACAAACGAAAGGCCGCCGCTTATCATGAATGACACGTATGTGAGAGTCCAAGTTGCTTTTACGACTAAAAGGACGAGAGCATTTTGGGCATATAAAGCGCCGCTGCTGCTGATGCACCTCACGAATGTGGCTAACCAGGTTCACCTCTTGAGTAAAGGTCAAAGCACACTCCTGGCACACAAAAGGCTTTTCTCCCTCATGCACCGAACGCGTGTGCTGTGCTAAATATTCTTTTCGAGAAAAGCGTTGCGTGCAAAGGTCGCACATAAAAGGCTTTTCTCCCTCATGCACCGAACGAATATGATATCCCCAGCGGTTCTTACAGGTAAAAGTCGACGCACAGAACATACAGGCAAACGGCCTTACTTTGTGATGTACATGAAGAACATGCTTTTTTAAGTCCGACTTTTGACCAAAGCTCTTGCTACAACGGTCACAAGGGTGTCGCTTCCTTTGTTTCACAAGAGTCTTAGATAAAAGAACGACCGGAGGCTCTTCCTCCTCCACACCATTTGCAGTCGCTAATATCACCAGTGGGTGAAGCCAGATAAGAGATAGATACAAACATAATTTATTGTTCATTGTCTTACTAAAAATTTTGTTTCACAAAAATAAACACACTACCTATAAACAAAAAACCTTAAAAAAATCTAGATAATTTCTTCTTTGCTTACTCCCCCACAACAAAATAC
>JAPPOJ010000125.1 GCA_028817975.1 Zetaproteobacteria bacterium | reverse complement strand
ACCCAACCCCTTGGACACCTGTGAATGAAGGAAAAATTTGTTGTTGAGGATTCGGTGAGCTTCCAACTTTGACTAAAAATGTAATGTTTGTGTCAATCTCATGGAAGAGGTCTGTTAGAGAGTATTGCATTCTGAGACATGTATTTTCGAAGCTTCGGCGAATTAGGTTTTCAGCAAAAAACGCAGCCTGAAGGTTGTGCTTGTGGTTGCAAGTGTATCTTTTGTCAAAAGATAATCCCCAAGACTTTACCTTATTTGTAAGGTTATATATTCCTTTATTTCTCTCAATTAAAGATATGATTTTATTTATCTTCTCTTCTGTTTTTCTAATTTCGGGTATGATTGAGGATGTATTATATGTCCACCATGACTGCTTTTCTAGAAGCAAGTACGGATACATGATGAGTGCTCTGTGTTGTACCTCCTCGGTTAACGCATTGGATGAATATTGAGGCGGTGGTATCTCTGAACTTGAGATAATTTGATGTAAAGTCCTTAAAAGTGTTTGGTTGTCATAGAATGCGGTTGTGATGGAAATATATGGTACACTTTTCATCCATTTATAAAGTTCGTTCATGATACTGTTTGAATGGGTGCTAAGTGAATTGAGATTATAGCTTTTAGAAGCTTGTATGGACATTGTATGACTTAGAAACAGTTTCCCATAAAAGTGAAACATTCTCTGGTACTCATTTTGACTTATGGATTTTAGCTTATTCATACTTAGTCTCTCAAGGTTTGTAACCCGAGGATAGTACCTTGCTTAGGTTAGGTAAACATAACATCTTATGTCTTTATCAAGTCGAGGTACTACTTACCCGAATAGAGTCTTTCTTTCATGCACTAGATTTTTAGATTATGGCGACCAGTTGCAAGCTCCTTAGGGTATAGCAGGGATAAAAGAATATACGGGACGGCTATGGCAGTAAGAGATGGTATCCACAGCAGGCTTACGCTTGCAAGGGTATGATCAGGTATCGTGTGCATAAAATAAGCGGTATGAAAGCCATTCATCAGTGTCATTATCCCTCCACCCAGCATAAAGCCTCTGAGGAGGGATTCCACCACAGCTTCCTTAGGCATTTTCTGTAAAGGCGACATATTTGCACGGCTGCTTTGCAGAGAGGTCCAGGCAAAAAAGCTGCACATGAGGTATGTGGGGGTGTCCCAGTAAATCTTTGGGTCGACTCCATCCAATACGGATAGTCCCAAGACCAGCAGCACACCGGATATTGCCCACAACGGATTTGCCATCATGTCACTCCTTTTCTTTAAAAACCACAGCATGCTTGTCGGTCAATCGCGGTATTTTATTTAAAGGGAATAAGGTCGATACAGGCTTTTTGCTAGAAATTAGGGGTGCATTTAAATAATTAATATTATTAATTTAATTTGGTTTTTTGTTTATGATTCGCATCTGTCGCCAAGCAAGTTAAGCGGTATCCTATTTTTCATTTGAAATAGCCTTTGATCGTTGCTCAACCAAGAAAGTTTGAAAAACTAGGTGGTAGGGATATAAAATCTTATATCTTTGTTGTATCGAGCCATGATCCGGGGAGTATCCTCACCTCCACACAAGACTTGGAAGGGGTAAAGGGGGAGACGTTTTGAAAAGTGATCTATGGTCAGCATGGTCTTGTTCTTGTTTGGCATTTTAACGCTTTCTCATAGCTTCTTTGTTGTAAGTGGTGAAATTTTTCTCTTTCTATGCAAAAGGAGTGCTTTGTCATGAAAAAAGGGTGTCTATCTGGTGTGCTTCTTGCTTCTAACCTTTTAGTTGCTGCTATTAGCCTTGGTGAAAAGTATGACTTAACGGAATATATTTTTGCAGGTGGCACCCATAAGTACCACTCTTTGGCTTTGGATACCGAAAGCCTTGAATTTGTCATTTCTAATGATCGTGGAGAGTTCTTTGTACCTGTTGAGGAAACCAGCTTTTCTCACTACGGTGTTGATGACGTGCTTAACTATAGCGAATGTAACGGACGCTTTTCTATTAAGTTTGATATTGTAGGTGTGCCTTTTGACCTTGCTGCTGCTGCTGTTTTGGTTAAAGGTGGCGCAGGAGGCCGAGAAGACGCTCACAAAGCTGCTGATAAAATAGGCTCCGCTGTCGGAGCAGGGACCGGGGCTGTCATTGGTGGAGCAGTCGGAAGCGCAGTAGGAGGAACAGCGGGCGGTGCTGCAGGTGCGGCCGTTGGTGGCGCAACGAAAGACGTCGTGGGTAAAGATATAGGTGAAAGTGTAGCACAGCAGTTGAAGGACCACGGTGATTATCTTCGGGGTGACAAGGTAAAACCTGAGGTTGCTGAGGCTCCTGAGCTGAGAGGAAAGTATAGAGATTCGGACGGAAATTGGGAGACTCGTGGTGGGAACGACTGTGTTGTCCAATAAGGGGTGCGTCGTCTTAGTAGCTTTTCTTGCGGTGTTTTTTTTCTTGGTTATGAAGCCTCTTGGGCAGAACTACAAGAAAAAGATTCTGGGGAAAGATAGCTCTTATTCTCGTTCTATTTCTAGAACGAAGCCTTATATCGATAGCTTAAAAAGTCGTTTTTCTTCCCCAGCGACTACAGGCAGTGTGGATAACAAGGACAAGGACTAGCTCGATCACGACTTAGTGTAGCACGTCACCAAAGATCCGGAGTAGAAAACTCCAAGCACAACGAGGCTCCATGCTATGGGCTTGCCCCAACCTTGCGCGGCGTGAGCTATAACGGGGAGGATTGCGCTCACGACCGTAAGCACTGCATACTCAGCTCTATCATCGGTTGTTCCAGCTGCACCGCTTGGCTGCCTGCTGTTTGTGAGGGTGAAGATTTTTAAAGCTTATAGATAGATGTGATGCTTGGAATTTAGCTCTGCAAATAGCTGATCAATGTAAATATAGCACTGCTCGGTGAAGTAGATGAGCTTGTCGCTGATCGTGATGGTTGGTTCGAGTATGGAGCTAACTCGAACGCTTTGTGTTTGTTGGTGTATTTGAAAAAGTAGAATAGGCTCCTCTTCAAAGTCTTGAGAAGTATAGTAGAAGTCTTTGAGTACTCCACACTCTACTTGGAAAAGCCACTTTTGAAGTGCGAGCGCAAGCTCTACCAAAAGACAGTCGTCTATTTGAAGTAGAGCTTGAGTC
>JAPPOJ010000014.1 GCA_028817975.1 Zetaproteobacteria bacterium | reverse complement strand
TGTTAAAAGACCCTAAATAATTTTTTAAAATAAGTTTAGGAAAAAATATGTTTCAAAAAAAGATGTTTTATGGTCTTGTCGGGATATTTTATTGTTTTTCAGGATATGTTTTCGCCCATCATGAGGATAGTCCTTTAAAATTAGGGCAAAGTGAGGCGTCCTTTATGGATACTTTGAAATCTGAGGAACTGCATTCGTTAAGGCATTCCCCTGCGATGCGAGAAGGGCAATTTAACTTTGCACGCAGCATGGTGGATAAAAATAATCTCCGTCGTGTGTACCTGCCTACCGGTAGAGAAAAGTTAGATGCTGTGCATCATGGGCAAAGTGCATACGCGCAGATTTCTCGTATTGTGGCAAACCAGTCAGGTCCCTTTTACGCCGCACGGGTAGAGTTGCGTCAAGGGGGTGAAAGGCTCGATCGTCATCATTTTTATCGTGCATTGATGTTGGCTGGAAAATTAGATATGTTCCGTCAAGATCAGCATGAGTTTTATATTGCTCATGGAGAAAAATATGTTGCAGAGATGGGTAAAAGAACAAAACTGTTTATTTTGATTGACTATGGTAGCGCTGCTGTGGAAGAGGTTCCGGTGACGCAGGTGATCGACACTTATACAGACCTCACCGTTATGAGTCTCGATGGCTTGCGCGTCTGGGTGGTACGGGAAGGCTGTCGTCAGTTGCCTTTACCGCGTGACAGTTACGATCTTAGCTTGCCTGCCCTGCGGGGGTGGATTAAGCCTTGGATGCACCATCATTTGAAAGAGAGTGACGGCGCACCTTATATTGTCTCGTACGGAAAATTTGCAACTCTGCTTTCTCGTCATCGCCCGGGGCTTCTCCCTAGTCTACGGGATGCCATTGCTGTTTGGTTCAATATTTCCTTATAGATCGCAAGTTTAAAAGAGCAGTACATCGCCTGGGGCTTTATTCTCTTCTTCCAGGTATGCTTTGTATCCTTCGGGTAAAAAGAAAGCAAAGGAATATTTTTCTTGGTCGGTGACGAGTGTTTTTTTGATCTGTTGGTATATTTGTTCGCGTACTTCTCGCCATTGGTCGTTATTTTGTAGGAGTTGTTCTTCGTTTTGGCAGATGATATCGGCTTCTGCCTGGCGATGTTCGAGCATTTGTCGGAGGAGGTCAAAACTTTGGAAGAGCACGACACAGCTTCCCAGCTCGTGTTGGATGTGGTCGAGTTCTTTATTGATTTCTTCTTTGGTTTCTTCCCATTTGCCGTCACTGAGAGGGTCCATAATATTGAACCCTTTGCGCACTTCGTTGATCTTTGCTTCAGACAATTCAAAACCGTCTACCTTGAGAAGGGCTTCGTTGAGTTTGCGAACGACGCTTATTTGCAGTAGCTTCTCCCCTGCGTTTTGTCCTGTTTCTTCAATGGTGTCAATAAACTCTAAGAGGGAAGCGATGGAGTGAGCAGACTTTTGCAAGTGTTGGATAAATTCGACACAGTTTTGTATGAGGTCTAGATCACCCCCTCGAAAGCAGCTGCGTCGTTCATACTGTACTGATTTAAGTATCTTGTAAATCCGTTGTTCGATGTCTGTGCATTGTTTCTCAAGCCAGGTGATGGTCTCTTGGAGCTTGTAAGAAAGGTCGCCGCTTACTTTACCGATGCTTGAAAAAGCAGCTTCTGCAGCTTCTACCCTCGCCTTTACAGCACATAAACTACGTTGGAGCCCTATACGTAGCGAAAAAATAACATCCAGTGAAAGTGCAAGAGTCGATTCCCAATACTCTAGCAAGCAGATCCAAAAATAGGCTTGTTCGGCATTTGTTTGATACCAAGGGTTGTGAAACGTATATGCGGGAGTTGAGTCTTGAAACATTTCTGGGTTAAATCGAAAGATAAAGCCGTCCAGAGCTAGGTTATTTGCGACAGGAATAACATTGGGGGAATCTACTGTTGCATGTGTGGCGAGTTGTTCCGCATTGACGGTATAATATGTCTCCACACTGGCATAGGTATCCAGTTCAAACTGGCAGAGCATAAAGTTATCGATGACGTATTTCTCTTTAATGCTAGGCAGAAGGCGCATAAAGTTGTACAGCCTGCCAGGAATGTTGATAAACTTATAACTCTTCTTGGTGTCTTGAAAAAAACGATCAAGGCTAGCGAGTCCATGCCAGCTGCATGTTTCCAAGCCTGAAAAATCGATGGTGTTTTGTTCACGGATAAACTCTTTTAGAGCGTGAAATTTGGTTGTGTCATTAATAGAGCCATGTAGCTCGATACAGCTTTCTTTTCCATAAACTCTAAACCTAGTTAACTCTTTCAATGTACCCTCGTTTGTTAAAATTAAGATTTATGTTGGCTAGAGTTGAGTACCTTACGAATTCCAAGAAGCAATTTTTCGGGCACAAAAGGTTTGACAATCCAAGCCATTACCCCGGCTTGTGTGGCATACTTTTTTAATTCAGGAGATGTCTCGGTCGTTAAAATGAATACAGGTGTTGTTTCATACTTGGGAAGGTCTTTGATTAAACGTACCATCTCAATCCCATTCATCCCCGGCATGTTAAAGTCACTGATGATGATGTCAATATCTTGACTTTCTTTTGCTTTTTGCAGCCCTTCTAGGCCATCTGCACTTTCGATAATACGATGACCTCCCTCGTTGAGGGTATCCCGTAGTTCTTGGCGAAACATTTCAGAATCATCGACGATGAGTATATTTGCCATTTTAGTTTATACCTCTTGCAAATGCTTTTGCTTTAGGGATGGTGACGGTGATGGTGGCTCCTTTTGGCTTGTTTACTTTGGCATGCGCTTTTCCTCCTAAATTGTGAGCTAGTTCTTGAATCACGGAAAGGCCGATTCCTCGTCCGCTCGAATGTGAGACTTGGTCGGCGGTGGATATCGGTGTTTTACCTTCGAAAAGCATTTGGAGAAGTTCCTCTGGTTGCAGGTGGTTCGTGGCGACCCCCTTCTGTTCGAGTTTTTTGCGGATACGCTCAATGTCGAACCCTTGCCCTTGATCTGTAACTTCAATGTATATTTTATCTTCCTTAGGATAAGCTTTAAAATCTAATGAAATCTTGGCATGGTTTTCTCTGTCTGTGGCAGAGTATATGTAACCATGATCTACACTGTTATTTGCGGCGTGCATGATGATATTTTCGATATCTGAGACGACCGTTTGATCCCAATAGACAACTTGATCGTTAATGGAGATCTCCTCGATAGGGTGCCCGGCTTCGGAGCATATTTGAGCGAGAGGGGCGATGCGTGCGCCTACCATCGATCCTAGAGAGCCTTGTTCTTTTTCTTGGGGGAGTTGGTCTGTTGCGTTCCTAAATAGTTGAAGTGCATAATCATAGCGTTTTACTTCTGTTTGAAGTTCTTGTATTTGCGACTTTAAGTGTATGTTCGTAGAACCCTCGTCTGGGGAAGGGGTTTGTAAGTACTCTTCTATTTCGTGTGCAAGCTCTTGAATAGAAGCTATTTTAAGCAAGCGTGCGCCTCCTTTGATGGTATGTAGGGTGCGCAACAGCTCGGGTGTCTTGTATTTGTGGTC
Source organism: Zetaproteobacteria bacterium (assembly GCA_028817975.1). Classification (GTDB taxonomy): domain Bacteria; phylum Bdellovibrionota_B; class Oligoflexia; order Oligoflexales; family Bog-1112; genus JAPPOJ01. Next base: position 10,894 of record JAPPOJ010000014.1, on the reverse strand, counting down.
GATTTGAGTGCTGATGTAAGCTAAAGACTTTGCGGTTGTCTTGAGATATCGAGCTGTTTTGTCGTAGTCGCTGTAAGTTAGTTCTTGTACCAAGCGAACGTTCTCTGGCTCCATGTCTGTATGTTGAGCATGGGGGAGAGGTCCTTTGGGTTGTGGGAAGAGCAACAAGATAAGTTTGTCGGTGGTCTCTTGATTTTCGCTGAGAGGTATCCATTGCAGGTGCAGATGTTGTTGTCCTCCTCCATGGCAGAGTGTGATTGTTTGGGGAAGGTGGTCGGAGTTGAAGTCCCAGGCAATGGTATGCTGGCCGAGTATAGCGGCGAGAGCGTGCACGATCGTCTGTTGTTCCGCAGAAGATAAGGTGGAAGGCTGAAGTAAAAACTTGCTCACATGTTGGTTGATAAGATCACGGGGAGCTTGCTGCAAGATATTTGTGGTAAACGAGGACATTTCAGCCTCGATGTGTAGGTGCTCGTTACAAAATAAGATGCCTAGCCGAGCATGTTCCAGTATCTGTCCTAACTTTGCCTTATGCATGAGATTTGTGGTTCTGTACTGTTCGATGGTTTGCTCTAAATCATGAGAATGGGCTGCTGTTTCTTGTCTTGTTTGCTGTAGGCTGTGTCTCATTTGGTTGAGTTCGCGGGTCACATGGCCTATTTCATCCTTGCTGACTGCGGGAAGCTCCTCTCCCAAATCATCTTGTTGCATTTTTTGTAACGTGGTTCGGATGAGTGTGAGCCGTGTCGTGATGTTGTTGGCGAAAACAAAAGCAAAGGGAAGAGCGGCTCCAAGGCAGGCGAGTGTTACGAGGACTGAGTAGTGTAAGTCTTCGGCTGTGGTGACAGCTGCAGTGAGTAAAGCCTGGAGTATTAGCATACTCCAGGTGAAGATGAGCAGTCTGCAATACAAAGACATGTGCATACACAACAAGCCTACCTAGGTTTACCGGAGATATGGAATCACGTTTGACGTCGTCGGCCATTGGTGCATATTTCTTTAAGTCCTCAGCCGGCATCTTTGAATGAGGGTCGAGTGTGGCCACACGGATACCTAAATGGGGTGCGGAGATGCAATAAAATATAAAGATAACAGTATCTTGAACTTATTCTCTGAAATTTGATTGTGACATGTCGATAGATCGACGTCGGATTGTATCAGAAGGTTGGAGATGACAGAGCAAGATCAGCAAATATACACCATCTGTGGGAAGGTGTTGCCACCCGAAGAAGCTGGGCAAATACATGTGCTGCAGGATATTATTCGTCAGCTCTCTGCAGATAAGCTGCGCTGTCAGACAGGAGATGCCAGGTTGGATTTGGATACGCAGATTGAGGGAGATCAATCTATTTTGGGACATTGGCTTTCGATGATCCTAATCTCAGGACGGCGCATTAAGATCACCTTTAAAGTGCACTTTAACACAGCGCAGGGTCAGGAAATTATCTTAAAAAAGGTTCCTGTTGCACGTCCGCAAAAAATAGAAAAGCACTTTATTTTTGATCGGTTAAAAGAGTTTTGTAATCTTACTGCTGGATCTATTAAAGAATGTCTCGGAGCTGAAAATAGCAAGACAGGTCTTAGCCTCCCGGTCATTACGAGGGGCTTTGATGAGGTTATCTTCTTTGATAGTGCGCACAAATCTGGAAAAGGTAAGATTCGTGATGTTTGGGCGCTACGTGCATCGGATTTTGCCGTGCACTGTAGTTCGGAAATTCAAGTGCTGGATTGGAATGCGTTGCAAGATATTCGTTTTATCCGCCGTGACTCGGATCAGCAGGGGGATTTAGAGTTTTTATGAGTAAGCATGGCAAAAAAGATGAAGAAGATATTAATCTCGCACAAATGTTGGCATCTGTGCAGAGCTTGCATGCAAGTCATGAAATTACAGTTGAGTTGGAGCGTTCGAAGTATCAGGCGGAGCAGGTGAATGATTCTCTACCTATAGGGTACGTTATTGTGACCGACTCTGGGAGGATTTTAAAAGCGAATCGGTCTATGGCGCGAATATTTGGGGTGACCCATGAGGTGTTGATTCAACGGAACCTGTCGGAGATTTTTGCGGAATCGGAGTGGCAGACCTTTTTGCAAAAGATGCGTTCTTTGGGTCCTCACTCGCGGAAGAATGAAGCGCTCGAATTTGAGCTTGATATTATTTCGGCAGAGGGTAAGACACAAACAGTGCAATGGAATTTGCGCTCTCTTGGTGATATTAAAGGCAACTTTCACTGTCTTTATCAGGTGCTATGCCAGGATATTTCCGTGGAAAGAGAGCACGAGAAGATGTTGCAAGATATGCTGATGGCTGTCCCTCTCGGCTTGTTATGGGTAGATGCAAGCGGGTGTATTTTGCCTCATCATAGCCGGTATGCTGCGCAGCTTCTCCAGGTTGAAAATTTGGTCGGTATGCAGATTGAACAGTTGTTGCAAGATGAGGATTTGCCTGTTGCTCGTGGTGCTGTACCCAGCTGTGGGGTGAGTGCTATGATGCAATTGTTTGGTGCGTCTGAGGAAGTTGTACGTCATCGGCTGAGTGAATGTGTGCATCAGGTGCGTGTACGCTCTGCTAAATCGCTGTCCTCTTCCCTTCTACATATTACCTATGAGCCTAGTTTCTGTGAAGGCAAGTTGTGCAGGTGGATGCTGGTGTTAAGCCCTCAACCTTATGCTTTGGGTGCAGAAGATAAGATTACCCAGTTGACGGAAAAAGAAGTGAAGCTTGTAGAACGTGCTCTGGAGTTTAAGGGTGCAGATATTGGCAAGATGAATCGTTCTTTGTTAGAGCTTGAATGTCTGATTACAGATATACATGCCAAGTTTTATCATCAGGTTCAGGACCTTACGGCGGTACGAGTTTCTGTGCAAAAGGTGGTACAAGTGGCGAAAGCAGCGGGATTGATGAACTTAACGCGTGCAGCGGATTATTTATTATCTTGGGTGCAGGATCGTAAGGTTGAAAGCTCTGTTGTGGCACATGAAAATCAGCGTCAGGCCTTGGTGGATCTCGTCTCTGAAATAGAATATTTAATTATGATTCATATGGTGGTACGCAAGAATTCCCCCGAACTGATCGAGTCGGGTAAAAGCCCCTCGGATGAGATTAATCATTTGGTGGACTCGGAATTGATTCCTTTCTTAGAACAAGTGACGGGTCCTGCTAAGAAATCTGCACGTGAGATGCTCTACCGTATTCGTCAGTCAGGGCTGTTAACGGTCTCTCTGGAGTCTTTGAGTGATATTTTACATACTCATGTGGATAAAGTTTGTGCGGGTGGCAGCAGTGGAATGGGCTTAAGTGTCAAGGTGGCGGACTCGCGCCTCTCGCGACAAAATCTTGCGACTTTGAGTGAGATTTTGATTCGTGTATTGGATATGGCACTGAAATTGAGAGGGTGCGATTCCTCTTGTGTATCTGGTCAACAGAATCGAGTCGAGGTTTTTGTAGATCAGGATGCGCAGCAGGTTTTTCATGTGACGGTTCAGGATCATGGAGGCTTTTTGTGTATGCAAAACCTTAAGTCTGAGGTTGTAGCCCAAGGGCTTGTGTCTCGTGAAGAGTTATTACAATACAAAGATGAAAAAGTTTTCCAAATTTTATTTTTTCCCGAAATAAAAGAGGGTAAGAAAATACCTTTCATGGGAAGGTACACACGGCCGAATGGAGTGGATGGAGGTGAAAGAGATTTTGTACTCTCTTTTGACCTTTGTTTTGATTTCTAAGTTCTTCTTAGCTCATACAAACATTTTGAGGAGTTGCAGCATGAGATGTCTGACGTGTGGTTTGTGGATTTTGTCCTGGAGTCTTGTAAGTGGCTTTGGAGTGGCTGGTCAGGTGAAGGTAGATGTGTGGAACCAATTGCTCAAAAAGCATTTGAATGCAAGCGGACGGGTCAGCTATTTGGGGGTGCAACAAGATGTAGATACTCTGGGCAAGTTTTTAAAATCCTACCGTCAGGTGGACCCTGCGGCTTGGGATGATGCAACTAAAAAAGCGCATTACATTAACTTGTATAACGCTGTCATGATGTGGAATATCTTGCGTTATGTGAAGCATGAAAAAATCAAAGTGACTTCATCCGCATTTACGAAACTCAAAGTAAATAAAATCAAGGTAGATGGAGGCAATATTTGGAATGGGGACTATCGTGTTCATTTGGGTGGTGAGAAGCTCAATTTAGATCAAATAGAGCACGGTTTGATTCGTGGGGACAAGGCACAGGATGTTCCCGATCGCTGGCGCGTTCAACAGTTGGATCCACGCATCCATGCAGCGGTTAACTGTGCGGCTTTGAGTTGTCCACCGGTAGCGGCTGTGGCTTATACGCCCGCAGCCGTAGATAAAATGCTTGAAGAGAGTTTCTCCCGATTTCTACAAAATCCAAAGCAATTTTCTATGATTGGAAAAGACAAGATGAAGGCTAACAAGATTTTGCTTTGGTATTATTCCGATTTTGATACGTATGCGCAGCAGTCGCTGAATTTAAAGGGGGCAGGGGATTATTTACAAAGGTTTCTGTCGAATCAGCCCGCCCATAAGTCTCATATTGCCCATTTTAAGCAGACTTTTAATGACCGTTCGAGTCTGGCTTTACGTTTGAGTCGTGCTTATGACTTCCATTATAACTGGCAAATCAATGACCAACGCAATGACTAGGCTACACAGTGCTACATGTCATTGCAGATGGCACTACAGATCGATGGACAGAGCTGTGTGCAAGGAACACGTGCGTTTTGAGGGGATACATTGAGGTCAGGTCCTGCGGGGGGAGGAGTTGCATCGCTTGTTTGATCGATGTTCTTGTATACACTGAGATCGAATTTGGGCCCAACCATATCACAACCCTGTAGACCTATGTCGATGCGTCCTGGGCAGCAGCCAGGCTCTTCATCTCGCCCGCCGTTGCTGGGTCCATTGCCACACTGAATGTCATTGTAGGGAATCTGTGTTCCTGCTGGTGGGGGGCCTATTTTTTCACATACCTCCTTCAGAGTTTTTTCTCCTGCGGGGGTTTGAATTTTCTGCTTATCGATGTTTTTGCTGTAGTCTGTGCTGCAGTAGCATTTGCCATTCACTTCGACGCTATCTTGCATGCTAGGCCTAGGCTGGCAATACTTAGGGAGGTCAGCATTTTTTGGGAGCAGGGCGGGAGGAGGAGTGGCTGTATCTGTTGTCGTGAATATCGGGTTCTGCTCTGGTTCAATCTCATTCATGAATACGCTCAGGTCAAATTTGGGACCTTTGTCGCCACAGCCATTGCCATTTAAGTCGACTCGTCCAGGGCAACAGCCAGGGTCTTCGTCGCCGGCGTTGTTTGCAGGCCCATTGCCGCACTGGATGTCGTTGTAGAGCTTGCGACTCCCTGCTGGTGGTGGTCCGATGCGTGCGCAGACTTCACGTATAGTTTTCATTCCTGCAGGGGTCTGGATTTTTACGCTCCCGATACCGTGGTCGAAGTTGGAGTCACAGTAACACCTCCCGTTGACTTCAACACTATCTTTCCAGCTTAGGTTAGGTCTGCAGCCCATATGGATGCTTTGGGCGGTCTTTAACTCGTAAACGACCGTAGGGGCAGCATGAGTCCCTTGCCAACTGGTCATAAGTAGTGCGATCCCACATATCATTTTCGGGAGGGATACTGTGTGGGGGTGGTCTATGGGTTGGGTCATAGAGCGTGTGGTGCACAGGCTCATGATGATAAAAATCAGTAGGCTTCTGTACATGAGATGATCCTCCGAATATACTACCTTTGGGGGGTGAAAGCTTACTTCGCTTGATTACAATGTGCTTATATCTTGGCCTCTTCTCTAAGGCAAAGCATTTTTGGGTGAGTATTTAAAGCTTGAATATTTACTTAAGCAGTGATTTGTTTCGGAGAATAGTGTTCGCAAACCTCTTTCTTTTCTTTTTGTAATGTTTTGTATGGCCTTTTAAGGCGGTGCTTAAGCCTTTGTATAAAAATATTTTTCTGTCTTTAAAATAAATTTTATAAAAAAACTCTAGTCCATGGAGCTATGTTTTAGGCTGCATGTCCTGTTATCTGGACCCTCTTAGCCTTTTTTGTTGTTTTGACCGGAGAAGAGAGTGGTACATCTGGTGGCTGTCGATTGTGAGCGCAATAACTTCTTCGAGCATGCGTGTGAATTCAAAGCCGATATGGAGGCGTAGAGTCGATATAGAGCGACACTTTTGATGTGTGCTGCGTGTAGGCATGCATCGATGTTGTTGTGCATACTTTCTTGCTTGTTTGAAAAAACGTTCCCCTCCACCGATCCACTGGGCTGTGAATTGGGTTCCATACAATGTGTTGATACGTTTGCATTTGTCGGTCGCACAATTTTCACCCCAAAAACTACCGAGCAGATTAAAATTGTAGTCGCTTTTACGGATTTTAGTGGTTTGTCTCTCGAGGGCAATGCTGTGATTTTGATAGCTATAAATGGCGTTTACCAGATGGTGAACCTGGGGCACAACCAGTCGGTGTTGTTTGAGATATTTGGTGATATCCTGGTGAATAGACTTTTTGCTGTAGTTGTGATGCTGGTAGCTGTCGATAAACTTTTGATGTATCTGTGTAGCAAAAGGGTTTTTTTGTGATGCAAAGATTTGTAGTGCGAGGTGGCGTTGCGCAGACATTTGTGTAGCAATGTGTGCTGCACGTGTCATTTCGGCATCGTAACGGGCAATGCTACTACGACGATATTTCTCGTACTGGCCGGAAGATAAAGGGGGCATCTGGATTTCTTCGTAGTTGCCTTGGTAGGTTTGTTCGTCCTCTGCTTTGGTTGAGTAGTAGGGCCAGGCAATGTAGGTGCCATCGCTTTCTCCAGGATCGCGGATCTCAATGCTGTAGTGGTCATAGATTCCGGTAGCCTGTGAAAAGGCGATACGCGCGTTTTTATTGCTAAGTGTGTCGAATACGAGAAGTGGATTGATTTTAAAGGTATCTGGGCGCGCTGTTTCAGGGTTACCTGTGTGGTAGATAAAGGCGTCCTGTAAGTCGATACCTATCATGCCAAACAACATATTGATGAGGTTGCAAGCGATGCCTACAGTGGCGCTGATTGCTTTACAAGGGTCCTGAGTGTGAATGCCCTTGAGGAGTTCGTGGGTGTTTGCTGCGGTGTCGGCCAGTTGTTTCATGCCAGGAAAGTCGGGGGCAATCTGGATGTGTTCGACAGAGTGATAGCGTCGGAGATACACCTGATATACAGGCATCGAGGGACCATCATGGAAAGAAGGATGCTGGCCCTGGGCGTGATAGATGAAACCGTATGAGATCCAGCCTATGATAAAGGTGCAGAGGCGAAGAGCAAAAGAGGGCATATTTTTGTCCTTCGGTGGAAAAACTGGTTGAAGTTTGCCAGAAGCAATGGACTATTTTTACCTGTATAGTTCGCTGTCACATGCATGTTGTCTCGTGATATGTGTCTAAGACATTTGTGAGCATAGCTGTACAAAGGCGATATCCATCTGCACTGCTATCGAAAGATGGAAGCTTTGCGGCAATCCGGCGCAGTTTAAAATAGGCAAGGGGGAGGTTTTTGGTGCGTACGGAGTGTGTAGGTGGCGTGATTGTCGTGGCTCACAGCTACGTTAAAGGCATTGTAAGCTGTCGTAAAAAACATGTAAGCACCTATGAGTCTTTGCAAGATCCAGGCCAACGGTGTCCCATGCTACCGTATCGTGGCTGAAAATCAAGGGAAGTTTTCTACGTACTACGGAAGATAAGAGTTGGGGGAGCAAAAGTGGATGTTCTGCATGTTTTAAGTACACAAGTAAATCACTCACGTGACTTATTGAATTTCGTGGATCTCGTCCCTGCTCAGCCCAGTGATGATGTTGCTTTGGCGCAGTTTTTGGTCCAGACTTTTGAGCAAGTTGCCAACAGTTGTTTACCGGGTGGATATTGTATGCCCCGTGCACGTAAGATAGAGCTGAGTGCCACCGGTTTACGCAGAGCTCAAGGGTTTGTGAAAATACTCAAGTGTGGACATGAAATACTAGGCACTTACAGCCTGTTGCCTGTCCCACACTATACGGAAGCTTGGAAGGAAGAGCTTCTTTATCTGACTTGCTTTGCGCTGGACCCTCGGCTCCATCGTACCCAGATGAGTGATGTTTTGTGGCAAGATATATACGCTCAAGTATTGGGTCAGGAGTGTACATGTTTGGGTTTACATGTAGATGCGCATATCCATCGCCTGATTGCATACTATGAAAAAAAGGGCTTCGAGCGTCATCAAGAGGGAGACTGTGAGTCTTCTGGAGTAGCTTATCTTGCTTACGCCAAATATCTTGATATGAACAACGTACATGTCTGAGGGCAAAAAAGGAGTTTTTAGTTGGTTTGGTTTAATCTTTTAGGGCAGATGCTGATGGTCTGGGGAGGCTATTTGTTCAAAATGGCACTTGTGCGTGAGCCGCACCTCTCTTCTTTGACAGGAAGTTTGTTTCGTGTGGTTTTGAATCTTATGCTCGTTGTCGGGGTTGTAGCTTGTATGCGGGGAAGTTCACGGACGATTTGGCAACGTTTTCGTGGTGCTAAGCCCCGTGGGCTGATGGTCTGGGGTTTGTTGGGTTCGTTGACGATTATCTTCTACTTTATTACTTTAGAGCACTTAGGTGTGGGGCAAAGCTCTTTCTTGATCAATACGAATGGGGCAATGATGGTGGTGCTCTCTCCACTCTTACTCAGAGAGCGCCTGCATAAGTGGCTTTTTGTAAATGCTTGTTTTGCCATTTTGGGATCTTATTTGATCATGTTTGCGGATGTGAGCGGAATGCGTGCGGGGGACCTGACTTTTTTATGTACAGGTCTCTTAAGTGGCCTCACAGCTGCGCTAGCCTATATTTGGATTGGGCGTCATCATGTTCAGGAAAGTACATGGACCATTATGTTTTATTGGTCCGCAATGGCAGTGGCCATACATTTGGGACTCGCATATATGGAGCCGATTGCAATGCCGGAAAATAGCTACACTTGGATCTTGCTACTTGGTTCTGGAGTGGCAGCTTGTTTGGGGCAGTATGGAGTCACGGCTTCCTTTCAAGCTCCTGATAATCTTGTCTATGCTGTCCTAGCCTATGTTGGGGCAACCTTTGCACTAGGGTTAGATGCTGTGCTGGGCGAGGTGGAGACAAGTCTGGTGCAACTTGGAGGGGCCATGATGATTATCTTGTCGTCTGTGCTGTCGGTGCGAAGTTCTCGCCGTAGTATGCTGGTACAAGAGATTCCTGTGGTGGCTAAGTCTTAAGCAGTGCATGTTTTAAAAGTAGAATTGTAGGTGGTCCACACGGTCGTCGAGTTGTTCGTGGATAAAGGTGCGTAGTTCATTTTCGATTTGTGGTTTGAGGTCAATAAACTTGATGCCTAAGCCAAGCTCACGGCTTGGGTTGCGGTGGTCTGGACGAATGACACGTGCAACTTCAGATTCGATCCATTTGTCAGCAGACTTGGGTAAAAAAGAAAGGCATACCTTGCAGCCTGTATGTGTTTCGAAATGTTCTTCAAAACGGATAAACAAGCCTGTGATGGAGATATCCTCTACATCAACTTGATACTCTTTCCCTTTTACCCTAAGGTTGACGGAGCCAATGCCTTCTACGCGAGCGGTACTGCGTGTTGAAATGTCTAAAAAAGATTTGATTTTTTCTAGATACACATCTTGAGGTAGGGGGAGTTCTACGAAAAGGTTTGCGCCCGCTTTGAGTGCGGCCGCTTTGCTGGCGTGGTTGGGCTTGACGCTGGTGACCAAGATAGGCAATTCATGAATCTTGTTGTTTGAGCGTATCTGGTGAACAATAGGGATGGCTGCATCGTTCGTGGCATCAAGGTTGATATGTAAGAGTTGTGCTTTTTTAGTTGTAACCCCGCGGATAACCTGATCCCATTCATCCCATCGTACGATGCGTATACCAGAGCTGAGAAAAAAGCTCCTGTCGACGGCGTGGCTCCTCATTTTTTCGTCTAGGCTTAAGATCACTGCGGGTTGCTGTTCTGTGGTTCTGCTGCTTTTTGTTGCCATAGGGGGTCTCCTCGGAGCGCACGTTTGTCTCTTGGTGGTTCGGAAAATTTTATGTATTCTTTACTAAAAATTAGGAGATTTTTGTTTTTTTTAAGCGAGGTGTACTTTGGAGAGTAACTTTTGAATCATAAAAGTAAAAAAAAGAGAGGGACGATCAAGACTCGGCTGGATGCTTTGTTGTTGCAGTTAGGTATGGCTGAAAATATACAGCAGGCACAGGCGTTTATCATGGCGGGAAAGGTGATTTGTGACAATCAGCGTGTAGATAAGCCGGGGATTCTGGTTGCTTTAGATGCTACCTTGCGTGTGCGCGGACTCAAGAAATATGTGAGTCGTGGAGGGGATAAATTAGCGCGTAGTATCATCTCGGTAGGCCTATCGGGACACCATTTTGAAGGCTTACACCTCCTGGATGTAGGTTCTTCTACAGGAGGATTTAGTGACTGTGCCCTGCAGTGGGGTGCCGCAAGTGTGACTTGTGTAGATGTGGGGACGAATCAGCTTCACTGGCAGTTGCGTCAAGATCCACGGGTATATTTGTATGAAAATCAGGATATTCGTAGCTTTGATGCCTCAAAAATAGCTACCTTACCTCGTTACGATTGGATTATATCCGATGTAAGTTTTATTAGTCTGACGACGATTGCGGAGGCGATTGTTAAGAATGCAGCTGCACACACACAGTTGTTATTACTGGTTAAACCTCAATTTGAACTCGCAAAAGAATGTGTCCCTGCAGGGGGTGTGGTTAAAGATAAAGCCCATGTGCGTGCGGCTTTAAACCGGGTGCAGGATTGTTTTCTAGAGCTAGGTTGGCGGACAGTGGTTTGTGTCAAGTCTGCGGTACTGGGCCGAGATGGTAATCAAG
>JAPPOJ010000294.1 GCA_028817975.1 Zetaproteobacteria bacterium | reverse complement strand
AGCCACGTCGCACTAAGTCCTGGCGATATTGATCTGCATACGCCTCAGCCGAAAGAGCCAGGCACTTTTGAGGTCTCACCCTCCATTTCTAAATCAGAGTATAAATAAATTGCCACGATCTCGTTTCTTATTTTTTTAATTTTAAATGGTGAGTTTATATTGAAGTATCTATTTAAAGTTGGAATAGTCGTTTCTCTGTGGTGGACCTCAAGCCAGACCGTCGCGGAACCCTGGCTGGCCAATCGTTTTGCACAAAATTGTGCAGGATGCCATGCTCCTGGACGGAAAAACCTCCCTCCCCCACGACGACGTTGCACCCTATCCTGCCAAGGATGCCACGTCAATCCAAATGGCAGTGGCATGCGCAGCTTCTATGGCAAATGGAATGAAGACGTCTTTCTACGCTCATACCTGGCCAATTCGACCCAAAAGAAAAAGCCACTTCCCTACCGCCAACAGCCCTATGCCAAAGCAAGCTGGAAAAAAAGAAAAAGTGTCGCTATCCAGAAAGGTATGCCTATCAAGTGGAGCCGGATAGAAGAGGTTCCCGAAGAACTGTACGATCGACGCGACCGCCTTGAATTTGTCAACTCCAAAACTTTATCGGAGTTTTACCACCAGATTCCAGAGGGAGACCCCTTACGTCAGACCGAACGTACCAAGATCGATGGCGGGGCCGACCTCCGCTGGCAAATCAATCAGTACGATGTCTCGGTACAAACCAGCCCTACAGACACCACTTCTATAGACGGGTTTCATAGCTTTCTGATGAGCGCCGCGTTTGGCTTACGTTACCGCCCCTTTCATAAAGGGCTCCACTTTGTCATCGAAGGGCAGTATTTAGGCAGCCCCGCGGTCGAAAAGAAGTTTGAAAACTTCTTCGATCCGCTCAGTCGTAAGTCCGCTTATGTCTTAGTCGACGACCTACCCTACAACACCTATGTCATGAGCGGGGTGTATCGACCCATCTTTGGCTATGTCAACCCCGACCATACCAACCTCGCCCAACAAGTGATCGCCCAAGCACTGACCGATTCCCCGCGTTCCTATAGCCTTGCCTACCAAGCCGTCACCGTAGGTGGCTCGCCGAACGTCCCTTTTGCGAACATCAGCGTCCTAGGCAGTGAATTGGGAGCGGCTAAAAATGAGTCTAACAACGGATTTGTAATTAATACCGGAGGACGCTTTGTGAGCGCCGGGTTCTCGTTTACCTATTCCTTTTGGAAGTCGTCCAAGAAAAAAGAAAGCGAAAAATCTGCGGTCTCCATGCATGACTTAGGCGTAGGGGCAAGTTACGGCAGAGTTACCGGTAATGTAAACTTGACCCTGCTCTCGAAAGATGTGGAAAATGACTATTTTGGCCGCGGCGCAGTGATCAGCTATGACTTTTACACGCGGTTATGGAAGCAGCTTTATCTGCACACTGCATTTGTGGATGTCAACACGGCGGTATCTCTGCGACCAGGAAGCGCTGAACAATTACAGGCTGGGTTACGCTGGTTTGTCAGTCCCGGCGTCGATCTCTCCTTGGGGGTCAACCAAGAAGAAGAGATCACCCAACAGGTAGATGCGGTCACTCAGAACAAGATCACCAGTAAAAATTTACTTCACTCTCAGTTTCATGTTTACTTTTGAGGTCTAGGATGAATATGCGGCTTTTGCTCCTCGGGATCATGGTTCACACATGGTGGGCATGTGGAGAAATTCAACCCAAGTATGTGCCCTACTCCAAGAGTACAGGGTCCACCACCGACAACAGCACAGATGGGGATAATCAAGGCTCTTCGGGTAGCCTATGCAGCAGTGCCAGCGCACTGACCGCCTATACCGACAACGTCAAGAGCGCTGTCGACTCAAGTTGCTCCAACAGTTCTTGCCATGGAGCTGCCACCACCATCGGTGGGACAAACCTCACGGCGGAGGATGATAATACCAACCGCTCTACTCTCCTCAATTACACGGGAACAACAGGTACCACACTCTTCGAGAAGATTTCTTCTCCTACACATGGCGGGGGGGATCAAAGCAGTAACCTATCTGAGTCGGCGATCAACACTTGGGTCAGCGCCGAAACCAACTGCGAATCTTAGCCCATATGCTCTCAAGCCGTAGGGTTTGCCCTCAACCAGTGGCGTTTGGTCCCAGGACCAGCTTTCACCTTCTGCCACTGCCAGCCTGATTGGGTCAAGGCATCACGCACTTGACGGGCCACACTATAAGTCATCAGTGTACAAGCACCTTGACTATGCGCCCTCAAAGCTTCAAACCAATCTGCCGACCACAGATCAGGGTTCTTCAGCGGTGAAAACGCATCCTGCCAAATAAAATCAAACTTAGGTACACTGGCCAACTCTTGATCGAACAGACAACGCAGACCGTTGCTTGAAGCTGTACTGATGACAATCGTCCAGGTATATTGCGCCAAACTATGAGGGTGCCTGCCAGAGCTGGTAAGCAGCTGTAAAGGCCCCGAAGAAAGCCCACCTAGCTGAAAGCGGCACACATAGCCGAGCCAGCGATGATCCCAATTCGATTGCCAGCTGCCCCTCCCCGTGAGCAGGTCACGAATGAGTTTCGTATCACTTTCAAAGCTCGTCAGCTGTAGATCAGGCACGGTCTCTTGCGATTCCCATGCCGCTAAAGTCGAACAGGCATTGTACCCAAGACCTAAGCCAATATCTGCAACCGAGAGCACTCCATGATGCCCTACTTGGAGGCGTTGACACAAGCCCGAACCACCGATATAGAGGTTTTGCGCCTCCGCAAGCGCACCTCCCTTAGAGTGGTAACATTCTCCCACTTCGTGGTTATACAAAGTGATGCTGCCATCATGGGTCACAACTTTGGCATCCTGAGCGTCTGCAAATAAATTCATACAAGCTTATCCATTTGGAATTTGATACCCCTGGTTTATAACATAGGGTCTTACAAAATTCAGCCTTTTCTTCACCACCTGACACATCGAAGGAGAAGAAAAACTGAAAAAGTTAGCAAAAAAAGTTTGACAACTTCTCCACGTCAGTGGTAATGTGTAACCACTGACGCGGGGTGGAGAAGTTTGGTATCTCGTCGGGCTCATAACCCGAAGATCGCAGGTTCAAGTCCTGCCCCCGCAACCAATCTGGTTTGCAACTCCCTAATATTATTAATAAAAAATTTTGAAAACG
>JAPPOJ010000053.1 GCA_028817975.1 Zetaproteobacteria bacterium | reverse complement strand
TGGCGATGAATGAGTCCCTTGCCTTTTCGCAACCCTACGTCCAAGCCAACGACTGCGCCGATCGCACCGGCCCCAGCATCTGGTGGCCCCAGCGCTGGCCGTATAATCCCGGCAGCGCCAACAAAAGCAAGGCCGAGGGTTGGAATCTACAGTATTTTAGCCACGATTTTGTGATCTACACCTATGCTTTCGATGTCAGCGGGATCGAAGATATTGCCGTCTATATCCGCACCCACCAACATAAGACCGCCCACCCCTTAGACCGCACCTACAAGGTCTATGACCCCGAACAACTGGCCGCAGCAGGAGTCCCCCATATCGATCCTCAGCGCGTCTCAGCCTGGAAACGCTATCCCATGCAGCAGCGTTCCCTCCAACAGGACATCAATGGAGTGGCCTGGCAACCCCGCGCCACCGAGGTCATGCGTATCCTCCCCGCCCAACAGATCGGCGACCTTTACTATAGCTATATTCATGACTATCAAGATGTGTTGCTCGACTACTACATCGAGGCTACGGACAAGCGTGGTAATGTCAGCCGCTCGCAAATCCAACAAGTATACGTGGGCAGTGGCAAGTACCGATTTAATGCCGACAAGTCAACCCTGATTGAAGATCCGCAAGGCACCGTCGCCGGAACGTATCCTTTCATCACTCCCACCAGCCCGTAGCCAGCCGAGCTAAGTCCCAGCCGCAGGGCAAGGCGTCGTCCGTAAGTATGGCTTGATCTCTTTATAACCTTGCGGAAATTTCTGCTGGAGCACCGCCGGGTCGGTCAAGGTGGGGAGAATCACCACCTCCTCACCTGGAAGCCAATTCACCGGAGTCGCCACACTATGCGCGTCCGTGAGCTGGAGCGAGTCCAACACCCGCAGGATTTCGGCAAAGTTCCGTCCCGTGCTCGCCGGGTAGGTCAGCATCAACCGCACCTTTTTGAAGGGGTCGATCACAAACACACAGCGCACAGTAAACGTGGTATCCGAACTCGGATGCAACATATCGTAGGCCGAGGCAACGGCACAGTCATGGTCGGCGATGAGAGGGATGTTCAAAGTCTGCCCTTGGGTTTCTTGAATATCCTGCGCCCAACGGTGATGGTCTGCCACCGAATCAATGCTGAGACCAATGAGCTTGCAGTTACGTTCCAAAAATGCTTCTTTGAGTCGAGATGCTTCGCCTAGCTCGGTGGTACATACCGGCGTAAAGTTTTTCGGATGCGAAAACAAAATACACCAAGTATCCCCAATCCACTCATGAAAGGATAGGGGGCCTTCTGTTGTCTGAGCTTGAAAATCGGGAGCCACATCACCCAATAGAATGGTCATTTTCTTCTCCTCTATATGAAACAATATCGACCATTGGCTATTGTAGAACCGACCCTGAAGCGCTGCAAGCCGCGTCCTGATTTATCTGGCGCTGTTTTCAGCCTGGGATAAGTACGATCTTTTACGACAGGCTTGCAAGTCCGTAACACTCCAATAGTTATCCACCCAACGACTTGGAAGGGCTGCGATTTTCACCTGTTTCACCTCTGCATCCACCTTAATCGAGATCTGCTGCACCATCTTGGGGGGATAAAAACCCAGCTTCGTCTTATACTTCAACAACCGCCCCTGCTGATCTTCCACCTGAAGGCGACGCAAGAAGTCAAAACGGCGCAAATACAGGCTTGGCAAGGTATTCGGGCTCGGCTCCACCTGATGCGCCAAGCGCAGCACCAGCTTTTTGCCAGTGTCCGCAGGCACATCCACCTGGAGCCACTGCCCCTCTTGCTGCCGACTGCCACTCGACCAATGCGGCTTTTCCCCTGGCTGTAAGGCAAAGCGCGCATCCTCAGGGTGCGGGTAAGCTTCTACCGCGGCACATGCCTGACACTGATAACTTGCGGTATTCAGCTGCATCTGGGCAAAAAACTCTGCATCCGAACGGTAACGCGTGTCCCGCACCGCATGCATAGTGGCATACACCGCATAGTGAGGGGTCTCGGCTTCGAGCAAGGCCCCCAACTCCTTGGCCATCCGTGCAGCCTCCGCATCGGCAACACGACTGCGGTCGAAGACAAGGAGTTCGACCCCAAGCTTTTCCAACATCGACTTCGCATTTTTGGAACTGCCGAAGGCCAGCTGAGGAAAGATCCAGTGCTCTGCACTGAAGGGGGTAAACCCACTCGCACCATTAACAAAGTGAAAGCGCTGGGTAGCACTCAGCAAGTGGACGTTGTCCAGCGCATAAAAAGGATACATCACCGCCGGAACTTTGATCCGCGGCTGAGGATAGGTCGCCTCCAGCTGCTGATCGAGCTGTTGCGCCCACTTGAAGTGGGTGGTTCCTAGTGCCACCGGTGCGGGCTTGAGTTCGATCACATGGACCACCATCATCAAGGCAAGGATCACGTTGGCCAACCGCGACGACAGGCTGCGCCAAAAGGCATGGGAAACCACACAGACCCATAGGATCAGGAGCAACTGCACCCACAGGATCATCCGCCCCGGGCTACGAATGCCTTCAAAGCCAGGTAGCTTCGCCAGCACATCCCATACCGCGACCCCCAACCGTGAGGTAGGTCCCCAAGCCAGCACCCCATACATTCCCGCCATCCCCAGCAAGGCCAACAACAACGGCCACTGCGAGCGGCGCACCCGCGGCAGGGCAAACACGGCCAAAACACTGAGCAACCAAAAGCTAAGTGGTAGATAACCCATCGACTCCACGTTGATCCCCACACTGCGGGTATACGCCAAAGGATACTGTAAGCCATACGAGGACAGCAGCCCGGCCCCACTAAAGCTATACATGGCACGTTCGTGATGCCCCCGCACCATGCCAAAGTATGCGTGTGCAAGCTGATAGGGATGGTACAGCTGCCATAGGGCACCCACACACAACAGCCCCACACTCGCCAGCAAACCCACCCGCAACCACGACCAGCTACGTAACTCGGCATACAGTAGCACCGGCGTAAAACACAACAAAGCCGGAATCAAAAACACAAACAGATACGGCGAGGTCAGCCCCAAGGCAGTGATCCAAATCCCAGCCCAGACCCCTTGCCAAGCACTCGGGCGTTCGCGATAACGCAACAATGCTAACAAGATTAAAGGATAGAAAAACAGCGGCGAAAGCTGGGTATGCGCAAAGTGCGCGGTCTTAAACTGACTGACGGTAAACAGACAGGCCCCCAAAGCCGCCAAGGCAAAGGACACTCCAAGATGACGCAGCAGCATCGTAAAAGTCACCCCCGACAGCACAAAACACAGCAACAGCCAGAGAAAAAACCCGCTCGGATAGTCGACCCCCACTAAGGAAAACAGCGCCACCACCAGCCCCGGAAGAAACTGATGATCCGATAAAGCCTTCGTGCCTAAGAAAGGAAAAAATTCGCCCATATCCCAAAAGCGCCCAAAGTCGAAGCGCAAAAACCTTTCGGCACTATCCACGGTTTGGGCAAAGTTTAAGATGTAGTCGCCATTCCCTTTCAACTCTCCTGCAGCCCAGTCATAATAGTCCAAGTAATACCAGCCAAACACTGCCGCCAACGCGACTGCAAAACCAACATAGGGAATGCTCTGCCTCATACGTGCCTCATCTACAAGCTATCAGGATATCGAGAAGCCCCGCGCCCTGTGCTCAGAACGTGGGGAAGTGGTACGGACTGCACCCGCACGGGTGAAGTCCTCAAAATACGATACCGCAAAAAGCCGCAGTCCCCCAGAGGGGAATCCATTTTACGCTAGGGTGGGTGAGCCACAAGCTCCTACATTTATAGATATTTCTGAGATTCACTTGACTGCATGCAATACATTGTTAATATATTGTATATACATTCCGATAAAGAAGAGGTAAGTCGTGCAGCTCATCTGTTCGGAAGAAATTGAGAGTAAGCTGCTCGAAAAACATGGAATAGAGCTATGGGAAGTCGAGTTTTCATTTGCAAACTTTGAGGGCTATCCGCTTGAAGACAACAGGGCGCAGCACCGAAGCATTCCAACAACGGTTTGGTTTCTTTCAGAAACTCATGACGGCAGAGTCCTCAAAGTTGTCATCATCCCCGAGCCAGAAAAGGGTTTTGCCGTCCTACGGACAGCCTACGAAGCGGACACACAAGAGATCGAACTATGGAACACAAACACATCCAAGACATGAGCGACCGCGAACAGCAAGAACTGGCGCAACAGTACACCCGCGGCCCTGAGCAAGCCCAGTGGGAACGCAAAGAACTAGGCACAGACCCAGCTCATGCTGAAAAAAGCTCACTACACCTCAAACCGGCCAAACTGACCTCGATCCGCATCCCCCCGGATGTGCTCACCGACTTAAAAGAGATCGCTCACGCAGAGGGGTTCAAGTATCAGACCTACATCGTCGCCCTGCTCAAGCGGCACGTCAAGGAAAAGAAGTCCGCCTAGCCTTCAAGTATGAGAGAAACTCACCTTACTCCCCTGCCCACCGCAAGATCTGCTCGCCAATCCACGAGATCATCGGTTCCTGGGCGGAGGTCAATTCACGCAGGCCGAGGTTATGGCGGCTACCGCGCGGATAATAGGCCGGCAGGGGGTCAATCGCAAAGATCGGTAGTTCGGGGAGGGCTTGTTTGGCAAAGGAAAAGTTCGCCTGGCCTTGGATGATCTCATCTCCTTCGATATAAAAGTGCAGCTGATCAGCTGCTGCGAGCTGCTGGATACTTTGGAGAGGATTGAGCTGCCAACCCAAGAGGTACAGCAGCGGTTTGACCATCAGCATGGGCAGTCCCATCAGCTCATGGACTTCGGTATCCATACGGGTAAAGGTACGGTCGGTGACCACGCGCAGAGTGCGCCCCTCAGCTTTCAGCTGGGCCGCGACTTCAATGGCCACCGCACCCCCCAGCGAATGTCCTACCAAAAAAGTATGGCGGGCACCAAAGCGGGCCACCTGGTCACGCACCAAAGCTGCAGTACTGTCTACCAATTTACTGCCTTTGAGCGATGGATAGTCAAACGCAATCACACAGGCCTGCGTGGCCTGCATCAGCTCCGCACCATCCCCAAGGAGAGTATCCGCGGCACTCATCGCATTGCCCCCAAGCATGACGATCATTTTATCCGCTTGGGCAGGGCAGATCCGGAGGGTATGCAAAGGGCCATAGGGGCCTGCAAAGACCTGTTGTTGAATTCCATCGGCTTCGAGAGCAGCTGTCCGTTGCAAAGCGTGCTTTTGCCCCAGGGTTAGTTTTGAAACCGGGAAGGTACTCGCCGGCACCATCAGGGTATTGACCAGTACCTGCACCCCATAGGCCACCCCACCGAGGACACCAAGTGCACCCGCGACTTTGGCAATCCGCAACCAAGTCGGCGTCGAGGAGCCACCTCCCGTCGAGGCGTGCAAGCCGTGCTGAGGAGATAAAGGAGCCATCGGAACACCCTTCGCCCATAGATACGTCTGGCCATAGAACCAACCCACACTGGTACAGAGTAACAGAAACCGCTTTTGCATGGTAAAACCTCTTAAAAACACGCCGTGGTATACATCCACCTATGGATTTATATCTCAGGGTCGTTGCAAGTGCTGCCGTTTGTAGCACTCACAGAGAAAAAGGTCCAGAAAAAACATCAGCCACTCGCAACAGGTTTGCCCCACATGCCCAGCACCCTCTGATAAGTGCGAACAGGTCTTTCTATAACTCATCTAGAGACAAATCGTGAGTTATAAAGAACCCTCCTATAACTCATTACGCCCCCGCACCGACGCACAAGCCTTGACATCACACAAACTTTTGCCCGAAGAAACATAACTCTTTCATGTACTCCCGGAAAGGCTGTCTTTCCCGCTTAAAGTACGGAAAACTCTGCAGCAGTTATCAAGTCATAACGGGTATGCTTCCGCTCCCCCCGTTTTGTAAGAACCCCCCATGCAACGAGTTGCTGCAAATCTCTTGTAGCGGTTGCCCGTGATGTTTTTGTGATCGCCAAATAATTTTCCGCACTCATCCCACCGCGAAATCCAGAAGGCCCTGCTCTGAACATTTTACGTATCACTTTACGCTGCCGTGGGTTAAAGCTGGTATCAAACTTCGCAAAGAGCTTGTGTTGAAAAATAATAAACTCAAGCCTATTTTGGGTCTGAGCTACCGCCGCAATCACCGTTTCAGCAAAGTACAGGACCCAAGGGGTAATATCTAAAGTCTCGTTGACAAGGGCCAGCGCCTCATCATAGTACTTGTCTTTCTCACGCTCTATCTCTTGAGAGAGACCAATGATCGTAGGCTGTCCTATACCCTGGGAAAGAGCTTTTTCTGCTAAAGCCCTAGCTATCCGACCATTTCCATCTTCAAAAGGATGAATACAGACAAAGTAATGATGTGCTATCGCCGCTCGGGTGAGTAGGGGCAAGGAGCTACTGGTATTAAACCAACGCACAAACTGTGCCATTTCTTGGGGAACAGCATGCGAAGGAGGGGCTTCATAGTGGATTTTAGGAGTGGCTGCACGGCCAGAGATAATTCTCATAGGTTCTGCGTGAGTTCTATACTGGCCTAAACTATGCAATCGCCGTGACTTTCCAGCAAGAATAAGAGCTTGCCATGTACACAACATAGCATCGGTCAGTTGTATGGAGAAATTTTCATACAGACTCACCATGACATCGACCATGCCTTGCTCTGCAGCAGGTATCTTACGGCGACTTTTACTCAACTCAAAGTGACACCTCACCGACTCTTGCAAACTCTCCCGATCCAGAAGTTCTCCCTCTATTTTTGAGCTTGTATAAGCTTCTTCGGTGACCCAATCCACGATGATTTGAGATTTTTGCTCTTGATCAAAGTGCTTAAAAGTCCCTTGCAAGAAGCCTGAATGAGTCAGAAATGAGCTTTCGAACACGGATATCTGCTTCGAGTCATACTCAAAAGCAGGCCATTGTTTGTGCTGCCAGTTCCACTGCATGAGTCATAGCCCTCCCCTTTATAACTCATATATATCACAATTATGAGTTATAAAGAACCCTCCTATAACTCATTACGCCCCCGCACCGACGCACAAGCCTTGACATCACGAGATCTTTCGTGCTAAAAGGCCTGCAACTTTTTTGTCCCTTTATTTTAAGGAGTTAATGGCTGTATGTGGAAGTCTGTATCCCAAAAAATCATCTGCAAATCTATATTATGCCTCCAAAGCACAGCTTTATGGATACCGACCTCACTCACTTACGCAGGGGCGGGGATATCCAAGAGCGCAGCCAGCTCGAAAGCCCAGCTGATCCGTGCCAGCGAAGGCTCGAAGGCTGCCCTGACAGAACTCGGCGCAGGCTCGCAGCGCGTGGCCCAAGGCAGCTATGAAGCCGTGGTCAACAACCCCGAGGCAGCCTCCCAGGTAAGTGGCGCCGTATCCTATGCAGCCCTCGGCAGCCTGATGCTGTCACAGGGTGATTTATTCGGCGGCGGACTATGTTTTGTGACGGCAAGAGTTTTATTAGAAAGCACTGAATTTCACTTTGTATCCGAATGCTTAGAGACAGAGGAAGACACAACAAAGCCCCTGAAAGTATTTTTGGAAATGCTACAACAAAGTGAGCAAGTTAACCCCACCACGATCGTCAAATACTTACCAAGTGAAACGCAAGTAACCCGCCCCCAGATCGCGCAGCTGCTGCACTCCGAACGCTACGCCAGCTTGCAACAGCGTTGCCCTCAGCTCGAACAAACATTGTACGAACACTTCAAACTCTAGCCCACGGAGAAGGAGAAACCATGGTGTTACGCTTACTCCCTTCCTTTTACTGGCACCGTTGGCTGCTCTGCCTATGCCTCAGCTGGGGCAGCACTTTGCCTGCCCACCCCCTCGGCGACTTTTTCCACCAGTACGGCCGCAAGATCCTCATCGGCGTCGGCACCGCTCTTGGGGTTACCAGCACTGTCGCCGTCGGAGCAGGCGCCTACCTGGCCTACGAACTACGCCATATTTCTCGTGCAGTGCCGAGAAAACTCGCAAACGACTCTGGCGCAAAGACTTGTACAGCCCCTCAAGGGGAACAAGCATGTCAGCTCTGCCAACAGCATGGCCCAGGCCAAGTGTACTGGCCTTCTGCACGACATTTTATAGATAGCCAAACATTCGGACGCACCTCGGATGCACTCGAACTTGCAGAAAACACCTCTTTATCCCTCATACAGCTGTTTGAAGTGTTCATGCACGGGCCAGTCGACCCTGCTGAAGTAATCGAATACCTGCCCACCATGGTAAGCGTAAGCCGTGAGCAGATCACGAACCTACTCGCCACCCCACGCTATGCTCCACTCCAGCAGAAGTATCCAGGACTAGCCCAAGATCTCGACGCACATTTCAAACTTTAACTCACTTACTTCGGAGGACACCTTTTGCTCGCACAACGTCACAAATTACACTATAGCCGTTGGCTGCTCTGCCTCTGCCTCTGCTGGGGCAGCACTTTGCATGCCCACCCCCTCGGCGACTTTTTTCACCAGTACGGCCGCAAAATCCTCATCGGCGTCGGTACCGCTCTTGGGGTTACCAGCACTGTCGCAGTCGGGGCGAGCGCCTACCTGGCCTATGAGCTACGCCATGTCTCGCGCGCGGTACCGAGTCTGACTCCTAACTCAGAAACGAAGATGTGTACCGCTCCACAAGGTGACCGTCCTTGCAACTTGTGCCAACAACACAGCCCTGGACAAGTGTGCTGGAACTCTCATAGAAGCCTCCTTGAGAGCCCCCTGTACTACGAGATGTCAGAGCAGCTAGAATATCACGAGGATAAATCCCCCCCTTTGACAACACTTTTCGAACTCTTACTCCACAACCAGATCGATCCTTTCCAGATCATCCGCTACTTACCTCGCAAGGTCGAAGTAAGTCATGAGCAGGTCGCGAGCCTACTTGCCTCCCCACGCTATGCTCCACTGCGGCAGAAGTGTCCAGGACTAGCCCAAGCTCTCGACGCACATTTCAAACTTTAACTCACTTACTTCGGAGGACACCTTTTGTTCGCACAACGTCACAAATTACACTATAGCCGTTGGCTGCTCTGCCTCTGCCTCAGCTGGGGCAATGCTTTGCCTGCCCACCCCCTCGGCGACTTTTTTCACCAGTACGGCCGCAAAATCCTCATCGGCGTCGGTACCGCCCTGGGTGTCACCAGCGCTGCAGCAGTGGCAGGAACAGTATATGCACTGAACAACGTTTCTTTAGCTATATCTGACAATACCTCAAACAGCTCTGGAGCTACGAGCTGCACGGCTCCTTACCAAGGTATAAGCTGTGATTTCTGCCAACAGCACAGCCCCGGCCAAATGTGCTGGTCTTCCACACGGCAGCTCATCGATAGCAGCGCATTCGACTCCATCTCAGAGCGATTAGAGACGGGCGAGAACCCCTGTGAACCCCTCATCATGCTTTTAGAACTTTTACTTCACAGCCAGGTCGACCCTTTTCAGGTCATCCACTATTTACCTCGCGAGGTCAAAGTAAGTCATGCACAGATCACGAGCCTACTTACAACCCCACGCTATGCTCCACTACGCCAGGCATATCCAGGACTCATTCAAGCTCTCTACAACCAGTTAAGCTCGTGGCTACCCCCACGGTTCTCTTTGGGAAAGTAAAGATATGCACAAGTTATTTGTTCTACTATTCGGGGGAATGCTCTCTGCTTGGGGCATCCACGCACTCGGTGAAGATACAAATGCCGGCTCAGAACTGCTATTGGCTGTACGCAACTTAAAGTCCAATCAAATACTCGTAGGTTGGCGTCCCTTTGTAAAAAGAAGCTGCGAGAGTAAAGAACCGTTTGTTCTCGACACCAACAAATTATTTGGAGAAGAAGGTCATTTAGTATTAGCCGCAGGTAAAAAGGCTTTTGAGTATCAAAATTTTCTCACATTTAACACCCTCGGTAAAAGCAATTTACAAGACGTCGCTAACACCTTTCTTGGCGGCACCTTAGAGCCTGGGTGGGATGTTTTAAATGAACCATTTATTCACGAACAAATGATCTTCAATAGCATCGAAGCAGAAGCTGCCACCCATGGCACCCCGGTAAGATGGCGCATCTACCAAATCCACGACTGTGGCTGCACCCATGAAGACCTGAGTGGGGTAGCGATGGTCACGCGGATACGCAGCGAGATCATTGCCCTCAATCGCGGCTTTGCCCAATATGAAGAAGGCGGCTACGTGCACCACGATGCGGAAGCCCTGCGGATTCGCGACAGCTACGGCTACTGTGTCAGTGGGTCCAAAAATGGCAAAAACCATAACTGTGCCAGTGTGTTTCTGCACTTGGTGGCACACGTGGCGGGGCACCATCGTTGTCACGCCCTCGACCGCTTTCAAGGAGACCAAATAGGCTACACCATTGGGACCGCGATCTGTGCCGCCGGAGCCGCAGTGGCGGGTGCACCTATGCTCGCCGCCGACAACGACGAGGAAGAAGACCAGGATGCGCGCGAGCGTTGCGAGGGGGCACAAGAACTCGCCCCCGTATGCTGGCTGGTGGGTGGCACCCTACTAGGGGTCGGCGCCTTGATCAACTTCGGCACGGCGGTCATCGACCTAACTTTTGGGGTACGCGAACTGCTGCCATTACAGGTTTACCAGCGCCGACTATCCAAAGAATTCGGCTGGGACAGCCACAAGCTCGGCTGCTACCTCAACCCCCAATGCTGGGAGCTGATCTCCGAGACCCATCGCACCCGTCCAACCGAGCACCACACCGATTCATAAGCGCGTATAAAAATCTTCTACAGGGACGGGCTGGCGCGAGGGAAGCGCCGTCGGGTCTATATGTGACCCTAAGTTGACCCAGCCCAGCACGCTTTCATGCGGCTGCAAGCCCATCCACTTGGCCTGCGCGCGACCCACCTCGAAAGGGAAAGACTTCCAAGCAGCCCCATAGCCTAAGGCATGGGCAGCTAGAGTCAGCGCATATCCCGTACACCCCGCGGTGGTCTGCTGTTCCCAGACAGGAATCTTACTCGCCAACATCGGACTGGAGATCACAAACAGCATCAGCGGTGCGGCAAACAACTTACGTTGCACACGCTCCTTGAGTGCAGTATCTGCAACGCCACGCTCCCCTCCTACACGATCCGCGAGAATCGCCTCTAACAGCCCGTGACGCGCGTCTCCCGCCACCTCGACAAAACGGTAAGGTTTGAGCAAACCATGATCTGGCACCGTCAGCGCCACTTCCACCATTTTCGCAATCTCAGCTTTCCCCGGCGCTGGCTCTACCAGCTTCACCGCACTCTTACGGGAGAGCAGCCATTGTAGCGGGTCACTCAAGTCATTATGTTGCATCCTTACACCCACCTAAGCTGAAGGAGCCCGTTTACGGTACTGCAACAGGCCTTGATGCAGGCCCGTGACCTCAATACGATCCCCTGCACGCAACTCGCCCACCAAGATCAGCATCGCCATCGGGTCTTCAAACAGCCATTGAATTGCCCGGCGCATGGGACGCGCTCCATAGACAGGATCATAGCCTTGTTCGATCAACTGTTCCATCCAACTCTGGCTAAAAGACACCTCAATTTGCTGCTGCTCACGCAGGCGAGTGATGCTTTCTTGCAGCATGAGCTGGCCAATCTGCTGGACCTCTGGTTTGCCCAACGGATTAAAGACAATGATATGCTCAAAGCGGCCGATCTGTTCGGGACGGAAGAAGTTTTTCAACTCATTCATCACCGTCTCTTGACGACGCTGCTGCGCAAGGGACCCATCTTCATCTACAGCGGCAAAACCCATTCCGGCTGCACCTTTTTGCAAGGCATGTGCCCCAATGTTAGAGGTAAAAATCAAGATCGTGTTTTTAAAGCTCACGGTCTTGCCCTTCGCACTGGTACAGTGACCATCATCCAGAATCTGCAGCATCAGCTGGAAGATATCCGGATGGGCTTTTTCAACCTCATCAAACAGAATCACAGAGTACGGCTTATCCTGCACGGCAGCGATCAAAGTTCCCTCTTCATCGTAGCCCACATAGCCCGGAGGGGCACCGATGAGTTTGGCAATATCATTTTTCTCCATGTACTCGGACATATCAAAGCGCACCAGGCGATCGCGCCCCCCAAAGGCCAGGTCCGCCAACTGCTTGGCAAGCTCGGTTTTACCGACCCCAGTCGGACCCGAGAAAAAGAAGTTGGCGATCGGCCGATTTGGGTTTTTCACCCCTGCTGCGGAACGTTTCACAGCCTTACTCACCGCGTGCACCGCCTCGGACTGGCCAATCACCGCCTGCGACAAGGCAGTTTCCATATGGAGGTACTTTTCACTTTGCGAAGCCGCCAAGTGGGAGATCGGCACCCCAGTGGAAGACGAAATCACTTGCTGCACATCACGCACCGCGACCTGCTTCGACCAAGCAGCTGAGGGCTCTGCCTGCTCCTGCTCCTGCTCCTCTTGCGCCAGCTCACCTGGCTCAGGAGCTGCTGTATCCTGCTCTGCAGGTGGCTCAACACCTAAGCTCTTCTCTTGCGCAATGAGGTTTTTGCGCTCGGTCAGCAACTCGGCAGCCGTTTGAAAGTCGTTGTCACGCAGGGCCTTTTTTTCTTGTTCATACAGCTGCTGAATCTGCACACGGATGGCGGCACGCTCCTCCGTGTCCTCACGATACGTAGCCGCCGCTGAGGCTGCTTCATCCAGCACATCCAAAGCCTTGTCCGGCTGGCGACGGTTACGAATGTACTGCTGGCTCAGCTTGGCCGCTGCGACAATCACCTCATCGGAAATCCCCAACCGGTGATGGGCTTCGAGAGCTTCCCGCTGTCCTTCCAAAATTTTGATCGTCTGCTCAACACTAGGTTCTTCCACAACCACAGGTTGAAAGCGACGTTCCAGGGCAGCATCTTTGAGGATATGCTGGCTATATTCCGCCTGAGTGGTCGCCCCAATACAACGCAAACCACCACGGGCCAGTGCCGGTTTCATAAGATTTGCGGCATCGAGTCCCCCTTCATGGCTACCTGCGCCCATGATCGTATGTATCTCATCGATAAACAAAATCACATTCGGATGCGTACGCACTTCTTCGAGTACTTGCTTCAAGCGCTCTTCAAACTCACCCCTAAAGCGCGCTCCGGCGATCATTCGCCCCAAGTCGAGGCTGTAGATCACACTCTCCTCCAGAAGCGGGAAGTCCCCTTTGATCAAGCGATCCGCCAAACCATATGCCAGCGCCGTCTTTCCCACTCCTGGCTCGCCGAGCAAGATCGGGTTGTTTTTGCTGCGGCGGAGAAGAATCTGCACCATACGCTCCAGTTCTTGATCACGCCCCGCAATCGGTTGAACCTTACCCTGAGCTGCCAACTGAGTCAGGTTATCCGCATACTGCTCTAGCGCAGGGCAATCCTCACTCTGAGATGTCTCGCCGACATCTTGTCCAGGCTTAGGTGAGGCTACCGACATACGTACTCCACGATGGGGAAGCAACTGTGGCATATATGGGCGTGAGAGAAGGGGCGTCCGTCCCTGATGATGCAGCTGTTGCAGTGAAGAAGCAGGCAGTCCGAGAGGAGAAACAAATGCAACGGCGACTTGGCTACCGAGACTCCAAGACCCCCACAAGAGCGCACACGAAAACCGTTTATAGGTGTGAGATAACGACATTACTTTCCTTTACAGTACAGAAAACACAGCTCTCAAAGGTTTTAAGCTTATGTAATAATGGGAGAAAGCACACTGATGGGCTCATCTAAGCATGTCTATCACAACACTTACAGCCGTACAATCGCTAATTATAAAACCACTTAAAAGAGTTCATAAAGATATGGCTACTAAGGCAGAAGTCAGCTGGAAAACACCTGATGAGTCCGAAAAGAACAAAACACCCTCTATATGGGGGCCTCACCCTCATCTTCAAAAAAAAACATAATCTTAACTTATTATTCATATACCCCTTAAATCAAGTCAAGTAAATGAGAGATAACCCTCTAGAAGCACAACAAATAAATATTTATTTAGGCAAGGCGTTTATTTTTTAGAGCTGGCTGGTCGAAAACCATGGCAGGCGAAGTGTCTTGCAATCTAGAGGTATCCACGTTTGTCTAGCTCTCTCCCATTTCGGGCATCCTCACACCTATATGGAGTCGTGGGTTTCAGCCTCTCTCTTGTCGCACATATGATGGTTGGCGTAGGGCTATATGACTTGGAACCACGTCCAAGTCCAGCCCCAGCTTACGCCCGCGTCAAGATGAAAGTCACCGAAGTCCCCCAAAAGCCTGTCCCAAGCCCTGAACCTGAGCTAACACCTGAACCTGAGCCAGCTCCCAAGCCTAAACCTAAGCCCAAGCCCAAGCCGAAGCCGAAGCCAAAGCCCAAGAAGCTCCCCGCATCCTCTCCTCCCAAGCCCCCTGCCCTCAAGGCACAAGCTGTGCAGGCCATCCGAGGGTTTACGAAGTCTTCCACGACTCCTGGGGCCAAAGGTATCGCGGTGCCCATCGGCAATACCGTCTTTGCTGCAGACGAGGGTATTCGCCAGGACGATGTCGACAGCTACGCGGATCTATCCTCGGAAGCCCAAATCATTCTCCAAGCCCCTCTCC
>JAPPOJ010000261.1 GCA_028817975.1 Zetaproteobacteria bacterium | reverse complement strand
GTGTTGATTTCTAAGGAGTTGTGAGCATATAGATTTATATTTGCAAATAAAAATAGTGTGTTAACTAAAAATAGCTTTTTCATTTTTAACGCTTCCTTTGACACTTCGCTATGTTTTTGCTGTAGATTAGTTTATATAAAAAATAAGTCAATCATAAAATTATTGTTGTGAAGTTTTGGCTCCTTAAAGGCTATATTCCATGGAGGACATTAGCACAAGTACTGTGAGTGTTTGAAACACCTGTACGTAAATGATCGCCTTCTAAGACAAAGTAGGATAGAAGGTGCTCCCTAAAGGTGCTGGCTGTAACATTTTGGTGAGGTGGTGGAAAGACAAAAAGTTAAGCAGGACAAAGGGTGTAATGAGTGTAACGGATATAACGTAACCCCAGCGGTACACATGGTGAGCGCAAATTCGTGAGGTTTGGGTAAGTGAATAATGAGAGATTCTTTTACTTTCTTTGTAGGGTCGAATCAAGCCTGTATCGATCTATATGCTTGTGACAGCAAAACTTTTTTGATATGGAAAGGACAACAAATGTTGATTTCTATCCAATAAAATTTTTGATCGAGAAAGAAAGTCATATGAGGAAATGTTTTTTAGCTGTTGTGATGTCGTTTTGCTTTACTTATGTGCCTGGGGCCTATGGGGTCGACCCTGCGTCCGTAGCCGGACGTGTGTCCACTCATGCTTTGGATGAGGAACCCTTGCATCAGCTACTACAGAGCCTGGCGCAAGATCCTGACTCCTGCCTTGCGTACTTACCGCCCGAGATTTCTGCTTTGATTGCGGATCGGGCCCAGGCGTACTGGACCTTCCAGCACAACCAGCAACGTTGGGTGAAGTCTGCTCTGCAGGCAGCGGAGCAACGTCAGGAGTCAGAGCATTTAGTCGAAATCGCAGTAGTGGAGGAGGAGCTATTCCGTGCTGTTTTAAAAGCAAGAGAAGCTCAGCTGACCACCCCTGAGGCGTGGAAAAGGCATGCTGTAGCGATGCTGTTGACGTATTCGGGTATCCGGGAAGCTATCTTGGATGCGATGCTCCATTCTACAGGACACGTGATTTCCAATGCGCTGCCGGGTGCAGACGGAGATGTAGGCGGAGAGTATGAAGATGATTCTGATGGTGAGTGGGAGGTTGTGACGCCTTTGGATATTGCTTTAGATGCCGCAGGGGGTGTTGCTTTGCGGGCTGTGCTGAATGTAGCCTGGAGTGCCGTGATTCAGGTTGCGGGAAATATACTTGTGCTTGAAGAGGAGTTGTTGGGTGCGGTGAGGCAGGTTGCCGTGAATGCCGCTAAGAATGCTATCGGTCAGGTTCCCCAAGATACTGCTACAAATAGGGTGAATCCGTATATGGATGCGGATAAAATCGGCAAAGTTGCTTACCGCGTGGCAGAGACCTCGGTGTGGCTCGCGTGCTTAGATGTGGATAAGCAACTCTTGCACAAAGTGTATGCTGCGGTCGATGCTAGTCTGGGGCAACACTTTGAGCTGCAACATTGGTTTGGTTCCAAAGATCATTTTCACCAGCAGATCAACTTGCACTTGGCGGACAGAATACAAAATCGTCGCGCTTGGGAACTCTTGCAACCCTTAGTGCAGTATCTTCATAGGGTCGGGGACAAGATCTTTACTCAGGAAAGTGCTCCACAAGTCTAAAAAATCTTGAATAACGGTAAGTAACGTGGTATCCGCAGAGGTGTATATCCATATTTCACGTATTGCTATTATAGGTATGCATACAGATCTCTGACTTAAGGAACGTCGTGTGATGAAATGTTGTTTGCTGTTTGTTGTTTCTTTTGGCTTAACTCACCTACCTGCCTTGTATGCCGGCGACCCTGAAAGCCCTGTGGAGGGTGTTTCTACGCAGGTGTTGGATGAGGAACCCTTGCATCAGCTGCTGGGTAGCCTGACGCAAGACCCAGCTTCTTACCTTTATCACCTCTCCCCAGAAATTACGGATGTCATTGCTGACCACGCGTTGGGCTACTGGACTTTGCTGCATAACCCCCAGCGTTGGATGGATGCTGCCATTGTAGCTGCCGAGAAAGACTGCGAGCCTGAGCACCTGTTTGAAATTGCCGCAGTGAAAGATATATTCTTCACTCGGCTTTTAAAAGCAAGAGAAGCCCAGTTGGCTACTCCTGAGGAATGGAAAAGGCATGCTTTGACGACTCTGTTGACCTTTTATGGTGTCGGAGATGCAGCTAAAGATGCCGCTTGGTATGCTGTCGGATGTATGGTCGGTTCTTTTGCTTGGTTTACAGCGAGTGAGACGGCTTGGTCTCTAGCTGTGGATGGGGCGAGGTATGCGAGCTGGCATGCAGCTGGGCGGATCGCCAAGGATGTGGCTAGATACGCTGCCGAGGATGTTGCTGGGGCTGCCGCTAGGGAGGCCGCCAAACATGCGACCAGGCATGCAACTGCGAGCAAGGCAATCCGTAGGACGGCTTATCGTGTGGCAGAGACTCAGTCCTGGATTACCTTCTTAGACCCTGATAAACAAGTCTTGCAGAAAGTATATGCTGCAGCCCATGCAAGCCTGGGCGAAGATTTTCAGCAGCATTGGTGTGCCTCTCAGGAGCACTTTCATCATCAAGTAGACACTTGCTTAGTGGAAAGAGTAAAAGATCCCCGTGCGCGGCAGCTCTTGCAATCGCTGGTGAAGCACCTACACAGGATCGGGGATAAGATCTTTGCTCAGGAAAATGTTCCGCAAGTCTAAAAATATTGTATAGCCGGAGAAAGTATGGTATCTGCAGAGTTATGTCTCCATATTCCAGTGCGAATACGCACATAGACCTCTGATCCGAGGGCCTTCGTATGATGAAGTTTTGTCTGCCGTTTGTTGTCTATCTCCACTTAACTTATCCGTTTGCCTTGTATGCTCGTGATCTTGAAAGTTCTGTGGAAGGCGCTTCCACGCAGGCATTGGATAAGGAACCCCTGCATCAGCTGTTGCGTAGCTTGACGCAAGATCCAGCTTCTTACTTTTATCACTTGCTTCCAGAGATCACCGACATGATTGCAGACCAAGCCTTGGCGCATTGGACTTTCCTGCACAATCAGAGGCGTTGGACGGATGCAGCCTTAGAGGCGGCTCGTCAAGACCGTGAGCCTGAGCACCTGTTGGATGGTGCAACGGTGGAGTAAGAATTCTAAGTCCAGCTAC
>JAPPOJ010000026.1 GCA_028817975.1 Zetaproteobacteria bacterium | reverse complement strand
TCGCCGCATAGGCACGTACGTCGGCCGTGGTCTGCAAGCGTACCGAGTTGACTTCCTCGCCTCCACGGTAGCTCTGCTCCGGCAACACGTAGGTCTGATCATGCCACCCCACCTTGTCCACACAGTGCATCCGCGTCGGGGGTTCGGCGTTCATCAGATAGTCGGAAAACGCCGCCCGCAGCGACTTTTTCATACTCATCCGCAAGCCACGGGTGAGCAGCTCACGGCGCAAGTCCTGCCCGTCGCCCGCAAGCATGGTCACCGGCATGGTCCACTGCTTTTTCACCCCGTCCGGGTCACAAAACTCCAACACCCGTCCCCAAGTCGAGGACTCCAGATCGCGGGTGAGCGCCACCACGCGCACAGGGTCGCTCAGACGATGGCGGATGGGGTCTTCATCCGGTCCCTTGTCTTGCAGCCACCAGAGGCCCTTTTTGTCCACCTCATAGCCCTGGGGAATGCCTGAGTGCATGGGCTGGGCCTTGGTCTTCAAATCTCCTACTTCCACCGTCGGATGCTGCTGACTGAGACGCTGGATCAGCTGATACAGATTGCCTCCCTGAGAGGTGGAAAAATCATAGAACACCCGCTTCGAGGTATTGAAATAAAAGCTCGGGGTCGAATCCGCACTAAACGGACTCGAACACAAGATCTCCTCGCCCTTCACCTCCAGGGTGTCGAACTTCTGATAGCCAAAACGCCGCAGCACCTCTTCAAAGGACACCCCCTCTGCACCTGCATAAGCCTTGTGGGGCAGCTGGTGGAAAAACCCGCTCGCATCGGCGTCTTTGTCCCAGTGCCACACCTCGGTGGGCACGGGAAAGCGCGCATCCTTGTAGTTGGTCGACAGCGGTAAACGCATCAGCCGCGCCGGATTGCAACACGCAGGATCAAAACGCAGATAATCCCCCAACGCGGCTTGCAATACCGTGCACCACTGCTTGTAACGGGCGCGGTAATCCTTCACCTCACCTAGCTCTACAGGACGGCTCAGCTTAAAGTGCAGGTGTAAGCCACCCCCGGTGAACACCAACAGCCACAACGGCAACTGCAACTTGTCTAAGTGAGTCGCAATGGTCTCTGCCGTCTCCAAGGCAAACTCGCGTTGCGCCTTGCGACTCCAACTCTTGTACTCCTCGTGAATGTCTTTAAAGTCCAGGTCAAAGCTGAGCACGCGTTTAGATTTGAAGTGTTCGTTTTTGGTCTTGCGCGGCTGCAAGTCCTGGTGCGACGGGCCAATCCCCGCGCGCTGAATATCACTCAGGAACGCAATGTTTTGCCCACTGGCGGCCCACTGGCGCAACGTCTGCGCCCCCGGCTTGGTGTAATACGCCGCCCGGCTAAATGCCGATCCCCCTTTGCGCGCCACCGCAATCTCGGTCACCAGGTCATTGTGAATCCTAAAAGTCGCTGCCATATCTTCAAACACCGCCTCTGCGGCTTCACTGTCTAAATCAATTACCTTCATCCAAATGTCCTTCGCGTCGAAGCATGCGCCGGTGATTTCGGTAGATGGAATCAGGCGAAATCAAGATTCGCCCTCGCGGCACACGCAAGTCTCACAAGTCAACATGTATGTGTTTTGGTGTTTTGCGAATTTGGACACAGCGCGGCCAGATTTATGCATTCCGGATTTGTTTGGAAGGGTAAACCTTGGTAAGATGGGACTGGATAAGTGTTTCGCAATTTGTCCAGTCTCACCGGCTATGTCCTGTGAGATTCCATTTGCCTCCTTTGGTGAGTGGGTTTAAGAAGGTGTGCGAGTTTGCCGCTCGCGCACCTGCTTACTCTTCAAGCTTACAACATCTTCGCTTGAATAGAGAACCCCTACTCGCAACAAAGGAGATTTGCCCCATGACACCACGGTTTTTCGCCGCTCCCGCTTTACACCACTATCTCGCATGTCACCCCCTGCTATCACCCTTTTGCCTACAGCAATCCCACGTCCGTGATTTCGCTAGATGCAATCGCGTTTTTGATCGGAGGACCCCATGAGTGCCTGCGTCGCCACCGCCGATGACCTCCTCGACCACGCTAGCGACTGGTACCAAGGCCTCGCAAACGGTCACTATAGCAGCCAAAGAGCCATTGCCCGCACCTTTGACGTCACCCAGTCCACCGTGTGTTATGCCCTGAAACTCGCCCAGTGGCCCCCCGAGATCCGTGATTTCGTCCGATTGCATCAAGACTTTTTCACCACCAAACAACTCCTCGACGCCAGCCGTCTGCACCCGCACGACGCCGAGAGCCTCAGGAGCTATTTGCAAAACCTCTTACCAAACCACAAGAAAAAGGAGAACCCCGTGAGTATTGCACCCACCCTGAGCATGTCGCCCAAAGTATCCGCACCAGACTCAACACCCACAAAAGAGGTGAAAAAGCTGATTCCATCTGGTTTTTTCCTGCACCTCTATCTCGGCCTGTGCACCCTCGCCATCACCGCCCTCGGCGCGTGGCTGACCCACAAGCTCTATCTTGATGTCGCGCCCACTTGGAGGCTGCACGCCGCCTTTGCCGTCTTGCTGGTCGTCGGAGTAATCCTCCCCCTCACGGCACATAACCTGCCCGCCGAATGGCAACGCCTGTCCTGGAGCGCCGTGGCCATGGGCATGGTCTACAGCGGCTGCCTGGTCACCTTTGGCAACCTGCACCTCAGCGAACGCAAACGCATCGTCACCGAGACGGCGGAGGCGCGTATTGCACTGTTAGAGCAGAGTTTAAGCCGCTTGAGGGAGCAACAACAGCAATGGAATGCGGGATACTTTGACCCGAAACATGACAACTATCACAAGCCCCATGCGGCCAAGAAAGCCGAGCAACTCGGCGAGGAAATGGTCGAGCTGGGAGGGCAGATTACAAAGTTGAAGTTGGAGGCGCAGGGGTATAATCCGTGGATGATCTTTGTGGATGTGCTGCGCCAACTGGTGGTGGAGCTAGCACTCGTGCTGGTGGTGTGCCGCTGGAGCCGGATGGGAGTAAATCCTGATTCTATCTAGTCTTTTGGATACTCAGAAGGCCTGATGAACATGAGCCAAATCACCAGCTGTTTAATTTTGCTCGATCTTGCCCAAACCATAAGCTTCATTTTATACTATTCATTTTAGCCATGTGCTGTAGCACCAAATCATCTGCTGCATACACAAAGATACTTATTTTTTTTATGTATCTTTTACATACAGCATAAGACGGAGGAGGTCCAGAAACCTTTGCTT
>JAPPOJ010000295.1 GCA_028817975.1 Zetaproteobacteria bacterium | reverse complement strand
ACACGCTTAAAACACTATGTTACGAGGGGTATCTTGCTATTATGCAGATGTCAAACACCCTCGACAAAATACTCCACTAAAAATAAATAAGAACAAAGTATTAAAAAAAATTTCAATTCAGAAGCACTCACACCGAGCGTAAGGCACGCTTGTTGAGCTTACTTTTTCAATGAAGGATATAAATCATGGGTACACGGATTGTCCTTTTCCTCCTCGATCTCTTTGCAAGCTGTCTCAGCATTTCCATCTTCTACACAGTTCCAAGGCGCTTGGTATTTACAACTACTGCCTCCTTGACAGCATGAAGAATCCCCTGTAAAGGTTGTCTTGCAGCTGCAAGTTTGCGTAGGCTCAAAGGTCTCAAAACGAGCAACCTTAGCCGTCATTGCAAAAAGGCCTGAGGTGTGAGTTCTCTTCAACTGATCTGTAAATATTTTTTCGAAATCATGAACCGAGTCTGTTTTTTTCCCCTTAGGTAGCTTAACAAGCAGTACAGCAAGCCTACTCTCTCTTTCTGGCTGGGTAAAGCGATTTAAATCAAGTACCGTTTGAGTCTTAATCTTCCAGACCCCCTGATGAAGTGAAGCAGGGCCAAGGTACACCAACTCTGTACAATTCAGAAGTACTTCACTTGCCCCCACAGGTCCCCCAAGGATCACAAAGCCTTCTCACGGAAATGATGGCTCGCCTTTTCCAGGCGACAGGACTCCTCTAAAGGAATACGGTTGTACTCTGCCTGCATTTGTCTAAATCCAGGTAAATAACGTTTGGAGAAGAAGGTTTTCAGCCCCCAGGCCAACAGCAAGTTGGCACCGGTAAAACTTTGAATCGTCCGACTACTTTGAAACGCAGCAAAACCTTTTTGGTTAATCGCATCCAAACCATAATCCATACTAAAGATCGTCTGGGCAAAGGTCGCATGTCCTTCAAGCTGGGCATGGCTCAACTTACGAAAGCGATTTTTAGCCTGCCAAGCATGCACCAATTCGTGGAAAAGCGTGATGATCACCGCCTGAGGCATCTCCTCACGGGTGTAAACCCCGTGTTGAACCGCATTCAGATACATTTCATGATTGATCGTAAGAATAGAGTGGCCTTTGCGCTCAGGATTGCCTTGGAGCATCGCCGGAAGCTTAATCGCCACCTGACGAACCTCTATCTTGCTGGCTTGGATGGGAGTACCGCCCAAATATTGATTTACCAGCGGTACCAGGCCTTGGACCACTTGGTGGTAGTTACGTAGTTTCGCCGCGCGTACCATCTCTGGCATATTCACCTGCATCGGCTGCAAGTTATGGTGACGGATATCGGCGGTCGCTTCAAAGGTCTGTGCCACAGCACCCGGCGCAAGCACAGCAAACAGCGTGTGAACTCCAAAGAGCATCGCCACCACGCGTCGCGTACATAAAAAGTGTGTTGAAAATCGCATTTTAAATTTTTCCTCAAAATAAAGATTGCCTATTTTTAGGGATTAATTTCAAAAATGTCAACCCATAATAACTTGTTTTATCGACCTCCAAAACTTCCCTTTTTTTCCTGAAAGCTTACTCCTAGCGCACACCCACCTGACGCAAAACAATAATATTTAAACTTGCTTTGTGTTTTATCATTCGCTATTTTACTGAAAATAAAATCCAATAAAAAAGGAAAAAATCCATGAAAGTCATCCAACTTTACACCATGCTGAGCACCATACTATGGTCTGCTTGGGCACACGCTGGCTCAAGCTCCACCACCATCGACGCAGAAAACATCGCTCAGCTCATCTCCACTACCCCTCTGGAGCAGTTTCACCCCATGGATCGCCACACGGCGCAAAAGCTCCAAGCACTGCTGGACACCACCCGCACAGGCACGCCTGAGTTTTGTATGGTCGACCTCAGCGAAACTCAGACCTGCCAGATTTGTTTGGATGAGGAAAATATGCAAAGCTCTGTACCTTTCGACTGTGCCCATCACTATCATCCCGAGTGCCTTCTCAACGGCCTCGCCGCCTCACTTAAAAACTCCGCGGACAAACCAGGCTTCGCCTGCCTTCAACCCGGATGTGACGGCATCGTCCTCACCGAGATGCTACAGAACTGCCTCATCCAGCAGCCTGAGCTGCGGCAGATGCTTGTTACCCAAGCACTCCCCAGCTTAAAGTCCTTTCTCGCCTGCCGCAGCTGCAAGCAAGGTGGCATCCTTACTCCCCATGCCCAAAACAAAGACCAAGGCATTGCCGGCACCTGCAGCAAGTGCGATACCGAGCAGTGCTTCCACTGTGACGCCCCCGCCCATGGGGACTCCCTCTGTGACCAACAGGCCATCCGCCAAAAAGTCGAGTTTTTAAAGGGCCTCGTCCGGGCCAAAACTTCAGGTGGTTTTGGCTATTGCCCCCACTGTGACCGGGCCGTCATCCGCTATGATGGCTGTGCCAACATGAAGTGCACCAGCTCCGACGCTCAAGAAGGCGACGCAAACGGCGGCTGTGGCGCCACCTTCCGCTGGAGTCAGCGCAAGAGCGTCTCCGCTCAACTCCAAGTGCTTGCTCCCGAGTGGTGGCAAGCCAACCAAAAGCAGATCCAAGAAGCCGAAGCTGCCGAACGTTTTACCACCGCCGAGGTCGACGTCCCCCAGTTTTATCACCAGGTCTATGAGAACGTCGCGCCTCCAGTGGACGAAGACTATGTGGACGTACAGATCGAGGAACCCATGCCACAAGAAAGAATACAAGTTGCACAACCACAAGCTAACGCACACGCAAGAGCGGGTAGAGTTGCCGAACGTTTATTGACAGCTGCTTTTATGCTCACAGCTGGGGCTTGGGGCAGCACTCTCATTCTAGGTCCTATGCTCATACATTCAGCTCACACAGGAGGACCCCTTCAGGTATCCACCGGTCTAGGCCTTGGCTTAGGTATCCCCTTAACCATGCTATCCTACGGGGTAACTCCAAGAATAGCTTCACAACATAAGCTTTCATTGCCAATACATTTAGCCCTATCTATTGGACCCGCTATGTTCGTGAACGGCTTGGTCTTACTCATAACCCAACGCAACGCCGGCCTTGCAACAGACACCTCCGAGAGCTTTACCATAGCTGGGGGGGTCGTCTTTGGTTTACAGCTACTGGCCTTTGCCTGTACAACAGGGACAAACTAAAGAAACATCCTTAACTCAACAAAGGAGTAGAGCCATGAAAATCAGCCCGCTGAACAAGGTACTGTGCACACTCCTATGGCTCAGCCTCTCCCATAGCAGCCTTGGCAATGACATTCACGAAACTCAGGACCTGATGAGCCTCACAGCCAGCAGCAATGACTTTGTCCGTGGTTTTAGCCGCCGTGGTGCCCACACCAACCCCCTGGTGCCTGTCTACAACCTCGAAGCGATGTTGCTCAGGTCCGTGGACCTCGAACAAGATGAGCTGTCGCATTTGGTCAAAAAAATCACCCGCCTCCCTTTGGGAATGAACAATGGGATTCGTGTCAACTTAGACACGCCTGCTTACCAACTGCTATTGGAACACTATCCAGGCATCACCACTAAGCAAGGCGCCCAAGTTGGGCGGGTCATCGCCAAGAAAAGCCATGCCCTACGTCGCTTGAAGGGTAAAAAATCACTCTGGATTACAGATAACACCCTGAACTTTGTCCAAGAGTATCTGAAACAGGGTGAGCCATTAATGTTTGGCGTGCAAGGCATCGAGCAAGGGCAAATCTGGGAAACCGTGCGAGATGATTTCCATAAAACCACTCAAGAGGTAGCCAGCCTTTTTGATGCTGGTACCCACATTGGGGGTGGGGAGTACGGCTATGTCTCCCGCATTAGCCGCGCAAACGGTGTTCAGTATGCACTCAAAAAAATGAGTTCGCATCGTATTGAAAACCTCAACGAGATCGCCATTCTGATGGACGGTTCCTGCAAAGATTGTCTCCAATATTACGGAGCGGTCAAAAAAGGCAGTTCTTTTTACTTAGCTTCGGAGTACGCAGCGGAAGGCGATCTCAATGCGCGTCGTGATCGGCCTGGCTCAACGCCTCTCAGTCACCCAGAAATCAGCCAGTTATTGCAGCAAGGCAAACAGCTCGCTGAAAATGCCCTGATCCATACGGACATCAAACCACGCAACATCGTTGTGTTTCCAGGTGGCAAGTTAAAAATTATGGACTTCGGCCTCGCCCAACGTAGCCCCAAACGTTTTACCTTTGGAGGATCGATCGAAACCGTCGCCCCGGAAGTATTCCGCCACAAAAAAGTCAACGCCCATCATGACAGCAAGGCTATCTCTTACAGCTTGGCCATGACCGTGCTCGGCGATCGACTCCACAAGGATCACATGAGCAACATCCAGGTCTGTGACAACAACAAAAAAGGCCGGTCAAACCTGTTCTTTTTTAAGGCTCCCCTGTTTAAGCCTGCAGAAGCACATATTTTACAGCAGATGTCCCATCCAGACCCGTACAAGCGCATCACTCCAGGAGTAGCCGCCCAGCTTTGGGATAACATCCCCCTCGCTGCGCGTTAGGTCCAGACTGTGGCTCCACCCCGTGTGCAGCAGGTGCGCACACGGGGTGGAGCCACACCACTTGTACGACAAGACATAAGCTAAAAAGAAAGTCTTTACGGCTCATCACTCAAAACTTGATCCAGAAAAGCACCTTTGTCTTGTTGCACAACACCGTTCCCATCACCTTCGAGTACCAGCTCATGGTCAAAGCCCAAAATACCCTCCATAAAGCCATCAAGATCGACTTCCTCTGCATACCGTACAGGCTCAAATGCAAAGGAATCAAATATAGCGTCGGCATCAGGCAGATGAGCGACACCATCCATATTCGGAGATACATCTGCTAGAGGAGCAACGACTGGAGGCGTAACGACCTGAGGGACAAAGACCTGGTGTACCGAATCTACATGCTGCTCTGGGCTTGACGAACCCACAAACCCTTGGCCACAGGCATCATAAACAAAGGGTTTTACTTGACCATGTACCGTACAATCGTGTTTTTTGAGTTGCGAATATTGACGAAATCTTTGCTTACAGTCCTGACAAACAAAAGGTTGTGCCTGCTTATGCACATAGCCAGCATGTGATTTAAAATGTGCGGGATTCTTAAATTGTTGGCCACA
The DNA here is from genome assembly GCA_028817975.1 of Zetaproteobacteria bacterium. GTDB lineage: Bacteria > Bdellovibrionota_B > Oligoflexia > Oligoflexales > Bog-1112 > JAPPOJ01. The sequence continues at coordinate 9,618 of JAPPOJ010000295.1, read as the reverse complement.
ATCCTCACAAACAAAAGGTCTTGCCTGCTCATGCACCGCACGCACATGATACTTCAAGTGTCCAGACCTCGTAAAGCTCCTAGCACAGATCTTACAAGGGTACAGCCGTGCTTGCTTGCAGATGGTTCGGGAAACATCACTGATCGGGGTATGCCGCGAAGGCGTCTCATTTTGCGCATACAAGAGACCCGAGCAGATAGAGATGAAAACTAAATATACATACAACACTTTTTAAATTTACCTTATTTAAAATTTATATATTTTAAGAACTTTTGTTGTTTAACCTTCAAAAAAACAAAGGGAAAGTTTTTTTTGCAACCCACCCACAATACAGTTTATTTCACAAGGGTATTTTTTATAATACGGGGTTACGTATGGCAGCTTGTGCATAAGATATGCTGCCTTCCTGCTGAGAGGCACACAGTATGCAGCATAGCTTTTACACAGTGATGGCAAGAAAGGCACAGAGCTGCTGCCTTAACAAGGGGACCGCCTACATGTGCCCAATCATACGAGAGATGATAATCTGAAAGAACACAATGGTCATCAACAACCCTAAAGGGGCAAGGTCCAAAGGTCCCAGGTTGACATCCCGCAACAGCTTACGGTAGGGACGATACAGGGGTTCGGTAATGGCATGGATGGTGGAGACGATCTTATTGCGCGGGTCCGCATCCAACCAGCTGATAATCACCGAGGCAAACACCAAATACTGCAACCAACTCAGCGCAATCAGGATCACCCGCAACAACGCATACATCAACGTTTCCAATTAACTCTCCTTTATTTATTTGTCAGCCTCACTTAAAGGCAGGGCTGACACGAATCTCACGTTTGAATAGCCCTTGCACCTTGCGCGCATTGCTGCGATACCTGCGCAACAGCTGATTGATCTGCTCTGTGGAAGCTGTCCACGTTTTTTTAAACACAATCCAATCGACTTCTTCCCGACAGGGGGGATGGGTTTGCGAGCCACGGTAGGCAAAGTAAGCACCCGACAGGCCTCCCAACTCACTTAGGTCGAATTCTACTGTAGATTCTGGTTGCAAGGCAATCCATTTTTGCAACGCCGCATTTTCTTGGCCTGTCTCCTCAAGAAAAACAGCAATCGCTAACCAGCGCTCCTTCCCCTGGTGCCAAAGCTGTATCTCACCGTCATAAGGCAGGCCATCCACCAGGTGTTCACTCGGCAGGTGGAGGTCGATAAATTTCAGCGTAAACCGTGTTTGCCCACGCACCGTCGAGTGCGGCGAAGTCACATTCAGGCGCATCAACAAGGGGTGAGGAGCTAAAGTCACCTGCAACTGACGATAATCGAGCGTGTATTCCTTCAGCTCATACTCCAAGCGCGCCCGTACGAGATCCACCGGAGATTGATGCCGCCCTAACTTACAGTCTACAAAAGTCTTTTCAATGTCTCCCCAGTAATCCGGACCGGTCTTCCCGCGATAACTCCACGACAAAGGCTCTTGCAAAGCTTCCGCAACGGGCTGCTCTGCTGCTGTTTTAGCTGAAGGACGCGCCTGCGACGAGGTGTCTTGCATCTCTTTTTTAGCCTGGGCAACTGGCTTGCCGGCAGGATTCGCTGCGGTGTTCGGCTTAGGAGTCGGTGTCTCCGGCGACGAGGCTGGTGCAGAGGGTTTATCATCTGGAGCATCCTCAAAAAAGTGCTCCATAATCGCAGCACTGTCGATCTTTTGCTCGTCTTTCTTGCTTTTATAGGTTACGACCTTCACCACCATAGAGATACCACCAAAGAACAGCGCGGAGCACATCACTCCAATAATCCAGGCAGCCGTCTGATCAATGATGGATTTAGCCATAGCGATTCCTTTTCCGCAGCGTACCCCCTACGCTTGGCTCAACCCATATTGAGAGCGGAAGGAGAATCCTCAAAAATACGCCGGTTCATTTCCCGGCTTCCATTTTATATTACACCCGAGCGAGGGCTTTTGATCCCCACTGACTTGCTTGCCGGCCAGGAGTTCTTCCACTGCACGGGAAAGATCCGCTCCGGTCACTACTGCATCATTTCCAGGGCGACTATCATCAAATTGCCCACGATAGACCAAACGACGCTGGGCATTCAGTAAGAAAAAATCAGGGGTACAGGCCGCATCAAACTGCCGTGCCACGGTTTGATCAGGGTCAAATAGGTAAGGAAACTTAAATCCGTAACGGTTGGCAAAATCAACCATTTTTGAGGGATCATCTTCAGGATAACGCTCCACATCATTCGAGTTAATCGCGTACACCGCGACCCCCATACTGTGCCACTGGTTACAAACCTGGGCCAATTTATCTGCAATGTGCACCACAAAGGGACAATGATTACAAATAAACAGCACCAAATAGGCATCTACGCCACCTGACGCATCTGACAGCGCAACCCTATTCTTTGTTTTCGGCTCTAAAAGGTGAAAACCTTCCAGCTGCGAACCTAACTTCAGCATGGTGGATGCTGTTTTTACCATGAATCTATTCTCCCTTCCTGAACTGCTTCAACACGCCGCACAGGCCATGCATGTACAAGCTGAGGTGCATACAGGCCAAACTTATCCATCATCATACTCCAAGGGAGCTGACGAAGCAGGTCCCGCGACAAAAACGCCACATCTTTAAACACCCAGGGACCACAGCACCCACGCGTGCAACGCACCTGGAGTTGCCGTTGCCGGGCAAAGTAAATACACTCGGGCAAGCAATGACAACTCAGTGCTGCCATGACAAAACCGTGCTCAGCTGTGGTCACCTCCACACATTGGCCACTGACCATATGGCGTAAGCACAGTTGTCCTTCCCCATTGAGGCCGGTACTGAGATAAATTTCCTCCAACTGGTCTTGGTACAGCCAGATCTGTTGCGCTACCTGAGGTTGAAAGCATGCCCAGGCACCCAGAAAGGACCTCTGGTTATGGTAAGTTTTGCAGATCGCTGTCGCCACGGCTTGCGCATCCGGCGCCTGGTGAGAAGGCCAGATAGCCGTGGCCAGATACCCCGTCTGAGGACCAAGCACGGGCGCAGTGGCAAGATTCAAGCCAATACCCACCACCACCTGGGTGAGCTGTGCTCCCGTACCTTTCGACTCCACCAAGATCCCTCCGCACTTCTTGCGCTCCAGCAAAATATCGTTGGGCCATTTCAGTACAAAAGTACGTTCACCGGCCATTTGCTGCAAAACACGCACCACCTCGACGCCCACAAAGTGAGATAAGAAAGGCAAAAACGCACGCTCACACCAAGCTGGGGGCAGCGCAATACTCAGGTAAAGATTTCCGGGTTGATCGGAATACCAACGGCGTCCTTGCTGCCCCCTGCCCTGAGATTGCCGTCGCGCAAGAACCGCAAACGGTGGCTGTTTCCCCTGCGCAAGACAGCGAAAAGCCTCGGTGTTGGTCGAATCTGTCTGCTCTAGACAAGCAAGTTCCAAGTCTAAAGAGGAGGTCATTATAGAGCAACCTTTCCGTAATGAAGCTGATAAAATCAAAGGGGGACACGTCTTACTGCTGGGGTAGCCCCCCAGCAGGGATGCTTTTCACCCGATCATACACAGAGGATGGAGGCAAGCAATGGCAAAAATTTTAATTGTAGACGACTCTCCCACGGTAAGGGCGAGCTTGAATGCAATTTTGACCCAACTTTCCCACGAAGTGGTGGAAGCCGAAGACGGCTATGATGGCCTCAGCAAGCTCAAGCGCAACAAAGATGTTGCCATGGTGTTTGCTGATGTACACATGCCCCAAATGGACGGACTCACCATGATCAAAGAAATCGTACTCAACACCAGCGGCAAGTATGGCAACATTCCCTGCGTGGTGATTTCCACCGAAGACGACAAAAATATTATCGATCTTGCCCGACTCTCAGGTGTCAAAGCCTGGTGTGTCAAACCCTTTCAGACCAGTGTCATTGAGCAAATCTTGAGTCGCTATTTGGAAGTTTAGCCAGGCTAAATTCAGGCCTTCGACGTACCAGAGACGTCACCAAATAAAAAAGAGGGGTATCGATCAGCGCAATACACACCTTCACCCCATACGTCGCCGCCATGATCCCCAAGAGATCCCCGATCGTTCCCGTAAACACGGCTTCGTTGTTCCACATAAACAAAAACTGTACCGTCACCGTATCTACCAGCTGAGCCACCATCGTCGACACATTATTCCGCAACCAACGGTACCGTGGACCCGTGGTCCGATGCACAAGTTCAAAGATACGCACATCTACGGCTTGAGCTAAAAGATAGGCCGCCATGGACGCCGCAATCAACCTCCAAGTAGGGGAGAAGACCTCATGGTACGCCGCACCAGCAGGATAATAGGGAGACACAGGTAGACGAATCGAGACCTGACAAAACAGCATCACTAGCAGGCTCAGACAAAAGCCCATCACCACCAAAAAATAGCCTCGGCGCTCACCGTAAAACTCACCCACAATATCCGTAATTAAAAACGTAAACGGATACCACAAGCAGCTGGTAGGCAACGACATGCCTGCAACGTAAAACAATTTTACCCCTGCAGTATTGGTCAACACCACAAAAGTCGCAAACAGACAACATAGAACACAAAAAAAGAATTCGGGCCATACAAAATGATGGTGCTTCACGATCTGATTCATCAATACTTCTCTCTCGTTTAAGTGTAAACATTTTTTGACGCAGATATTGCTAACTTTGGCCTATCCACATATGTTGACATATAGAGGATCGAGATGCCGTTGCATCTACGCTGAAGGTTTGTTGTTTCAACATAGGATATACAATGATGTCCCATAAAATACCATCGTTCCACGTCATTATGGTCTTGCTCACACTCTTTTTAACTGGGGTCACGGCACATGCCACCGTCGCACCCCAACCTAACTTAGAGTGTACCGAGCCTGTCTCCGAGCATGCCTACTCCAGCAAGCAAGGCCACCACTTTATCTCGACTCAACAGTGCATCCTACATGCAACCAACCTCGGTCCGCAAAACTATCCTACTATCCTGCAACACATCCGCAACTTTTTTAATAACTGCAAGCCCCAAGATCAACTCACCCTCATGACTCCGACCTCGACCTGCGAGCACTACCTCAAAAGCTTTGGTGACATTACCATTCACTCCGATGTTCGTCTGAAGAGCACGGCAAACTCCGCCAAGATAGATTTTACCTCAACCCACTTTAAAGCCACGGGCCTCGCACAGTTCAATAAGTCCGAGCTAAAATCGATTAGCCTACACAACAGCCCTGTACCTGAGACTGCCAAGCTCAAATTTGTTCGTGAGTCCGTGGTCAAAAAGCCCACCCTCGCTCCTTTCTACCTCTTCGAGGTACAAACCACCAGCGGCCTGCGCGACGATATGGAAGCAACCCTCACCCACCTTGGAGAGATGTTACAGAAGGTGCTTTAATTTCTTGATCCATCCGCACCACATATGGGGCCCAAAACATTCGAAATATAGAAAGGAATGGACTATTTTTGTGTCCATTTATCTGCTATATTCCAATCTAACTTTTATGGAAAGCCTGTTTTTATCTCTTGAAACCAACTGCAAATCTTGCAGATGGTTTTCAAACGTACTCATCTCTTATAAGAAAACAACAATGTCCATGAGATCTTTTGTCTTTTCCTGTGTCTTTCTATGTTTGACTCCCACAGTTCTCGCAACTACGTTACAGATCCCCCAAGAATTTGCGGAAGTGCTCTCTCAAGAACGTTATCTCAAACCTCTTAGGTCTTGTGTTGAAGACAAGAATCGGAAATCTTATTTCGACGACCTTGAGGAAGAGATAGTAGAAAACATGGCAAAGCAAGTGGTCGACTCACAAGAATTAGAACGCATCGGTCAAGAATGGATAGATTCTGCGGTTGCAGCAGCACAAGAGGGTAAAGAGCCGGACCATTTGCTGGAAATGCTTACCATAGAAGATTTTTTCTTCACTCAATTTCTCCAGGAGAAAGAGGCTCCGTTCACAAGCCCTGAGGAGTGGAAAAAACATGCCGTTACGGTCATTTTAACCTCCTATGCTGCCTGGTATGCTGCACATGGTGCAGCCTATGATGCTACCAGTATGGCTGTCCATAGTACTTCCAATTTTACAGCCCATGAAACAGCCTATGAAACAGCCCATGATGCAGCCAGGAGTACTGCCAGAAGTGCCACCTGGTATGCTTCCAATGATGCTGCCAAGAGTGCTGTCCAGAGTACTTCCAGTTTTACAGCCTGGTATGCGGCCAGTAATACAGCCAGGAGTGCCGCCAGAAGTGCCGCCAGAAGTGCCGCCAGAAGTGCTGCTACTCCTGACACGATTGGTAGAATAGCCTACCGGGTTGCGGAGACACAAGCATGGATTACTTTCCTAGATCCAAAGAGGCAAGTTTTTAATAAATCCTATGATGCTGCTTATGCTAAACTTGGTTCAAATTTTGATCCCAGCTGGTTTACGTCACAAGAGATATTTCAAAGCAAGGTCAGCAAGTACTTTATTGAGGATGTGCGCAACCCTCGTGCAAAAGAATTTTTAGAGCCTTTAGTCAAGAACCTGAATCGGATTGGAAAGAAAATCTTTGTAGAAGAGTCTACAGGTCACGAGGTTTAGCTCTGCAGGTATGCTCCCCCCAAAGTTTGGTTTCAAAATCAGTCTTGGTAAAACGTGGCAAAAAAATCGGGAAATGTCTTAGCCACACACTCAGGATTGAGGAGACGCAACCCCACCACCCCTGCACTCAGGGTCGCAAACATCATCGCCATACGGTGGTCCTCACAGGGGTCAAACACAACAGGGCGTAAACCCCGTCCTTCTGGAGCACCTTCAATATGCCAGCTATGAAGATCATAGTTTAGCTGCACGCCCAGACTCTGCAAGCATTGCGCCACCACCGTGGTCCGGTCACATTCCTTATAGCGCATGTTCTGCAAGCCCGTAAGACAGGAGCGGCCATGGGCGAAAGCACACACCGCAGCCAAAGTAGGCGCAATATCCGTACAGTCCGCCAGATCGGCCTGCAACGCTTGCAGCTGCGGCGCTCCCCGGAAGATCAAAATATCTTCCAACCACTCCCAAGAGCACCCCATACGCTGCAAGTATTCCAAGATCTGCGCATCCCCTTGGATCGAAGGGGCGCATAAGCCTTGTAGCCGTACCTCTTTACCTGCAATGGCCGCTGCAGCCAGAAAATAAGATGCATTGGAAAAATCGGACTCGATCGCGAAAACCTGCGAAGGCGATGCCGTGGGGACTCCTTCCACTTGCAAGACATCCCCTGTAGCATCCAGATGACTTTGAAAGCCAAAGCCACGAAACACCGCACGTGAAAGCTCCACATAAGGTCGCGACACCAATCCAGAGAGATTGCCTAAAGTCACCCGTTTTCCGGTCACCACCGCCAAATACATCAAACCACTCACAAACTGCGAGCTTACCTGATTGGGCAGACAAAAAGGGCGGTCCAGCCGCAATGCAGCACCCGTGATCTGGAGAGGAAAAAACCCTTCACGTTGCAGATATGTAATCGCCGCCCCCGCCTCATTCAAGGCGGTAACTAAAGGCTGAATCGGACGTTGATGCATCCGCGGCGTCCCACGCAACACCCAAACTCCCGGTGTTGCCGCCAATACAGGCAGCAGAAAGCGCGCGACCGTCCCCGCATTCGCCACATAAATGTGGCGCTCACCGATCTCACGCCCCACCGAGGGCGTCACATGCAGCTGTCCTCCCTGCAAATGCTGCCAACCAACTCCCATCTCCGTCAGAGCATCAAACATCGTCTGGGTATCCTCACTTTGCAGCACATTCGACAAGGTCACCGGAGTCGTCCCCAACCCCGCAAGGAGCAACGCTCGGTTGGTCACACTCTTCGAGCCAGGAATGCGGTAAACTTGCGCAGAAGGCTGCCAACGCGGCAGAGATCGCATCGATAAAGATTTCAAGTGTATTCCTTTTAGAAGCGCAAAAAATAGTCAAAAGCACATACTCATGTATTTGCGCTCAGAATTCAAGTTGTTATCATGACATTCTCATGATAACTGTGGGCGGAAGTGCTTTCTGCATTCGGGAATCCTCCCTTTGTTCACAGTATGGAGAGACTATGCGACGCCACCGGTTGAGAGTTGCCTTACACTGCTTGTTCGCAACAGTAAACCTTTCGTTACTGCACCCCACATCATCCACCTACGCACTCACCATCTCATCCTATAACGTTGAAAACCTTTGGGACCATCACCCGCAACCTCCCTTGCCCCCTGACTTTCCCCCAGAAAGGGCTAAATTTGTCTATCCCGATTATTCCGCCCGTTTTTCCAATTGGATTTCTCAGCGCTCTTTTCAGCACAAAGCCCGTCATCTCCTCACCGCACTGCGCATTGCCGACTTACCCGATATTGTCGGCCTACAAGAACTCGAAAACAGTGCCGACCTCAAAGAAATTTGGAAGATGCCCGTCCAGGGCCGCACCACTCTAGGCCAGTCCTTACACCGACTCGGCTATCAGACTCTGCTGCTTGGCCCCCAGAATGAAGAAACACCTACGTCGGTGACCACCGCTTTTATTGCTAAATTCCCTGTAAAGGCGTTGCCCTCTATTACCATTGACCTTCCCAGAGACCCCCGCTCCGCACGTGATATTCAAGTGGTCGAACTCAATCATAAAGGACAACGCGTACTGCTCTACAACGCCCACTTTAAATCACGCCGCCAAAAGCACAGCGATGCCATACGCACCTTATGTGCTACAGCCATGTGGGAACACTACACCCAAGCCCTAGCCCAAGATCCCGACCTACAAGTGGTCATGCTTGGGGATTTTAACGCCTTTATCTTCGAGCCCGCATTCCAAGCTCTCCACCAGACCCATAACAAGCAAGATATGATTGACCCTAAACAAAACCGTCTCTACAACCTCTGGTTCGAGCTACCCGTTGAAAAACGCTGGGAAACCAGCTTTAACGGCAGCTATCAGCACCTCTCCCACATGCTGGTGAGCAAAGGTTTTTTCCACCACCAAGGCCTTATATATCAGCAGGGTAGTTTTCGTGTCGTCGGTCAAGGTAGCGGCGCGGAAGAGATGCTGCTAGATGCAGACCACACCCCTTTTCGCTGGCAAGCCTTCAAAGAACGCCGCTATACCCGCCACATTGGGCAAGGCTACTCCGATCATCTCCCCCTTGTCGCCCGCTTTGAAGACAGCCCCGAGGAGGAGACGCTCCCCCACCCCGTGGAACTCACGCCCCCTATAGAAGGAGTACTCCAACAACATGCCGAAGTCGGATTTCCCATCCCTGAGGCATGCACCGAGGAAAACACCATCGATATTTCCCATTACTCCGAAAGCAGAGCACTACGCTTACTCGGACAATGTGTAAAAATCACCGTCCCCGCTCCCACCCCTGCTTTACAACTCAAAACACGCGGACGCTACCGCTCCAACTTCATCCATCTCCCTATCTCCTCCGCACACGGATTTCCCCTAAAGAAGAAGATCCGCAAATCCAAGCACCACCCGCGGTGCAACAAATGGACCCTGGGGATCTCCATGTTTTCTCCGTTCAACTGGCGCCCCAACTACCTCGATCCACGTGTTCCTATGCCATTCCCCCCTCTTCAAGAAGGGACATATAGCCCACGCCACCCCCACCC
>JAPPOJ010000139.1 GCA_028817975.1 Zetaproteobacteria bacterium | reverse complement strand
GAATATCCTAGTTCTATAGTCAAGTTGTTTTGTTGACTATACTCTGCACTGGCTGTTGGATCTTCCACACAAGATCCATCACGCACGTCTGAATTAAAAATATAGGATCTTAAATCCCAGCGTAACGCAGAGAACTCATTCATGTAATAACGCTGGCCAAGGCCAATCGAGAAAGTTGCGTATTGAGAGGTATGCGCTGCACGACGCTGCTCATCACGGGCGACACTACAGTGATCAAAAACATAGCCAATTCCCGTAACTCCTAGACCAACAGAAAGAGCTGTATCAAAATAGACCACCCGTCCACTCGATAGTTGATATTTGCCATACATCGGTGTCCATAGCATATTCGCTGCATAGAGGCTTTGAGTCCTCAATATTTGGGTATTAATATCGAATTCTTCAGCTAAAATCTCCGTATCTCGCTTCAGAATAGAATTACCACTCGCGCCAAAAAACTCTACTCCTAAAGACTCCGAAAAATGATAGCCTAGCGACAAAGAGCCTAGAAAGGTGTAAATAAAGGTTTGATTGGTAATCGTCATCCCTTTCACACCAAGTTCGAAAGAACCCCGCTTTTGAAAGTAGCGAGGGCGGATCACGCGTACTTCAAATTCCTTGAAATTTCCACTTTGTTCTACAGCAATCGCTGATGAGGAGAAAGCCAACACTCCTAAAAAAAGGATTAATTTTTTTTTAATGGAGCACGGCTGTTTATGAAGGTCATACAAACACATAGAAATAGGAAAGCCTTTCTTTGCCAAGCTAACCGCGAGATTTAGAGACCATCATCTTAAAGACAACAAACTCTGCCTGCTGTGCTGATACCATAATACTTTTGATGAGTTTAAAAGAGTGTCCTTTATCTATTTCAATGGTTAAGGTGGATGCATTTTTCTTATTTTCCTTTTTCACAAACTTCTTATTGGCTTCTGCAAGCTTTTCCAGCTCTTTGAACACATCATAAACAGCCCCTTGGGAAATATATTTTTTAGGGAGTTCTCCGGCATTAATAGGTGCAATCGTCTTATCATTGACGATGAGTTCCTTACGGGTGATTGCTACGGTGGGAACTTCATCCAATGAGTTTAAGGTGTCCGACTCAGGTAATTCTACAGACCCATTTAAATCATGACTGACAGGATCAGTACTAAAGCTCATCAGCAAAAACAGAATCAAAATACTGAAAATGTCTAGCATGGGCATGATATTCAGAGATATCTGTTCGCCATCATCGTTTCCTACGGAAGCCATATAAAATCCTGACTAAAGAAGCTAGAGGAGGACGCTACCAAAAATAACCTTTTGATATAAAAAAACGTCTTTTCCTTCATTATTCTGACTTGAAACATTAGGAGAGTCGCTAGGATAGCGTAGTTTTATCTGGTCTAAGACATCCACAATCTCATCATAGACCACCTCATCATCAATAAACAGAGTCACACTGTCCGAGTCCGGATGATCTAGTTTGAGGCTCACCAACTGCTTATGCATTTCAGTCAAACCTGAAGAATCTAAGCCATACGCCTGCGTATTTTCATTAACCGGCTCTTCCGTGAACGAACTGGTTAACTTTACGTCTTTTTTAGAAACTTCTATTTTAATCTCTAAGTTGCGCGTAGACTTCTTTTTTTCCTCCGCTTTAGGAGGAGCTGCATTACTCAAAAAAGGCACCTGCACTTCCATCACCCCAATAGAAACAAAAACAGCAGAAAAGAGTAAGAAAGTACAGAGAAGAGAGAATATATCAATAAAAGGCATCACATTCAGTTCGACCATCGCATCTTTGACAGGATCAAGGCTTTTTCTCTTCTTGGACATACACGACCTCAGCGATTTATGACTAAAGGTTACTTCTCACGATATCCCTTAATTTTAATGCTGCGAGTAAACAAAATATCCGTAAGTTTGGCAGAATTTTTCTGGATTTCTGCTACGATAGCCTGCTGCTTCATCGTCAACAGTCCGTGCATTAAAATACAAAAAAGTGCAGCACTTAGACCATAGCTGGTTGCTGTCAGTGCCTCTGAAATTCCTTCCGCAAGAATAGTCTGCTTCTGTGCCCCCGTAGCAGTTGCCGCTCCCCCAAAAGATTTCATCAATCCAAAGATCGTTCCTAAAAGACCTAATAAAGTTGCGACGTTTGCCAAGGTACCCAAAATACCTATAAGCTTATTAATTTTAGGTATCACCGAAAGCGAAGCATGATGGATAGCATTATCAATTTCTTCTGCGGAATTATTCGCACGCTTGAGCCCTTCCGAAAGCACATAAGGCAGTAGCTTCGGCCTGGCACGCTTGCACATCCGAATCGCATTTTCGATCGAGTTATTCATAATCATTTTTTGAATAGCTGCCATAAATCCAGCTGTATTCGACAGATCATACTGAATCCAGTAGCGATAGCATCTTTCGATGGTAATTGCCAAGGCAAGCAAAAGTACCGCAGTGATACTGGCCATGACAAGAGGTCCACCGATGTGAAATTTTTCAGCAAGCCAATCTATCATTGTATTTTCCTTATGACATGGATAACTTCTGATCCACTCGTATGATGAAGCGCAGTCAAATAAACCCACTGTCATGTTAACCCTCGGAAGTCTTCCCATCCAACAGGCAATAATGACAGTCTTCACCTCAAGAAAAGTATGGTGATTTTTAAAACATTAGCTCTTGGAGATGCAACATTTTCTCTGTTTTTTTGTCATAAAAACAATCAAACCATTCACAAAATGGATGGGCGAGCATGAACTCAAAAAGTTAGAATGCTGCTAAACAGGCTGTGGAAGTACATTAATATAAAGGTGTGTTTTCCATGAATAAGTAAGGTGCACATGTACACTTGCAGACACCAAAAAGTGTATGACAAGTGTTTCATCCCGCCCGAAACAAGAATAGACTTCTGTGTTTACACTAAAGGTAGGGGATTTTATGTTTACAGTCACATTTTTCCACCGTAATGCAGGTAGCTCCATTATTGCTCCCCAAGCAATAAAACTTATGTTAGGGGATCAAGCACAAGTCTTCTGCTTCGATTGCCGCAAACTATTCACTCAGCACTTAGAGGCTCACCAGATAGATATTGCCGTTTTTGAAGATCCTGTAGAAGAACTCTTCGAACAAGTACGCTCAAAATACCCCGAAAGCAGAATTATTCTCATCTCAGATCAACCTTTTCTGGAGCTAAACTCACAGCTCAATCATCCTATTTCCCATTCTGTGGATCATATTATCGGCCATATCGGCAACCAGGAGTATGTGAGTGTGATACTGCGCGTCACCCTACTACGCATGCTTACCGGAAAAATTTTTGAAAATAAAGATTTTTGGCGCAATGAACCCCGTACCGCACGCAAATCTATTTCTGATTCGGACTTAAAACATGAGATGTGCGCCTACATTGAAAATTTTTTTTCAAAACTCAAACTTTCTACTCCCACCATTCGCAGCTTACGCTCCGTCGGGGAAGAACTTGTCATGAATGCCATTTATGATGCTCCTTTGTCCATTGCTAAAAAAGGACGGGATTATCAACTGACAGAACGTACAAACCGCATGTTGCTGGATAAAAAAGATGCCGCTAAAGTCATCTGTTGTTTTGATGGCAGGTTTGCAGCCATATGTGTCGAAGACCCTTTTGGTGGATTAACACGCGAGAATTTTTTTAAGTACGTGCATAAAATTACCCGCAAAGATGAAGGCAATGCGATTATTGACCAGAAGACCGTCGGAGCAGGACTAGGAATTTATAAAATATTGCATCTCTCACATTCACTCATCTGTTCGGTTCATCCAGGTAAAAAAACACAGTCCTTAGCACTTATCGATACCAGCACCCCGGTACGCGATGTCAGCAAACTTCCCCGCACAATTCAATTCTATCTCTCAGCACCTTAGTTACGAAATCCATTTGAATGGGCGCATAAAGCCAACGAGATGCTCCATTGGCTGAGGTGAGAAATCGTTATATACTCTTCATTCAGAACAGTTATGATGCATCGTGTCTGTTTTGCAGATCAACGTACCTATTTTCACAAGAGGGTCCACAAATGGGAAAGATAAGTGTAAAAAATCCAATTGTCGAGCTTGATGGCGACGAAATGACTCGAATTATCTGGCAAAAAATCAAAGATAAATTTATTGCTCCTTATCTAGAGCTTAACACCAAATATTTTGATCTCAGCATCGAGTCCAGAGATAAAACGGACGATGGAATTACTCTAGATGCTGCAAAAGCTATCGCCGAATACGACGTTGGCATTAAGTGCGCCACAATCACTCCTGATGAAGGGCGCGTCGAAGAATTTGGCCTCAAAAAAATGTGGAAAAGTCCCAATGGTACCTTACGCAATTATCTCGGAGGCACCGTCTTTCGTGAACCTATTATCTGCAAAAACGTGCCACGACTCGTACGTGGGTGGACCAAGCCGATCGTGGTAGGACGACATGCCCATGCAGATCAATACAAGTCAACCGATATTGCAGTACCTGGACCAGGCTCTATGAAGCTCGTCTGGGAAGGAGCCGACGGGAAACAGCAGTCTTGGGAGGTGAATAGCTTCAAAGGGGCTGGAATCGGCCTGGCGATGTTTAATACAGACGAATCTATCGAAGGATTTGCACGCTCTTGTATGTCATACGCACTCCAAAAGAAGTACCCACTTTATCTCTCCACCAAAAATACCATTTTAAAAACCTATGATGGGCGCTTCAAAGATATTTTTGAAAACATCTACCAAAAAGAATACAAAGAAAAGTTTGAAGCACTCGGCTTGAGCTATGAGCATCGTTTGATTGATGATTTAGTTGCCCAAGTTTTGAAGTGGGAAGGCGGAATTGTTTGGGCTTGTAAGAACTACGATGGAGATGTGCAGTCTGACACCGTCGCCCAAGGGTTTGGCTCACTTGGCTTAATGACTTCTGTACTGATGTGCCCGAATGGCAAAACGCTCGAAACAGAAGCTGCACACGGCACCGTAACCCGACATTACCGTCAGCATCAGGCAGGCAAAAAAACCTCCACCAATCCAATGGCAAGTATTTTTGCTTGGACACGGGGCCTTGCCCACCGTGGCCGGCTCGACAACAACCCCGAGCTTGTGCGTTGGGCAGAAAAACTCGAAGAGACCTGTATCGCCACCATTGAAAGCGGCAAAATGACCAAAGATCTCGCGATCTGTATCCATGGCAATCGTGTGACGGAAGATCAATACCTCACGACTGACGATTTCTTAGATGCAATCGACCAGAATTTTCAACAAGCCATGGCATAATCCACAAAGTGGATAAAAAACAATGCCAAGCTTTGCCACTCACATCATCGGTATGACAGCAATAGACAAAAAAGCCGAAGGGGGCTCTGCCCCTTCGGCTTTCATGCATTTATCTCATGAATACCGAAAGCTCTAACTGCCGACGGCTTTCACATATTTCACAATATCTTCCGCATCCACAGGAACCAAGTCTGGATCATCACGCTCTTCGCCAAGATCAACCGCAAAACTTGCCAATTTCAGATTGTTTTTATGACCCTTGAGCTTTTCTTTCTGGCGCCGTAGCTGTTTCTCCAACTTATCCACCATGATATCGACCGAACCATACATGTCATTGCAGTTGGAGACAACCTGAAAATTAAAGCCATCACCACCCACAAGACCACAGTGAGCGATATGATCCTGCCCCTCTACAGAAAATGTGATCCGGGCCTGGATCGGTTTCGTTGAAAACTTTTGCACTTTTTCAAGCACCTTCGGCTCTGCATAGTCCATCAGCGCTTGAGAAGCTTTCATATGACGAAAAGAAAATCTACAATTCATAATCATAACCCTCCATTTCTGACTGCCTTTACAGTCAAACACGGACCGTGCTCAACCACTCTGACCACGATCCTCTACTCCAACTTGCGATCAAAAGACCATACTTGTCTCTCCCTTATATACTTTCCAAAACTCCCACGTCGACAACGTAGGAAGTCACTTATGACGAGCCATATGGGCGGCACACCCCTAAACTCACAAGGCTTTTTATCCAAAGCAAACCGAACACATCCATCACCTCCAAACTTTTGTATCGTCGCTATGAGAAAGCGTCTTGATCTATTCGCCTAACGGACTAGAAATTTGAACACCTTTTGTGTAAAGTGGGCACAGAATTTGTGCACAGCACCCATTAAAACCACTGCCGAGTCCACTGCATGCCTCCCTCCTATGACAAAATTAAGGTTGAAATCCTAAAGATCAAGCACCGAAGTGAAGAGACGGGCTGGACAGTGCTCGAAGTACAAGAGCTAAACCTACAAAACCGGATTGTTACCGCCGTCGGGGTACTCATCCCACTCCAACCTGGGGATCACTGTCACTTTGAGGGGGAATGGACCTCTCACCACCATTTCGGCCCTCAATTTCGCATCGAGAACGTCTTTTTTACCCTACCTGCCAGCCGCTCAGGCATGATCCGCTACCTTTCAGCAGGCGGCTTCCCTGGAATAGGTAAAGTGACAGCCACCAAAATAGTGAAGTATTTCAAAGACGAGCTGCTCGACATTCTCGAACATGACCCACAAAAAGTGCTCCAAACCCCTAAAGTTGCAAAAAAAAAGCTACAGCAATTTCTAGAGGTTTGGGACGAACGTCAAAGTATCAACAGGTTTTTAATTTTTTTGTACGAGCACGGCCTTGGAGGGAAAAAAGCTGAAAATACAGTACGTCACTATACAGACCGCAATATATCACTCACCCAAATCCAGCAAAACCCTTACCGACTCATCAAAGATATCCGCGGTATTGGGTTTCTCACCGCGGACAAAATGGCGCAGTCTACAGGCATCCCTAAAAACTCCCCGCAACGCATCGCTGCGGGCTGCATGCACATTCTCGAAACCGAGGCAGAGCATGAGGGCCACACTTACATAGAGTACAGCCACCTCCAAGAGCGTCTGCTCGAACTGCTGCAAATCAGCACCAAAGAGCTACATTCACACCTGCAAGAGGTTTTACGCAGCCTCACGCAGGAAGAACTCATCACACAAGATGCAGGGCGTTACCAACTCCAGTTTCTACAGGAACAAGAGCAGCTCGCAGCGTGTGCATTACAACGCGTCATGACCACTCCGATCACCACACTCAGCAAAGAGACACCTCAACGCATAGAGTCTTGGACACACAAATTTATGGAGCAAGCTCAGATCAGCTTAAGCTCACAGCAACAGCAAGCCATCCTACAAGCAGCCACTGCCAAAGTCTTTGTGCTGACGGGTGGCCCTGGTGTCGGCAAGACCACCACCGTCAACACCATGATTCACCTGTTTCGTGCCATGGGCAAAAGCGTGGTGCTGACCGCACCCACAGGACGCGCAGCCCAGCGGATGGCTGAAGTGGCTCAAGTCCCGGCGAAAACCATCCACCGACTGCTGAAATGGAACCCTGAATCCCACTCTTTCGAACATAACGAGGAAAAGCCTCTAGCAGAACAAGTCATCATTGTGGACGAGTCCTCTATGTTGGATGTTTATCTGGCTTGCCACCTATTTCGTGCCGTTCGCGCTGCAGCACAGCTCATTTTGATCGGTGACCAAGACCAACTACCTTCCGTAGGCCCTGGAGCAGTACTCAGGGACTTACTCAACTGCCACCAAATCCCCCATGTCACCCTGACAGAAGTCTTTCGCCAAGCCGAGTCAAGCGCCATTGTCAAATCAGCCCATCTCATGAACCGCGGACAAATGCCCTCTTTTGTCTCTAGCGGTACCGACTGTCGCTTTATTGAAACCGATTCCAACGAACAAACCCTGGAAGTTATCACCAAACTGGTTTCTGAAACCTTACCCGCAGTCGGCTATGATCCCTTCACTCAAATTCAGCTGTTAACCCCAATGAACCGTGGTTATTTAGGCTGTGACAACCTAAATACACATATACAGCAATGGCTCAACCCAATCTCGTCCACCGACTCTACGCCTACTTCATCCTCACGACCAAACAAAGCAGAGCTACGGCAAGGCGACAAAGCTATCCAAACAGTGAATAACTATGAAAAACAGGTGTTCAATGGAGACATCGGCATTGTGAGTGAGCACAATGTCCGTGGCTCCAAGCTCCTCGTACAATTTGGCGCCCGTACCACAGCTTATGCGAATGATGAAACCAAAGAACTTAGTCTCGCATATGCAATCACCATCCACAAATCGCAGGGCAGCGAGTTTGACGTGGTGATTTTACCCTTAAGTATGAGCCACTACGTCATGCTACAACGCAACTTGTTCTATACTGGGCTTACACGAGCAAAAAAATTGGCCATTTTCATCGGGGATAAACGTGCACTGCGCCAGGCCATCGCAAACCAGACCAGCCACCAACGACGCACAACCTTTCTCGAACAGCTATCGAAGGGAGCGACTTCTTGAGATCATCGGTCACTACCGCGCTTTTTTTTGGGATTGCCCTATGCTTCGCAGTCGTGTTACCCATCACCCAAGACGAGGCTTATTACCTTAACTGGTCAAAGCATCTCGATATGGGCTACTTTGACCATCCACCCATGGTGGCATGGTGTATTTGGCTGGGCACCTGGTGGACTTTTCTCCCACTCAACTTACAAGTGCGTTTACCTTGTCTTCTACTCACCAGTGCAGGAATCTGGCTTCTCCAGCAGCTCTACAAGATATGTTTGCCCCCCAAAGCTCGCGACGAGCACGGCTACCTCTACTGGGGAATTTTGTTCAGTAATCTTGCGCTAACATTCGCCGCGATTCTTGCCACTCCCGATACCCCCCTGTTTTTTTTCTGGGCTGCAGCCGCCTTACTCGGCGCAAAAGCCATCGTCCAAGACCGACCACGGTGGTGGCTCGCTGCAGGTGCATGCTGCGGCTACGCCTTACTTTCCAAATATACAGCCTTGATACTTGGAGTGGTCTTTCTCGCAGCAGTAGTCAAAATTCGTCCGCACCACTTGCGCTCACCTTACCTCTACCTTGGGGGCATCCTTGCTGCCTTCATATTTTCCCCGAACCTAATGTGGAATATGCAACATAAGTGGATTACCTGGCAATTTCAGCTGCGACACGGCATGTCCTTACCTCGATCAACATTAGAGCATCAGTTTGTCCAGCTCCAACCGACTCAAGTAGTCCAAACTTTTCGTGAATCTACACCACCCCGCAAACAAACATCGAGGACTCCGTTCGTCAAGAAAAAGCCCCTTATCAGGCTACACACACCATTCCAACGGCTGATAAGCGCGATCCAACGTACCCTGGAGTTTGTCCTCGGCCAACTTGCATTTTATGGCTTTACGGGCTTGTGGATACTTTACTGGCGCTATCGTAAACGGCTCTATTTTCGTTTACCCAACCCCAATGCTGGAATAAGCTATTTGCAGTTGCTCACTTTTGTTCCGATTTTGACCTTTGCTTGCTTTTGTCTGCTAGGCAAAGTGGAAGCAAACTGGGCCGCCATGCACACCATCGGCGCCATCGGGCTACTAGCATGTATCACCCGTCCAAGCCAACAACGACAGTTGCGTACCGCGTGTCTCATCAACTTTATTTGCATTGCCGCTTATTTACTGCACAGCCACCATGCCTATATCCCCATCGCAGCCCAAAATGACCGTATCCTTAAAGAAACCCGAGGGTATGCACACCTTGCGAGTTCCGTGGCTACAAAAGCAACTCCGCAAATGGTCTTTGCGGATACATACCAACTCACCGCGATGTTAAACAGCTACGCACCAGAATTAAAAGCACAGCAATGGCCTGGTTTATCACGCAACTCACAATTTCTAGATCAAAGTTGGTGGAGCATCAACCAACAAGATATCGAGACAGCAACCAAACTTATCTTTGTGACACAATCACCGAAGGTCCCTCTACTCCCCTCCCATCGACTTGTCCATAAGTCAGCTATCTTCGACTGTCGCCACGCTCCCAAACCCTTATGGCAAGCAAGTAGCGAACCACCCAAGTTCTGTGATCCCATCCACCGCTGGTACTACCACGAACTAGCACTCGCTCCAACAAACACCAACACTCCACCAGAATTAAACCTGTCGAAAGCCTCTGGAACAGGGGCTTTCGCACCGTAGTCCCCAGCTAAAAAGTCAACATACACACCCAAAGGCCCACAGCACTAAGAGTCTTCCGTAAGTTTCTGTGCCTTGATTACCAAAGCACGGATCTTATCTCGAACACCATCCACCATCCCCACAAACTCACAGCTCGACACGAAAAGATCTTTTTTCTTCTCACAGCGAGTCACCTTGCACTTCAAAACAGCTTGTTCTTCAAAGAGTTGATTAAGCTTGGTCGACTCCAAATCGATCATGCTGGATTCGGTTAACTCAAAAGGTGATTCCACCATCGCAGAGACTTCGGAGATTTCAAATATTTTTAGTGTTGCTTTAAAGGGTATCCCCACAATCTCTGCTTGCAAGGCAGCAGGGATGGATGCGAACTGCGCTTGATCTGTGATCCCAAGTAGTTTACGAACCTTAGATAACAAAATCTCAGGATCAATCGGTTTCATAATATAGTCGTTGCCACCATTTTGCAGTGCTTCAACCACGGTTTTCTTATCGCGATTTCCTGAGACAAAGCATATTTTCAACTGGTCCACATCCCGTTCGGAACGCAGCTGCTTGGCAGCCTGAATACCATTCAAGTCAGGCATACCGATGTCCACCAGAGCAAGTTCGATCTCAGGAATCTCCTGGATCTTTTTGATCAGTGCTTGCCCTGAGTGCACCTCATATACGGTGTGGCCTGCATTCTTCAAAATGGCTGCAGCTAGCTGACACATCATCGGCACATCATCGGCCACAATAATTTCTGCCATCTACCAGGCTCCTCATACAGTCCCAGATACGTAAACTCAAGACAGATCTATCCTCAAGAAGGTCTAAACACCGCCTTGTTCCTCAAACCATGTCTCACCTATTATAAATCGTGGGCTCCTCCGAAAGGAGGCTTTGCAGCTAAAAAGTATACATACAAGTAGGTTATAAGGGCTAGGCTCATTTTCTAAGGTAGCGATCCGAAGAAGGGATCACATCTATTACCGTTCCTCTTAGGAGAGTCCTCTATGAGACTGATTACCTCCCTGAGTACAGGTTTGCTCTTACTACTGGCTAGCAAAATTTGTATCGCTACGCCTCCTAAAACACTTTCACTAGGGGTTGTACCACAGCAAGCTGCCGTGAAACTGGCAAAAAAATGGGTACCGTTCGCAAACTACTTAAGCAAAGCATCCGGGAGCAAAGTTAGCTTCACCACCGCCCCGGATATCCCCACATTTGAACAAAGGCTCGGCCAACAAGCCTACGATATT
This sequence comes from Zetaproteobacteria bacterium, assembly GCA_028817975.1. Lineage (GTDB taxonomy): Bacteria > Bdellovibrionota_B > Oligoflexia > Oligoflexales > Bog-1112 > JAPPOJ01. The sequence goes on along the minus strand of JAPPOJ010000139.1, from coordinate 3,470 downwards.
GCCTATATGAACCCGTACCACTACGTGACCTTTCATAAGCAAAGTCAGTACATGGCACTCGCAAAAGCAAAAGACAAAAAGATCAAAGGCATCCTCGTGGTACGCAAAGACTCTAACTATCAACAACTGCAAGATTTAAAAGGCTTAACGCTCGCATTCCCTTCACCCCTTGCCTTTGCCGCTAGCATGCTCCCACGGGCAAACTTAACCGCAGCGAAAGTGGCCTTTACTCCCAAATATGTATCATCTCATGACTCCGTATATGAAAATGTCGCAAAAGGCATCTTACCCGCTGGTGGAGGTGTCATGCGTACTTTTAAAACATCTAAACCTGCCACCACCGACAAACTCCGCATCATGTGGACATCCAAGGGATATACCCCACATGCATTTGCGACTTCTCCTCAAGTAGATGAAGCAACACGGCAAAAGCTGTTGCAAGCACTCCTCAAAATGGATCAAGACCCACAAGGGCTGAAAGTTCTTCAAGAGCTAAAATTAAAGGGACTCGTAGCCGGGCAAAATAGTGACTGGAATGATGTTCGCGAACTGAAGCAAAGCCTATAACCAAGCAAATAAGCCATGTCCTTTCGTACCAAGACTATTATTGGAATTGCGATCATCGAAACTTTTCTGGTGTCTATTCTCGTCACCAGTAATATTCTCTACCTCTTCCAACAAGGCGAAAAAGAAATCATCCAGCGAGCCAAGTCGTTAGCCACGATGTTTTCCACCCTTTCTAAAGACGCAGTCATCTCTCTTGATTTAGCTTCTCTCGATGAATATGTACAACAAATGGTACATGATCCGAGCATTCTCTATGCACGTATCTTAGATGGTGAAGCTCAAGTACTCGCAGAAGCAGGACCAGCGGCCAGGCTAGAAGTACCTTTTCAAAAAAATAACCGCCTCCAAGAAGTGACCGATCAAAGCTTTAATACCGAGGCCACAATTCAGGAGTCCGATGCTGTCTTTGGTACTATTCAGTTCGGCCTCTCCACAGTCACTGTGGAAGCTACTATTTATCAAGCGATACAGCGCTCGATTTTTATTGGGATCGGGGGCCTGCTACTCTCTGCACTTTTTTCGTTTGCCCTAGGATCTTTTCTGACTGCAAGGTTAAAGGAGTTGCGTCGAGCTGCTGCTTCTATCTCAAACGGCAATCTCGATATTCACGTCAAAGAAATCGGCAGCGACGAGCTTGCCTACACCGCAAAAGCATTCAATATGATGTCTCACAATCTACGCAAAACACTACACGAATATCAACAGGCTCGCGACAAAGCAGATCAAGCGAATCAAGCCAAAAGCCTCTTTCTCGCCAACATGAGTCATGAAATCCGTACCCCGCTCAATGCAATCACCTCAATCAGCAGCTTGCTACTCAAGACAGGTGTCCCTGACGAGCATACCCCTAAAATTAAAAAAATTCGTATTTCCAGCGATGCGTTACTCTCGATTGTCAATGACATTCTAGATATTTCTAAGATTGAAGCCGGCGAGTTCTCTCTCGAACACATCAGTACAAACTTGTCTCATATGCTCCAAGACACGGCTTCGATCTTTGAAGAACTCGCCCTCGAAAAAGGCATTGATTACCGTGTAGATATTGCTCTCGACCCCCACCAGCACTATATGATCGATGCTACCAGGGTACGACAAATCATCTGCAACCTACTCAGTAACGCCATCAAATTTACCAATCGGGGCTTTGTGGAAATGACCGCCAAAACTTTGAATTCATCCACATCCAAAGACGAAATCCGCATTCAAGTCAAGGACACTGGGATTGGAATTCCACAACATAAAATCGCCCATATTTTTGATTCTTTTACCCAAGCAGACATCAGTACTCTACGCAAGTATGGTGGTACAGGTCTCGGCCTCTCCATCTGCAAACAAATTTTGCAGCACATGGGAGGACAAATCGAGGTGCAAAGCCAAGAGAAAATTGGCTCTCTATTCACCATCAAGCTACAAATCAACAAAGATCAAAGCAATCCCCACGAGGGCTTATCCTCACATGGAGCCATAGCGCCACACAAAAAGGGCAAAATACTCGTCGTCGACGATAACAAAATGAACCTAGATGTCATGCATATGCTGCTAGAGTCCCTCCAACATACATGTGTGACTGCCGAAAATGGTGCTGAAGCCCTCGCAACCTATCAACAGGAAAGTTTTGATCTCGTACTCATGGACTGCCAAATGCCCATTATGGATGGCTTTACTGCCACACAAGAGATCCGCGCCTACGAAGTTCGAGAAGAGCTAGAAAAAACACCCATTATCGCGATGACTGCGAATGCTATGGCACAAGACCGTGAAAAAGCCTTGCAACTCGGCATGGACGACTACCTCACTAAACCAGTTACGATTGAGTCGGTAGGTGCGATACTCCAGCAATGGCTCCCCAAACACACGCAAAGCATTCCTAAAGGCAACACCACAACACCCCACGCTCAGGAGCATATAGCAGCTGCAGGGCCTGCTGGTAATATCGACCCCAAAGCGGTCGAAATGCTCAAAATGCTCTCTAACACCGCAAACCCAAATTTCTTTGCCAATGCTATTCAAGAATTTACTCAAGCCAGCCAACAAGAAAGTAAACTTTTACAACAATGGATCAACGAAAACAAATATAGTGCTATCAAAGCAACAGCGCACAAATACAAAACCAGCTGTGGAATTGTTGGCGCAACACAACTGATACGTGTCTGCGAAAGCATAGAAGCCGCCGCACTTGCAGAAGACATGGCCGCGGTGAAAGCACACTATCACCAACTCCAACAACACATCGAGCCTAGCCTCGTGGAACTTCAACAAATACTCTTGGACTCTCACGCAAACCCAAGTTCATCATGAATAGACTTGCTTCACAATCCTGACAGCGGAATTTAGAATAACGTCAGCACCAAATTTTTTGTGGACAAACTCCATCACACTGGTAGACAGATAGAGAGTGCTTTTTTGCCATTGAGTCTCGCGACTGATCAACAAAATAGGAATATTTCCAAGAGCATCTGCAACTTCCGCCCCCGTACAATCTTGCAAATAATAGTCGATAATCGCTAAATCGTAGCGTGAAGCAGAAACCTGCTCTGCAAAATCAGATACATTCTGACATGTGTCTAAATGAATATTTTTGTACTGGGTAAAGCGTTGCATCACGACCCCAAAGGTAGGGTCATCATCGAGCAAAATCATGTTCAGTGGATTTGTTTCTACCTCTGTCCCCTCAGGAATGGAGAGCAAGCCACTGTGATCAAATCGGTGGTTATGTTTAGAATATCCTTTATTATTGGACATAAATCCTCCTTGTCGTTGCAAAGATTCAAAATCATAGCAACCATTCCTTTTTCTTTGCTATATACAAACTAACGGTATCTCAAGCTTGAGACTTTAGCCCCTGGAAAGCCCTTTTCCAGAGGGGATAAGATAAAAAAATTCATATTAATAGAATATTACCC
>JAPPOJ010000151.1 GCA_028817975.1 Zetaproteobacteria bacterium | reverse complement strand
TGCACATTCAGACCAAGGCCAAGCTATGAATAGTCATGAGTACATTCCACAGCAAACAGAGACAGAACTACCGTTACCCAACCAACACTTCGAATCCGCTCTGGACACAAGTACACTTCACAGTTCAAGTACCGAAACAGGTTTACTTGCTGATAGATTCAAACGTATGATCTTACTCATCGCAATACTTTCCACGGGTGGAATGCTGGGGCTTATCGTATTGGAAAGTAATTTCGGTGAAGAGCTTTTTTTCAACGAAGAGTTTGCTTCACCTCAAAGCACCCCACAGATTTTTGAAAACCAAGAAAAAGGTCATGTACTTAACCAATTAGCAGAAATACTTCCATCAAAGGTTTTAGAACCTTTTGACTTGGCCCCTCGCCAGACGCCAAAACAAACAAACCAGGATTCTGCAGACCTAACTGAGCCCACCGCACAGCTCACCACACCTGAAGAACTAATAGAAGCAGTGGACCTCTCCATTCAAGAAAATAAATTAAGCCCAGCGGAAGCAGCCTCTTCCATCTGGAGTAAAGTACCTAAGATAGAGGCTTATCAACAAATAGAGAACCCACTCCCTCCTTCACAAGGCGAAACCGAACTGAGCTGGTCAGCCAACCAAGAGCAAAACTGGCGCACGCGGATCAGCCATATCTATCCTTATCAACGTTTTGCAACCGTACAGGAGGTAATTACAGCACAATATACCGAAAGTACTGTGATTCTTTGGGAAGCACTTGAAGATGAAGGCTTTTGGATACGTATGTACGCACTCATGGGCCTGGCAGAGTTTGGTATCAAAACCTCCATGCAAGATCTACAAACTGCGCTTAAAGGTGTCAGCAAAGGCAGGGTATACCGTTTTATCAAACGATTTGAAGTAGACTCTACCTCAGGACAAAGACACATCTTAAGGAAGCTGATAGGTTATGTTTCTCCACGTATGCGCATTTCTATCCTTAATGCCATTGCACTTGGTGAAGAAGACATAGCCATAAATAAGAACTTCTTAGAAGCAGCTGTGCGACACGATCCCTCTACAAATGTACGAAGACGGGCAAAACAACTCTTATCTAGAGCACATCTGCACTCTAACCCAGGAGAAAACTCCCAAGAGTGAGACCAAAATAGATTCACATTTCTTTACGGGTTTGATCCAGGAGGAGACTTCGCGGGATAGTCTGGCTTGGGCATCACATCATGATAGAGATCCCACATGACATGGCGCAAAAGATTCTCATCAACCTGGCGACGTACACTTGCGTAATCAGACCACATAGAGGAGGCGCTGGAGGATGGACTCCACCAAAAAATTGCGGGAAGCCACATCATCTTGGTAATGCGGTCTGCAGCCTTATAATCACGGATCTTCTCCCCTTGCGCCCAGACCTGCAGTTCGAGACGCCTTGGCTCATCCTCAAAGTATGGGATCAAGCCAAGTGATAAGCAAGAGAGCGCAAAGTAGCTGACACCTAGTGTTTGCTTCCAAAAGCTACGATCTGAGGACAACCGCACCGTCTTGAACCGTAGCTGCAAATCTTCTTTGCCTTGAAGCGCTTGGATCGTCTTAAACCACTTGGACTTATTTAAAAAATGTCCTCGAACAATCGGTTCCCCTGGAACACGTTTTTCACTTTTAGAACCTACCTGACGTTCTACATAAGCATTCGTAAAAGAGATAGAAATCTTTTGCGACGGCTGCGGATAATAGGACTTCATCAGGTCACTCTTCTGCTGACCACGGTAAGTAATACAACCAGACAACACTAGAGAGATACCCATATATAAGCATTGCTTAACTTGAATGACCATTTTAAATAGCCCAACCTCCAACAACTATTCCATATCCACTTTACTTTACATACAAGACTTGGCATGATGATCTGTTCAGCTGTCGGTATATCAAAGGGAAACCTTGAACATACTATTTATCCAAATCACAAAAAGGGAGAGGCAAAATGCTACCAGGAACTTCCGAACTACTCATTATCTTTGCCGTCGCACTACTTATTTTTGGACCGAGCAAACTGCCCAAGCTAGGAGGAGCCTTGGGAGAGGGCATTCGCAACTTTAAAGGCGGTCTCAATGGCACCGAGAACAAACAATCATCAGGAGAATCAACCCCCTCAAAAAAAACTATTCCTTGAGCACATTATGTCCTCTGACCTACAAACTGTGCTGGAGGTCTCCTCCAGTCAGATCGAGCTATACGAGCGTACCCTACACCCAAAGGAATCGACACATAGCTTAGCCAAAGCAGCTGTGCAATCGCAAGATGCAACAACTGTAAATAATCTGGAGCATGAAAAGATACGTTCAGTATTCCAACCATCCACTGCATCACAACCAAGCCAAGGATAAGACGGTACTGACTCACAGAAGCCCAATTACGTTCAAGCAACCAAGCGGCAATATATATTAAGGCGAAGCCAACAAAAACAGCTATAAACGGATGGAATACACGTAACTTCACAAACAAATGGCTTGCTGCTTGCATCGCAAGAGTCATTGCTTCAAATGCTGAAGATGGGGGGAAAACTGTGTCCCCAAGTGCCGTAACTGCACCGCTTACTCCAGAAAAAAGTAACAGCACCACTCCAGCAAAGACCACTGTCCATTCCATAGGCACCCATTTCTGCCGATCACGTTGTAAGCAAGGAACGTGACAGATGACCACTCCAAAAGCAGTCGCCATCAAAGCAAAAGTATTTACCAAGTGCAAGCCCATAGTAATTGCACGATAAGCCGATTGGTTTTGAGCCACGTGCTCCAACAACACCAACCCCGCACCGAGAGCACCTTCAAGCAAAAGAAAAAAAAAGGTCAAAGATTGCCATACCAGAGCTAACTGCATCGAAGCCCTCGACCTACGACGCCAGAACAACCCTAATAGCAGAAAAGCATAGGGTAGGCACAGACCGCTACTCATCCGATGCGTATACTCAATCATGGTATGTATCGCAGGATCCTGCGGAATAAATTCACCGTTGCACAAAGGCCAGTTCTGACCACACCCAGCTCCTGACCCCGTCATACGGACATAAGCTCCAAACAAAATAACCAAAAGCAAGTAAATTATTTGAACAATAGAAAGCAACTTCATCTCACCCCCCTTTGTCTACAATGACATTCCTTAGACTAGCGCGTTCCTGAAACATGCTCACAAGGCATCACAATAGCATTTGGCCGCAAAATCGTTCCAGGAGAAAGCACGCTATTACACCCTGTTTGTGCCCCATCTCCTATCCAAGCCCCCATCTTTTTCTCCCCCGTTGCCAGACGCTCTCCAGTAACTGGGTGGGTAATTTTTACCGGCTGCCTATCTAGCCGTAAATTAGCAACCTTAGTGCCAGCCCCCAAATTTACCTGATTACCTAAAACTGAATTGCCAAGATAGGCGAAATGAGCTGCCTTCGCACCATCTAGGAACACAGAGTCTTTCACTTCAGTGGCATGGCCTACCACACATTCAGCCCCCAAGTAAACATTGCCACGGATATAAGCCCCATGACGAATAGTTGAGCCCGGCCCCACATAGGTAGGTCCTACAATCATCGCTGTAGGTTCTACCTGAACATCATCCGCTACATAGACCGGGCCACAAAAAGTCGCCCTTGGAAACCTATCCCCAAGCTGCTTCGTCTCCCCAAGTTTAACCAAAATGGACTGCACCCATTTTCGCTGCGCATCTCCCAGCAAATCAAACATCGATTGGGGGAACCACTCACTACCATGCAGCCCATGAAGCCGAAAAAGGTCTGAAAAATAAAGATGATTTGTCATATGTGTTTTTCCACTGTTTAAAGTAAGTCACCTAAAGAATGCATCTAAACTATCCTTTTTTCATATTTTGTCAAACGCAGCCCAAAATAAGATTTCAGATCAAGATAAAGCTATGTAGCACCGATAGATCGCCCAGTACCCTTGTTGAGCACCACAACCAAGCGTGAGTACTGAATGTTTGATCGTAACGAATATAAACGCAAAATAAAAGTATGGATGCTCGAAAACCCGAGCGCATCTGTACTCGAGTGTGAAGATTACTGCCATCATTTAATCCCTTCTCGTGAACTCACGGCCCATCAATGGCTGGTAGAAGAGACACTCTCATGGTTCAAAGCTATTCAAGACAAAAGATGGGGCTATTGCCCAGAAGATCTGAGAGGGGACAAGAAATAATAAGATTTTTCTCGCCTGAACGTGGGCACGGCATCCTTTTGCCACTAGTTTATACCACAAGAACCGATACGATAAATGATGAACGACTTATGCCTCGGGAGGTATCATGACTAGAGAAACCCAAAGCGAAATTTATATGCGTGAGTATTGGACTGGAGATTCTAGGGATGGCCTCATCACGAATGGAGATGGCTATCATTATCTTCGCATGCAAGAAAATGGAGCTATCTTAGAAGCATTAGAGTTCTACGAGCGCGACGACGGGGAAGAAATTGTAACTCCACTCCCTGATATGAGCGAAGTCAATTGGATTACAGACCTAGGGTTTGAAGACTTCGAAGCATTAGAGAAAATCAGTCAGGCTGATTTTGACAGAATCAAGCAACTTACACTGAGTAGCAACAGTTCCGATCAACTCTGAGTAGCTTCTTCCATATGAGACATGACCGTCTGATAACACAAGGACAGTTCAGAGTGTACCAGAAAGGCTTCAAATACCGGACTAGCAGGGAGCTGATCCGCCACACACCTATATAGCTGTAGCCCCGCATATATAGACAAACTCACATAAGTCATCTTATCCCGAGAAAAGAAAGGAGAATGAACAATCGTACTTTCAGCTTTTTGCATATAAGCGGTACACTTTCTCTTTGCTCTCTCACATGATCGCCTCCAATCTTGGCGTTGTTCTTCCGTAGCGTTAACAACTCTCTTAGGCAACCAAAATCCAAACCAAGCCAACTCATTCAAAGGTAGCAACAACTGATATTGCATAAAGTCCACGACTGCATCAGCACATGCACGCGTCATTAAATCTGACACATACAGAGGGTGCTCCACAGCAGCGTGCCATAAATACCGAGATATAGACTGGCTTTCTGCAAGTTCAATCCCCCCTGGAAGCCCATCCAGTACCGGAACCATTCCTGTCCAAAGCTTATCACTCCAAGGCTTTTCTAAGTGAGCACCACTATCAAGATCAACACCAACAAACTGATAGCAATGCCCTAAAGCCTCTAAAAACATTGCAACCTTCTGGGTGTACTCTGACTGAGGGTGGCCATAAAGTTTATACACTCTTTTTCCTCAACAACGACTCTCCCAAAGCAACCACACTGTCGTAAAAAGCATAAATCTGACCTTGCTCAGAACAGTAAGGAGGCAACAAGTACACCACGTTTCCTAACGGACGGGCAAAAATCAGTCGATCTAAGAAAAAAGATTCTATCTCGTCACGCAAGTGGTTGAAATAACCGCTTGGTTGGTTCACAGTATCTACTTCACATGCCAGAATAGTCCCACAAGCACGAACATCCTTAAAAGCCTCACGACCAGGAGCATCACGAAAACCCTCCAAAAAGCGTTGATTCATACTGCTTATCATTTCAATACTTGCCAAAGTTTCGGAACTCTGTAACAGTTTCATTGACGCAAGCGCTGCAGCACAACCCAACGGGTTACCTGTAAAAGAGTGCCCATGGAAAAAAGCCTTTTGCCGATCTTCATGATGAAAGACTTCATAAATTTTTTCGGACGCTAAGGTTGCTGCAATCGGAAAAGTACCCCCGGATAACCCTTTGGCAACACACATAATATCTGGCTGGACACTCGTGTACATAGAAGCAAACATCTTTCCTGTACGCCCAAAACCTGTCATCACTTCATCTGCAATACATAACACACCATGACTGCGAAAAGTCTCAAGCATCTTCTCCAAAGCAACAGGGTTCTGCATATGCATCCCACCCGCACCCTGCACCATAGGCTCATATATAAATCCTGCAATATCGTCATACTGGCTACACAAAGCCGTTACTTGCTCACACACACTTTCCGGAGTCACGCGCCCCGCCACAGGAGGGTCCAAATAACTAACAGGAAAGCCTGCCAAGGGAAAAGGAGAATTAAAAGGGGAAGGCTCACTCACACTCATTGCACCAAAAGTATCACCATGATAGCTATGGCGCAAAGCAACAAATCTTTTCTTATGAGCACAACCCTGATTAAACCAAAACTGCAGGGCCATCTTCAGCCCTACTTCCACTGCTGTTGAGCCATTGTCTGAAAAGAAGACCTTATGCAACCCTTCCGGAGCAATGCGCAAAAGTTCCTTGGCCACAAGCTGGCCAGGGCGGTGGGTTGCGCCGGCAAAAATAACTTGATCCATTTGCTGAAACTGTGCATGCACAGCGTCCACAATTTCTGAACGACAATGACCTAAAGTGTTCACCCACCAAGAAGAAATCGCATCAAAAAAAACACGACCATCTGTTGTATGCAGTCGACTTCCCTCTGCCTTATTGAATTCGATCGGCTGGGGAGCTGTCTTTTGCTGAGTAAAGGGGTGCCACAGACTGTTCTCTAACTTTTCCATAGTAGTTCTCACTCTCCAATGTTTGTTTTAACTGTGCACTCAAAACAGAAATAGCCTCTGGAGTGACTCTAGGCAAGTAGGGTACTTCCAATAAAACAGGAAGGCCGGTCTTTTTCTCCACAAAAGAAATGAAGTCTGGGTCGTAATCTGTAGTCGCAACATGACTCACCACAATCCCCAGAAGCGACACACACCTTCTGCGCAAGGCCTCAATAGTCAGTAGGGTGTGATTGTATGCACCTAAATAAGGAGAGGCAACCACAACCGTACTTAGCCCTAAGTGAAGGGCTAAGTCACCGACGGTGTCATTACAATTCAAAGGAACCATAACGCCACCAGCACCTTCAACAACCAAGTTACGCGAGTCTGTACGTTCAATCGGGAGTACAATATCATCCAGACAAACCGTCACACCTTCTTCTGGCGCTGCCAAATGAGGACTTGCCGGCTTTTTGAGTAGATATTTCTCTGGCAAAAAGTGCTGCTCAGCATAACCCGTCAGCTGACGCACTCGGCTGCAGTCTGTAATGGGCTCCGTACCACACTGAATTGGCTTCCAATATAATCCATTTACTGCTTTCATCAGGATACTTGACACAATCGTTTTTCCGACGTCCGTACCAATACCGGTAACAAAAAACCTAGATCCACTGATAAGACTCATTTTTAATTTCCTCAACAAGCTTTTGTACTTCAGCAGCAGAATTACTGGAATGAAATACGATCCGCAAACGTTCATAGCCACGTCTGACTGTGGGAGAACGAATCAAAGAGACATTTATTTTACTTGCCTTCAAGCAAGAATAAACTCGCACTAAGTCTGCAAAAGAGTCCATTCTAAGACTCAAAATGGGACTTAGTGAAGGGGGAGCTGACAATTGACAACGAAACTTTTCCACTTTTTGCTGCAGTGCAAGCACCTTCATAGCGCTATCTTTAAGGTAACGTAAGCCCGTTTGCATCACGGCTACAGCAGTCGGACTTACTGCTGTAGTATAGATGAAACTATGACAGAAGTTGACTACCTGAGCACAGCTTAGTTGACTTGAAAGCCACACCGCTCCAGCTCCTCCCAGACCCTTACCGAAGGTGACAACACGCGCAAAAACCTGTTTTTCGAGATTAGCGTGTACGACACCACCTTTCCCCCCTCGGCCTAAAACCCCTACTCCGTGTGCCTCATCAACAATCAGCAAAGCGTCGAACTGCGCACATAGACGACTCATTTCAACCAAAGGTGCAAGATCACCACCCATAGAGTAAATAGATTCCACAACAACATACACAAGACTACGCGGTCGCCGCTGACGCAAACGAGTCAAGCGAGTCCGAAGGTGAGATAGATCATTGTGCCTAAAATAATAAGTAGTGGCAGAACTAAGTTTTGCACCATCCACCCAGCACGCATGAATCGCCTGGTCCAAAATAATGATGTCGTCGTTACGTGCAAGCGCTGCGAGGACACCCACCCCCAAGCTGTATCCTGAGCAAAATGCTAGTGCCTTGGGGGATTCAAAAAACTCCGCAACTTCTTCTTCAAAAGACTCCACCGACTTACTATTTCCCGTCAACAAACGAGAGCCTGACGCCCCCAGTGGCACAGCTCGCGGAACAGAAACATGTTGAGAAGCAAAGCCTAGATAATCATTTGACGCAAAGTCAATCTCACAAGAACCTTCACCATAGGGACGAGGTAGACTTCGATAGACGTCTTTATGACGCACATGCTGCAAACGTGCCTCAAAAATTTCCTCATGCATGGTGACTTAATTCCTGAAACGGCTCTTTAGGCTCCAGACCCAAAAGAGCAAACATTTCCTGATCGCTTGCTTCTCCAGGATTAGGGGTTGTCAATAGCTTCTCACCTGTAAAAATCGAGTTCGCACCTGCCATAAAGCATAGAGCATGATCTGTAACACCTCTTTCTAAACGCCCTGCAGACAAGCGAATGACGGTCTTAGGTAAAACGAGCCTGGTGGTTGCAATCATACGCACAAGATCCCAAATAGAAACTTTGGTTTCTTCTTGCTTTTGCTTTTCACCCAAAGGAGTACCTTCTACAGGTACAAGGGTGTTAATCGGCAAAGAGTCCGGGGGAGTTTCCATCGTCGCGTAGGTACGCAGCATTTCAAGACGATCCGAAATACTTTCACCCATGCCCAGAATACCTCCACTACAAACTGTAAGCTTAGCCTTACGGACACGGCGCAAAGTAGCCAGACGATCATCATAGCCACGCGTACCAATGACTTGACTATAATACTCACGACTCGTGTCTAGGTTATGGTTATAAGCATATAGCCCTGCTTCTTTAAGCCGATCTGCCTGATTCTGTTGCAACATTCCTAATGTACAGCAAACTTCTACCCCAAGATCAGAAACTTTACGCACCATCTCACATACATTATCAAAGTCAGAATTATCACGAATTTCACGCCACGCAGCCCCTAAACAAACCCGAGAAGCACCTCGTTTTTTAGCCGCAACCGCAAAATCGTAAACTTTCTCAACATCAAGTAGCCCATGACGCTTAACTCCTGTATGGTACCTAGCCGCTTGAGGACAATAACTGCAGTCTTCAGGACACCCACCCGTTTTAATCGAGAGTAACTCACTCACTTGTACTTTACGTGCATCAAAATACTTCCGATGTACTGTGGCCGCATCATATACTAGTTCAAGGAGGGGGCGGTCGTAAATTGCACGTATTTCATCTAAATTCCAATCAGTTCGACAGCTCAATTTCATTCCTCCAACACGCTCATCCCCACCGAGGGTCTCACAGGCAAGCAACAACCGACTTTAGGAGATAAGACCTTTGTCTACTTTCACACTTGTGGCTAAATATGTGTCGATTCCCAAACAAGAGCATGAATTTGAAACTCTGTCCGCATGCATTCAGGTCAACGGCCCCAATATAACAAAAGTTGAGACCTGTAACACAAATGATTACACCTCGTATAAAAAAAAATGGAAAGAAAAGTATCCAAAAGCAACTTTCTACGAGCACACACTTATCACTCCTGCAATGGTCGACAATCATACCCACCTGGCCATGAACATATTTCGCGATTTGAGCCACAGACTCACCAAACTTCCACCTAATATGATTGAAGACTTCTTCTTTCACGTAGAGTCAAAGCTAAACAAAGATGATATCCGGGCCTTTACACGCATGGGAGCTTACGAAGCTATTGCTCACGGAACAGGCTACGTATGGGATCACTACTATCACCCCCGTGCATGCGCACAAGGATTAGCTGACACAGGCCTTAGCGGGTGCATCACCGGAACTTTGCAAGATATTTATGGTCCGGGAAGCTCTTTTTGGCAATCAACGCTGGAGGAAACCCTTGCACTCCATCAAGAGTCCACATGGTCCGCATCTGGAGTTCACTTTGGGCTAGGACCGCACGCTACAGATAGTGTTTCTCAAAAACTATGGCAGGAGGTGACCTCACTTGCACAGCAACACAAATTTCCTATCCACTTTCACCTTGCCCAGTCCAAACAAGAAGTTCAACGTATATTTGCTCAGCACCAACAAACTCCTGTTCAGTGGTTACAACACCTCGGGGTACTTACAGCAGGTGTACATTTACGAGCCGCTCATGGCATTTATCTTACACACACAGACCTGGAAAACTTACGAAATAAATTGAGCCTGATATTTTGCCCAAGCTCAGCAATGAGCTTTGCACATCCAGCCAACATCAACCACTGGGAGCATGCAGGAGTCAACTGGTGTCTTGGCACCGATTGCGCAGCTTCAAATGACTCTTTAAATTTACTCAAGGAACTACGCATCGTCTACGGCTGGAACAGCTTACAAAATACCTTTAATCCCCAACAAGAAAATCAGATCCAAAAAATATCACGGAACGCACTTTTGCATAAAGTTACCTCTACAGCATCACACCAGGTTCCTGGAGCACCTGTAGGCATTATCGAGCCAGGGGCTCGGGCTAATCTCGCATTTTGGAATATACATCACCCCAGCCTGTGGCCAGGGCGGGAATGGAAAGCGATATGCCTCAGCGATGGCAACAACGCCCTCACTCAGATGATGATTCAAGGGAAAGTGTTTACACTCAACATGCACAAGCAGGATACCTATCACGCTCACTTAGAAGAAGCCGAGAAGCGTTTCCTGCAAGTTGCTAAGTCAACACATATCGCGCTCACCTAGGCGGGGGAAGGCAAAAGCTTTTCTTCAAGTGCATTGATCTGCTTTTGCAAATCTAAAACTTTTTTCTCAGTCGCCTTTACAGCATTCAACAACTTTTGCTTTGGATTCTCCGCCAAACCACGGCCCTTTTGATAATTCACGATACCATGTGCCAACAGTCCAGCTCCAACTGTCACCGCTGCAATGCTTGCTAAGGTGCCCCCAAAAATCCGTGGTCTCACACCTCCCATAGGATTAACTGCTTTTCCCAAAACAACTGGCTCTGGAGCAGGCATACCACGTGCATCTAGGTAGCTTTTCTGGACACCATCCACACCACTTTTACCTTGTAGCTGTTCGCGATAGGCAAAAACCTGCCCATCCCGCAGCTCCCACTTCACATCTCCAGAGTCCTGACTCACCTGACGGATCAAACTCTCAATTTTACCTCGCAAAACAGACTTCTGCGCCAATGTTTGGCGCAACGGAGCCTCAGAAATAGCGCCTTTCGCATCAGCCACGGCGAGAAAACGTGCCGCACTCATCGTATCGCCATTAATTCCCAAGGAACGACCGGTGAGAAAGCTCGTAGATTGGCCACTCATGACTTCATAACCTCCCCAGGCCACAATTCCAACTGCAGACACACTCAAAAGGACCAGACCTGCGATAGAAGTCGGTGTACTAATTTCCGCAGGATACTTAACGGTAACATAGCCATCATCTTCTAGGCTTTGTTCCTCATAGCATGCACGCTCTTCTTGATCCCAATAGCGCTTACCACTTACACCTTCCGCATTATTAGACTCCAAACAAGCCAATTCATTTGTAATTTCAGGAACGCGTTGAACGGTTTTGCCGGAATCCTGATCATATACAGGCGGAGGGTATTGTGCCGAAATCAAGCTATCTGCTTGCGAAGGGTTACCCCAAGGGATATTATCAAGCGCAGACCCTGTAAGGTTTAGACCTTTTGATTGATCTTCCATACCCTTCATAGCAAGACTAGCGGTATATCCCCACAGCCGAGTCGCAAACAAGTCACCATAAAAGACAGGGTCTTCAAGAATGTTCAGAGCAAAAATATAGAGATGTTTTTCACTCCGTCCTTGTGGCCCCCCGTTACTCTTGACCCAAGCAACATAGTCTTTTGCTAAAGGTGCCAATGATACGGGTAAGGCACGCAACTCCTGTTTCAAATCGTTATACTTTACAAAATAAGTTGCAGCAGCACCTTTGGCTACATTCTGCGCAAGACTGTGCTGTAACACAAATTCCGGGCCACAATTGTAGTCTAAACGATTTTGAGGGCGCAAAATTCGTTTCGGTAACAAGCAAGCCCTGGCTTTCACCTCCACTTGCCCTTTCAAAGCCACATTCTGGCTACCTACTTTAATCGTGGCAGGAATACCCACCACATCATTCCATAACAAAGTGCGGCCTTTGATAAAACAAACGGATCCCTGACAAACCTCATATTGCAAAAAATTCGCTGCTTCACTACCACTTGCAGTGGTCGTTGCCTCTAAGAGAATCGCTGAAGCACCATCTTTGACGTAATTAATAAGTGTGAGGCTATCTATCTTGGTGTTGCTCGCATCTTGCACCTGAGGACCTGCTGATACCAAATATTGTTCTTCCACCAGCTTCAATTCTGTATAACGCTTACCTGCGCTTCCCTCACCAGCCTCACGCACAGAAGCACCACGCCTTCCTGTTGTCCGGCACTGGCTGGCCAAGGCAACAGCCGTCATCAAGAATAATAGTCTTCGCAACATAGCCATAGGTCCCTTTCCATCCATAAGTATGCCCACACAGAGAGAATCCTCCATGTTGTAAATCGCTCTTTGTCCTCTTCATGCCCCCCATGACAGGGCAGAGCCTAGCCACATTATAACGGACCAACACTTCAGAGGAGGAAACCCGGCTGGGAAAGAACTGCACTACCACGAGAGAAAAGCTCAACCTTGATTCCTGGGAACACATCAGCAATCATGCGAGAGTCGACAGAATCACCTTAACAGGGATAGCATCCATATGAGAACAAATCGAATGAAAAATTATTCTTCCCTCAAATACCTTAGCGCTTTTGTAACCATTCTAGTCATTACCTCTTATGCTGGAAGTAAAATTATGTACCAAATGTCTTCAACACGCTTACTGGCAATATCACCCAACTCATGCACTTCTTTGCCACTACCAAAGTTACAACAACAAAGCATTTGGAACCTCCCCACCAGAAATATAACTGCGAAGCTACTGGTATATACAAATCACCCTAACAGTCCACAACACTATAACCAGTTGCTCGTGGCAATCAAAAAAGTACGAGGAAAAAAACGCTCATCGGACCCACGTGACGGTAGATATGAGTTTATCGGTGGCAGAGTAGATCCTGGGGAATCACCATGGGAAGCGCTCATCCGTGAGATATATGAAGAAGAGCCTTCTGGCATTCTTGCAAAGAAACTTTTGCAAGCCCAACAAGAAAAAACCACCTTATCGGGACCGTCCTATCTCAAGATCAGTAACCAAGAAGAAGTCGCGCTTTTCTTCCTATGTATGCCATATAGGGAACTGAAGGGAGTTATAGAAATGAGCAACTCAAGTGAGGTTTATGGGTATCAACTTACCTCAGCGAATCAAATACGTTATAAGCTCTCAAAAAAACAAAAGAAGCTGTGGACACCCAAAACACTCAAAATCCTCAAGCACTTTCGAGATAAAAACCTAAGTGATAGTTAAGAGCTCGTACTAGGGCTTATCATATGCGACCGATGAACGATAGGCTGAGTGCAAAACTCTCTCGACAAGACGAGCAACAAACCTTTTCTCATATGCAAGAGGGAACGCTGCAGCAAGAATATCTGTTTGATTTTCATTCCCAAAAACAGCATAGAGTTTAATAAACCTACCTGCTTGAAAGCGCTGAATATATTTGTAGACAGTCCCTGGGTCCCCTACTCTTTTCTGAGTTTTAGAAATAAGCGTAAGCTTTGCTTTTTTCATCGCCGCCTGGGAAGGTTCTGAAAATTGCGCCACCTCAGACCACTGTAAAATATGGACAATGACAACCCAATCATACTCTGTCGGCGAATACCGTTTGTGAAAGAGAACTGTCTCTTCTATAACAAAAGGCTCTGCAGCGAAAACATCAGCTTGTTTATCAACATCCAGAGGGCGAAAGCTCAACTCTTCAGGAAACAGAATGTCTATCTTCTGAATCCTACGACGCAAATCCAAAGTGAGACGTCTGTATTTACGTTTTGCTTGTACAGGATAGGAAAGTGTTGTTAAATAAACTAAACATGCAAGAAAAAATCGCCACATAAAGGTGCCGGTAACCTCATTTTAAGTGGCAACTTGACGGAAGATCGAAGCAATCTTTTTATGACATTCTTTAAGCGATTTAACCTTATCTGCACCAATATTATCAGCATTCAACCTCATTTTGTAAACGTCCAGCAACATCTGATCTGCCAGAAACTCGACACCCTTCACACTTTGCTGAAATTTTACTAAATTACGGCACAAGCAACTAATACTCGTCTTTAAAAAAGAACCGTCCTCCACACACTGGATATGAAATTCGTTCTCTTCTAACAGCTTCTGAATATCAATATGGCTAATCTGACTGAGATCTAATTTAAGTGCCTGACGCCTATCTATCTCTTCAGTGGCCAAATCAATTGCAGCCTGAAGCTCATCGGATTCCACAGGCTTCACGAGAAAGTCAAAGGCTCCATACTTCAAAGCCTGTATAGAGTTTTCAAGTGTGGCTTGGCCCGTCAGCATAACCGTTAAAATATAACCTAAATTTTTCTCATTTAACCACTTAAGCAACTCTATCCCAGTCATATTAGGCATGGTAATATCAGAAATAATCATATTAATCGGATACTTTTCAATAATATCTTTCGCAAGTTGGCCATCTGACGCTGTATGAATACTCGTGAAGTTATATGCATCCTCAACCAAATCCCTGACAATCTGCAACACATCAGCATCATCCTCCACTAGAAGGAGGTTCACTTCTAGCTTACTTGGATTGTCCATGGATTTGCCCCTCACTAGTGTTTAACTGACCTTTCCGTTACCAAACCTACTGCAGATAGTAT
>JAPPOJ010000050.1 GCA_028817975.1 Zetaproteobacteria bacterium | reverse complement strand
GTTGAAGACAACGGATATGGTTGCCATTATGAAGGAGGTTATCCAGTTATATGAGCATAGTTATCCTAGGATAGATTTTTATTTCGATACCCCAGAGTCTCCTGTTTGTGTACTTGGTGATGCAGCTCAATTGAAAAGAGTCTTTGTAAATATTTATACGAATGCCATTGCTGCGGTCAAGAATGTGGAAAACCCTAGAATCAGCTTGCATGTCTACCAGGCTGTGGGTATGGTGAAGGTTTCTTTAAAAGATGAAGGTTCAGGCATACCTCTGGGATTGCATGGAAAAGTGTTGGAGCCTTACTTTTCGACTAAAGAAGAGGGGTCCGGTCTGGGGCTGGCTATCGTACAGCAAATTGTACGGGACCATGATGGTCGTGTTTGGTTAGAGCGCAATAAACCTCGTGGCACAGTGGTATATTTGGAATTTCCTGGAGTAGCAGATTCAGCATTGGAAGAGGAAGGTCATGCGACAGTCTAAGAAAAAATCTTATCATGCCGTGATTATCGATGATGAGCCGATCATTGGGGAGGCTTTGCAGGGCATACTTTCCGATGAAGGTTGGGACTCGCGGTGGTTTCCTTCAGGGGAGTCTGCACTGGAGTTTTTACATTATGCTACGACAGACCTGATTCTCTTGGATGTTTGGCTAGAGGGTATGGATGGTTTGGAGACTTTGCAGCAGCTCCGTGAGAAAGATTATTGTCCTCCTGTTGTGGTGATGAGCGGTCACGGTACGATTGAAACGGCGGTCAAGGCGACAAAGTTGGGTGCGGCCGATTTTTTAGAGAAACCCTTAGAACTGGAAAAAATTCTACCACTCTTAGACATGGCTGTGCGTAAGCGCAGTTTGTATGCGGCAGAGCACGGAAATGCGACTTTAGGTGTTTACCCTTTGGTGGGTGAGTCCGACGCAACGGCTGCACTGCACCGTAAGATTAAGGTTGTGGCTCCCCGCCATAGCTGGGTGCTTATAACAGGTGAGAACGGTACGGGTAAAGAAGTTGTGGCGCGTAATATTCATCTTAATAGTTCTAGGGCACGGCGTGAGTTTGTTGCTGTAAATTGCGCTGCTATTCCTGACTCTTTGATTGAATCGGAACTTTTTGGCTATTCGAAGGGAGCGTTTACCCATGCTTTAAGCGCCAAAAAGGGGCGGTTCGAACTTGCTCATCGTGGAACCCTTTTTTTAGATGAAATAGGAGACATGTCTCTGCAGGTGCAGGCGAAAATCTTAAGAATTCTACAAGAACAGAGTTTTGAGCGTTTGGGATCTACAGAAACGGTCAGGGTTGATGTTCGTGTAATTGCAGCAACAAATAAGGATCTGCATGTGGAGATACAAGAGGGGCGCTTTCGAAAAGACTTGTTTTATCGCCTCAATGTGATACCAGTTCATTTGCTTCCTCTTCGTGAGCGTGAGGCAGACATTGTACCTTTGGCAGAACACTTTTCGGAGCTTATTGCCTTAGAGTTAGGGCAAAACCCTAAGTTGTTCACGCGAGAGGTGTGCGAAGCGTTTCGTTCGTATACTTGGCCAGGTAATGTCCGAGAATTAAAAAATATTGTTGAGCGTTTGTCAGTTCTTGTGGAAGGAGAGAAGGTTGAGAAGCAGCATTTACCTTCTCACTTGTTGATGCCGGTGCATAGCTTGAAAGCTTCGCAGGTAGGTGAACAGGTACCTGAGCAGCTTGCTCCAGATGAGGTAGTTGGCACTTTAAAGCAGGCGCGAGACGCATTTGAACGGCGCTTTATTCAAACGAGATTACAAGAGAATAATTGGAATATATCGAAAACGGCGTCTTGTATTGGTATCGAGAGGAGCCACTTGCATCGTAAGTTGCGTCATCTTGGTATTGAGCCGAAAAAAATAGAAACTCTATGAGACCCTCCTCGAAGCTTATGAAAGGCTTTCATGAATTCAAAAAGTCCTCCGTATGTATCCATCAAGGCAGCGAAGTCTGCCCTAGCGAAAGAAAGACGGTCCCGAAAACCAGGTCGAAAAGAATCTACGCGTCCTTGGTATGATGGCGTACACTCTTTTGATATTGATTCTAAAAGCGCTCTGCGTGAGTATATCCGCTACCGCCCGCACCTCGTGAAGGAAATTCGCTGCTCTCCAAAAGAGCTTTCTACCTGGGAAAATATACTTGTTCGAGAAAGTCCAGAATTACTTCCCTCTCTGTCGGAAGACGTTGGGTTAAGTTCTCTCTTAGCTCGTGTGGGGCTGCGGGCGCTCTCAGAGGCAGATTTCTTTGACCATTTGAATGTTGAGTCAAAGGATGGTGTCTTGGTCATGGACCATTTGGAGGACCCCCGTAATGTTGGTGCGATTGCGCGGACGGCCGCCTTTTTTGGGATTAAGTGGATCGTCTTACCAAAAGCTAGACAATCTGGAATCGTACAAGCTACCGTTGCGACCGCTCAGGGAGCCTTTGCACTCTGTGATTTTGTGGCGGTGGCGAATTTAGCCCGTTTTTGTGAAAAGTTAAAAACACGGGGGTACTGGATTCTCGGAGCAGATATGGTGGGAACCTCTGTGAATGAATCAGAGTCAAGGGGTTTGGATTTGAAAGCCCTTGTGCTTGGCAATGAGCAAAAAGGCTTATCGAATCTGGTACGTCGGAATTGTGACATGATGGTATCTGTTCCCTCAGCTGGAAGTGAGCATTTGGAGTCTTTGAATGTTTCTGTGGCAGGTGGAATCTTGATGCACCAAATTTTTGCGCGTTGAAATGTTCCTCCCTTTTTTCGGTGTCAAACAGGCTTTTAGGTTGTTGTTGGTTTCTTGGTAACCTGTTTTTGTAAAAAATTCTCTGAAAGGGGGTTGACCTTTGAGGATAGAAAAGGTAAATAAGTAGGCACGTCAGGGTTGCTGCAAAGCAACTTAGAACGTAATTTCTAACGCCGGCTTAGCTCAGTTGGTAGAGCAGCTGATTTGTAATCAGCAGGTCGTAGGTTCGACTCCTATAGCCGGCTCCAGAAATTGTGGAGGGATGCCCGAGTGGCTAAAGGGGGCGGGCTGTAAACCCGCTGGCTTCGGCCTACACAGGTTCGAATCCTGTTCCCTCCACCATCACATACTGTGCGGGAGTAGCTCAGCTGGCTAGAGCATTAGCCTTCCAAGCTAAGGGTCGCGGGTTCGAATCCCGTCTCCCGCTCCACTTAAAACTCGGCCAAGGACGACAGTTTCTGGTTTGGTTGTGACATGGTGGTCTGCCCGGGTAGCTCAGGGGTAGAGCGCGTCCTTGGTAAGGACGAGGTCACGGGT
>JAPPOJ010000290.1 GCA_028817975.1 Zetaproteobacteria bacterium | reverse complement strand
TGTTTTCCTCGCCTAAACTGTGCTTCTTACCCTAGGTAGTGCATGTTCTGTGCCAACAGGATCTCACCCTAAAACAGAGCAATTTCAAAGCAAACAAAACACAGATTTACTACAAAAGTAAACACATGGTGTCGCTTTTTTATACAGATGTATTTAATTTACACACTTTGCCTATTATTCCACCTCTACAAGTCAGAAGATAACCCACCCTTATTAGAAGAGCTGTCTGAGACCGATGTATTTAAACTGTCAAAAATCCAAAAATAACCACTATATAGCGTTAATTCAAAACATTACATATGTTTGTGCCGATGGGTGAGCGGGGGCTTTAAAGTCGTACTTGAGTCACCCTCCACCTATTCTTTCAATGCAGCAAGGTTTGCATACATGAGAAATCTGTCTAGACAACAGCTGAGCATCCTTTTTTATCTTCTATTAGGGTCTACGACTGCTTATGGTCGTTCGGGAGTCCAAAGTCCCAAGGTGGCACAACTCCAGCACACAGAACACTTAGAAAGGCGAGTTTGGTATGCCCCTCCGGCAGAAATCAACGATATAGAGCAAAAAGTAACCGCCATCATCCAGAAAAGCCCTCGCTCTTCCTTCAGTTTTTACTTACTCTCCCACCTCGCGCTACGCAAATTTTATGCAAACCCTCTTAGCCCCAAGTATTTGGCTCTGGCAATGAAACATGCAGAACAGTCCTTACGTCTGAACCCTAAACTTTCTTATGGGTATGCGGCGATTTTTGACATCCTGAAGGTGATGAAATCGGAGGAGAAGTCGCGAGTGGTACTCAATGTAGCGCGCCAAGAAATGGGAGTGGCGACGTTTAATTCCCAGTGGAGGCTCTACCTGCGCTGGCTACAAATCCACCCTCAAGAAAAGCATCAGGAACAACAGATCACCCATCTATTTAAAATAACTCCTCGTGTACACCGGCAACAGGCATCCGAACTCCTCATCTATATGCTTTCCGAAGCAAACACAAGAGATTCTCTCAGCACAAGCGAAAAAATCCTAACGTACTATAAAAAATTTCAAGCCCCCCTGCTTGGATTCGCCTACTACACACACTTATTGACACAAAAAAGCTACCTGAAAGCCGAACAAGTACTCACCGAAATAGAGACTCAAACTCCCTATATAAACCTCGCTCTAAATGCCAAAGTAAGTCGCCTCGAACTTCTGATCTTGCAAAACAAGCACGCACAGGCACTTAAATATGCTGCTCTCTTACCCTCAGAGCGCCCCATGGGGGCGCCCGAAGAACTCCTGCAGAGGGAAAAACTAGCCAAAATAGATCTTTTTCTTTGGAAAAAAGATAAGCACCTTGCACTTCAGCTGGCGATGTCCATGGTAGAAGAAAACACACACAATCGAGAAAGCATCCTTAAAATCATCGAGATCTTTGAGAAGTCTCCTCATAGCTCGCCATGGGTTCGAGATCTTCTTCACGGATGGACTCAACAAAACCCTAGCCAATCAAGTCTTTATTTAATTGCAGCTGAAATACTCATGCAACAACCTCACCGTTTATATGCTGAAGCTGAACAATATTATCGCCAAGCCATCCTGCTCAATACAAGCTTGCCAGGAGCACATAGTGGACTTGGGGTCGCCCTGATCCAACAGGACCTGATCGCTGAAGCCATCCAAGAGCTTAAAATCGCCGTCAAACAAAATATAAACGACAGTATCGCACTCTATAATTTAGCCTGTGCCTATGCCCTAAACAAGGATGTCCAAAACTCTATTTATTACCTTGCGAAGGCTTTCACCCAGCAACCTAGCCTACGGACACACGCACGCACAGACAGTGACCTCGACTTCGTACGTGAAAATCACGATTTTCAGCAGATGGTCCAGGAACACCCACAGACAAACCGTACGTCCACCTACTGACAAAGTTCTGGAGCCCCCCCTCCTGTATCATTAGATTGCCCACTGATCGAAGAATACGCTGCACACAGTTCATCTTTTTGCTCTGGTGAAGTGACCACCGAAGATGCATTGGTGATCGCATTCGACACTGAAGTCGCCATCTTTTGGGAAAAATCCTGTTGTAAAGAGTTTGATTGAGCAATCGTATCATTAATGTCTGCTTGAGAACTCTTGATTTTCGCAATAGAAGCGTTGAGCTTCGCTGTTACCGATTCAGGCATACCATCTATGCCTGAAAATCCATTACCAACCGCAAGCAAATCAAACATCACAGCTTGGAGCTGAGTCGTTCCATTCCCCCCACAATCGGGGTTGCCATCAATATCAAGAACCTTCCCGACCAAAGCAGCGGTAGAATTGAGCGATTCGATTAATTCTTGAACTCCATTCAAACTGGTGACTTGAACACTCTCTATTTTATTCACTCTCATTTCTAGATTCGTGAACTTCTCATCCTTCGTCTTATAAGTGAGCACATTATGAAAAGAAACCGCTTCCACTAAATGGGCAAAGGACCACAAAAAGAGAATACTTGAGAGCCGTTCCTTCACTTTTTTTTGGTCAATGATAGGTAATTTTTCACAGCTTTGCCGTTCATCTTCACGGATGAGCAAACTTGTAGGAACAAAAGGGCACATTTTAGAAATGACTAGATGAACCGGAGCAAGTTTGTCTGATTTTTGCCGCGCAGTATCAGGACAGTCAGGAACCAGGACAGGAAGCTCTGGGTCCGAAGTTTCGAGTTCTCCCAACAGCAGAAAGTCTGCTTCGGTAAAGCCAAGCAAATTGCCAAAGTCACCTAAGGTATCTGAAGTAGACGTTTCCTCACCACTCTCACTTTCCTCACTGCTACTCGAAGTCGACTCTGATTCACTCTCCGCATTCTGTGCTTCTAACTTGTCAATCATATCAAAGGGGCTGACACCAAGTTTGCCCAAAACCGCAAAGCCAAGCATCAAATTTGCATCCACAGAGCTGGGAAACAAATTCGAGGCTTGCTCAGCACTTTGAAAAGCAGAAGCATAATCACCTGCATCATACTGTGCCTTTGACAGTGCGAGTAAGCTATCATACTGTGTTTTATGATCAACTTGCGCAATATATCCAAGAAGATTACTATCCTTGCCACATCCACTGACCAGGGTGGCAGCAAAAACAAAGATAAAGAATGCTTGTTGCATGAGAATTTCCACACGGTACGCCCACAAGCCTATATCGACCAACTCACTTTTTTCTAAAATAACTTCTTTGATTTAAGCGTCTACTCCCACGAAAAAGGACTTGGAGGACTTCTCCTGCACCAGAGTTCTCCCCGAGAAAGATTTCTCTGGCTATTC
>JAPPOJ010000312.1 GCA_028817975.1 Zetaproteobacteria bacterium | reverse complement strand
ATAGAAATAGAAACTTTAGCTCCAATTCAAAAAAATATCTTGAGTTCATTGAAATCTTTGAAAAAGAGGAGCTGGTCGAGCTACTCCGTCATAATCGTCATTTCACCGACTTTCTCCAAAGTCCAGAGTTTCAAGCATATCTGGAAAAAACGGCAAAGGTGAAACATCAACTTGCAGAATTTGCGGCTCAAAAAGCTGAAAGTGAATTATTGGAGCTTGAATCCAATACGCGTCCCAAGCATTCAAAGCATAAAAAGCAGCGTAAGAAAAAATCGAAGCAAAAGCAGGACGGTCGAATACCAGCAGAACCGGCTCGTGTGGACATGGAAAAGGCACCGGCTGTAGAAATGTCTCAAATGCCTGAAGCACCCTTGGCGGTGGCCACTGGAAATACACCAGCTGAGAACACGGCAAGCCAAGCTGCGGAGCAAAGACATGAGACACCCTCATACTTCCTGCGCTTGACGCGCATGTTGCGTGCTTATTTTAATTGGTCTGTCCTAACCGATAAGTTTCTTTTTTATGGGGCGAAACAAGAGGCACCAGTTCCGGCTACAGAAGAGACACCACCTCTCGCCACAGAAGATCTGCCATCTCCGGTCATCGCAGAGACACCATCTCTCGTCACAGAAGATCTATCATCTGTAGAACAGGACAAGGATGGTCAGCCCTCCCCGTTCAACTGGGCAGCTCTGACGCATACATTTCGTACGGATTCGCAATTTGGCGTTGTGACGAAGCGCCTCAACCGTTGGAATCGACCTATGCAGCGTGAGGCTATCCGCCAATTTGTGGACTACACCACTCTCAAGCAGCCTGTGCGACGTTATCAAAACTATCATGACGACAAGATTGCGCGGCAGTGGCTCGAACATCAAGCCTTTCACTTTCTACCCTTGTTTGCGGACCCGGAACTGCGCAAGCAGTACTTTGTGCTTAAAGAAGATCCGAACAACCCACGGGATGTCTACGTAGGCTCCGCTGCGATACGTACCCTGAAGGGGGAGATTATTCATGGCTTTGTGGAACTGGTCACGGGGGACCAGCCGAGAAAAGGTCGAGGTCGTGATTGGATTCACGCTAAGTTTACCTCTCAAGATGACAAACGCAATATTGCACAAGATGGTATTGTGCGCGAGTGTCTTGCCGAGGAGCACATGACCTTTTCACCTCCAGCTCGTCGGTATTTCAGAGTCGAACGGGATGCACACGACACGATTATTCTCGACTTTGGGCACCAAGAAGAAAAAGGTGGGGGGCAGTTGTTCTTGTTCTCTATGAACTAACAAGACTTCTGCAAATCCTTCCTGGAAGGATAAGATATCTCCTTTAGAGGGCAGAGGTACGACTATTATGTCATTGATAAACACAGATAATTTGGATGTAATACGTTCCTTAAAATTTCTAAATTAAAAAGGTTTGCAAAAATGTTGAGACACGGGTTGTTATTTTGGGCACTCTTTATGGGGGCATCGGCTGGACAAGCGATGACTCCCGCAGAGCATATCATCTATAAGGTACATGAGTGGCAACAGCAGCAGCCCGAAAACACTGCTTTACAACAACTCCATGGACAAGTAGAAGTCATAAGCCTTGGCTATCAACATGGTACCCAAGTCGACTCCTCGAGCAGTAGCTCCTCGACAGTCCAGCAAGCTTGCCCGATATGTCTGGAAGATGCCCCCAAAGCAAGCTTACCGACGAGCTGTGACCATGTGATGTGTGAAGATTGTCAATTGAGCTACCTAGAGGTTCATAAGGGCGCCCCCTCCGCTTTGCAATGCTGGGAAAACGGTTGTCCAGGACACATCTCCCTCTCTGATTTAGGTGCTTATCTGCGATGCCATCAGCGTGAGGACCTATACATTGCTATTCTCAAGTACCTCGTGCGGAGTACTGTGATCGGGGCTGAGTTCTGCCCAACTTGTGGAGAAAGTTTCACCCTGCACACTCCTGAAAGAGGTCACAGTGCGACCTGCACAAGGTGTCAAGAAACCAGCTGCTTTAAGTGCGGTGAGCCTCCCCATGGAGAAATTGCCTGTGACCAGTTAGAAAATAACCAAGCTTCCTTACTCTTAACGGTCCGAGCCATCGCCAACGGCAAAGACGCGGACGCATTTGGATTTTGTCCCCATTGTGAGGTTTTTACCGAGCATAAGGATGGCTGCAGTTCTATGACTTGCGGCCAAAATTTCTTCACCAAAACTAGGATACCATTTACTGCAGGTCGCGCTGGCTGTGGTTGGCCGTTCCAGTGGGGTGAACGTATCACTATTGACAAGTATCTAAGAAAGTACGACCCCGAGTGGCATACACGCAACCAAAAGAGCATCAACACTCCTTTGATGGGACAAAAATTAACCCGGACAGATCTGCAAGCTCGTTTGGCAGCAGGTCACACCATTGAGGGTGCAGACCTGAGAGGAATAAGTCTTGAGGGGCTTGACCTGAAGACCCTGAAACTTACTGCCTGTTTGCTAGACCATGATCAAGTTAGATATTTACTCGACCACAAAGGTGATATCACAGGTGCGAATCTCACGTTAACTGTAGACCTGGATAAGCTTCTACTGGACAATCAACCTCTTTTTGGCACACGCTTGACAGGTCAACAGCTCCAAGCACTCTACCATGCCGGACGTAGAAATTTTAAGGGAGTTGATCTAAAAGGGATGAACCTCCAAGGCGCAAACCTTGAAGGCGTAAGTCTAAGATCCGCAAAACTCCAGGGAGTGAATTTCCAAGGCGTCAACCTCAAAAACTCAGACCTCCAAAACGTTCGACTCGAAGACGCAGACCTCCAAGGCACAGACCTGCGGTGGTCCAAGCTGCAAGGAGCCAACCTCCAAGGTGCTCATTTCCAAAACGCCAACCTTTACGGTGCTCATCTCCAATGGTCCAACCTTCAAGGTGCTAATCTCCGAGGAGCTAATTTGCAACAGGCGGGTCTTCAAGGGACCAAGCTAAAGGGCGTTGAACTAGCATGGGGATCACTCCTCTGTGCTTATCTCAGACAGGCTTATCTGGAGTGGGTTTACCCATAGGAGGAAACTCCAAAAAGCAAGCGGTTCAGCGAGATCGCTCTTTTAAAGGAGCCACCTTATGAAAAAGAGCAAAATCCTCAGATTTGAATGCGATTAGAGAGCCGTTGCATAAAGCTCTCCTGTGAATGTGCCCCACCCGGAAAAAATATCCCCCTACTCTTTTCCCTGATCCTGCCTGGGTTTTACGCTGCGGCAGCGGCTGCATTTTGTCAATCGGCAAACTTCTTGTAGGCTTAGAGGTGGTGAGCTGGT
>JAPPOJ010000101.1 GCA_028817975.1 Zetaproteobacteria bacterium | reverse complement strand
GACATTCTCTCCCAATGTATTTATCGAGATCTACACCATGGCGGAGCTGCTGGCCACAGAGTTTGTCCAGAACAGTTCCAAGTATCCAACGTATTGGAAAAAGTACCTTCCCTGCAAACTGAATGACCCCATCGAGGCTCGTTGCTTACAAGGCTTTTTAAAAAATTTTGGTCGATTGGCATACCGCCGCCCGCTTAATAACACAGAATTTGACCAACTCAACCTATTAGCTCAAGATTTTACAGGAAAGTATGCGGACACGCGAAAAGTCTTAACCCATCTCATCACATCTTTTTTGCTGGCCCCACAGTTTTGGTTTAAAGGGGTAGAGCCAGCAAGATTAGAGGACGCGCTTGGGCCGTATGAACTCGCCACCCGACTCTCCTACTTTATTTGGCGTTCCATGCCGGATGAGGACCTTCTCCAAGCAGCCGCCAGTGGCGAAATTCTCAATCCAGAAAAGCGACGCGCATTGGTCCAAAAGATGCTGGACTCACCTCGAAGCCTGCAAGGCTTAGACAGCTTTGTGAATGACTGGTTGAGCTTATGGGAACTCCGTGACCGCAGCAAAGAGATTCAGGCAAATTCCTCTCTTCCACGAAGTGTACTCCAGGCTATGGAGGACGAAACAAGAGATTTTATCCGTTATATCTTTCAACAACAGAAGCCCGCAGAGGATATTCTTGCGGCAAAGTATTCTGTCGTGCACCCAGAACTGGCGAAGTACTACGGTTTGCAACACAAATCGACTTCCGCAGCACCCCCTTCCAGCCTCGAAGCCACCCCACGTAAAGGCGTGGCAACTCACGCGAGTATCTTAACCTTAACTTCGGATATTTATAGTACCAACCCCACCCGGCGAGGGAAATGGATACTTGAACGGCTCTTATGCCAAGCTCCGCCCACTCCAGAGGCGGTGGAGTCCTTCAATTTTGAAAAACTGAAAGGAAAATCGGTCAAAGAAAAAATGGAAATCCACCGCAAAAGTGAAGCCTGTGCAGGCTGTCACAAGTTGATGGACCCTATCGGTCTCGGGTTTGAAGGATTTGGTCCCCTGGGTTTACCCAGAACTCACTACCCAAATCAACAACCTGTAGAAACCCATTCTTCTTGGCCCACAGGTGAAGCTTACGCCAATGCAGAAGAGCTGGTGGATATTTGGCTTGAGAAAGACTTTTTTCTCAACTGTCTCACCACCCATTTGCTCACCAGCGCGCTTAATACAGAGCTGAGTCCGGCGAACTCCTGCCAGGTGAAGAGTATTTTAAGTCTTACGCAAAGTAACCATGCTGCTCCTGTGACTTTAAAACAACTCATGATCCAAATCACCGAAAGCCCACAGTTTTTAACCCGTCTACGGAAACCCTTCAACAAAGAGTAAGTCCTTATGCAAGAGAAAAAGATCCACCGTCGAGTTTTTTTGCGCGGAATAGGGGCAAGTATTATGCTGCCTCATTTAGAATATACTTCACCAAACGCTGCGCATGCTGCTCCTCCACCTGTCAACTTAATGTCTGTATATATTCCCAATGGAGCTTATGATAAGCCCAGTGATTTTTTTCCCCAGAGTACAGGTAAATCTTTGGTTCTCCCTCGCATCTTAAAAGGGTTGCGTGGTTTTGAGCACCAAATGCTTTTCATCAAAGGTTTGACGTCACACTCTCTACCTGCAGTCAGTCGCACGGGAGTCAACGATGGACAAGGGGGTCATGCTCGGGGCGCAGGGTCTTTCTACACCACAGCTCGTCTGCGAAAATCCGGAGGCATCCGCAACAATATTTCTTACGATCAATTTTTTGCCAAAACCCTAGGTAATCGGAGTATGTTCCCCGCACTCAACCTAGGGGTGGAAAGGGCTGGCACGTATTCGGACAATGGATACCCTGCGGCATACTTGCATATGAATTGGACAGGAGTGTCCTCATATGAGCCTCATATCTATCATCCCCGTACCCTTTTTGAAAAAATGTTTGCCACTCAAAACTCTTCGAAGGAAACACAGCAAGCCCAGCAAGAAAGGTTAAGCGCGAGGCGGAGTATTCTAGACTTCATCCTCGCACAGAATAAACAGCTCCAAGGAAAGGTAAGTCAAGCTGACCGTTTCAAAATAGAAGAATATCTTGAAAGTATTCGTCGTGTCGAACGGCGCCTAACGGAGGAAGGGCAGACCCAAATAGGGCAATGCCAGAAGCCCCAACTTCCCTTTCTCCAGCCTAAAAATTTTAAACAGCATTTTGAAGTCATGGCCGATTTAGCGACCCTTGCTTTAGAGTGTCAAATGACACGCATGGTGACGTTGTCCCTCGGGCAAGAAGCAACCAATCGTCGCTTCCACCAAGAAGGAATTCCCAACTACACCAGCCAAGAAGGCTGGCATAGTGCTTCCCATAAGAGCCGGGATACTTATCTTAAAATCTGCGAGTATGTCTGTGGAAAAATGGCTTACTTGTTTGATAAATTAAATGCTAGCAAAAGCTTACAGGGTAAGCCACTCTCAGAGAGTACCTTGGTTTCTTTTGGCGGGGGCATGGCATCTGGAGCACGACACAGTGTTACCGACCTACCTTTTTATCTTTTTGGTAACGGCGGGGGTACCATGACCCCAGGACGTAGCATTGTCATTCCAAAAGATGGCCGGCTCGCAAATATCTGGCTTGCCAAGCTTAGGATTGCAGGAGCCGATATCGATCAATTTGGCGACAGCAACCAAGACTATCGTCAGTTGTTGTTAGGATAAGAGCCCAAATGAGCATCTAGTAGACATGCGATCTACTCTACCCCCACAGCACGAGCTGAACCACCCACTGCAACCGATCCGTGAAAAGCATCGCGACCTCTCTCCTTAAGGGGTAAAGGGACTACAGACCGCCACCACACAAACTGCTCATCTTTTTACTCCCCACTTATACGTCCTAAATTTTAGACTTTGAGTATTAAAAGATCCATTTCCATATCAAAAGTACAATTTTTAAGCGCAGGAACCAAGCAGGTTTTTTGCAGGTACATGTAACACAAATGTATTTCACAAAATATTTTTAGACAGATGAATCAAAGTGTCGTGTCAGGGGCAGAGTAAGCATTCGAGCACTACATTTTTACTTTACACATACGCAAAAAAATATATTTCAAAATATCAAACACATAGAGCTTTATGTGAGTCATCCTTTCAGGAGAATCGACATCCTGTCCTAAGCCAGCCCAAATATCCTAGCTTCAAAGGTGTTTTTTCACCCCCACCACATAAATAAAATCATTGCAATTCTAAAAAAATACTCTATAATACGTCAAAAAATTCAAACAAAAAGGCCATCCAAATGATTTCTAATTTCAAACTATCTTGT
>JAPPOJ010000141.1 GCA_028817975.1 Zetaproteobacteria bacterium | reverse complement strand
AGTGTCAAAGTTTTTTCTGCTGCTTATGTGGGCTACCAGCTTTATTTAGTATCCTACCCTAAAACATACATCTAGCCAGATGTCATGGAATATATGGCTGACATTGAGTATGCACTCAGCCAATTTGCCCAAGCGGGAAAGTCTTACGAAGGTATTGTAGATCTAGGTCCCAAAAAAGCTTTTATTCGTGACGACAAGTCGAGCAAAAAAAATATCCATTTGCGCTCGGCAAAAAATATGTTGGATTCTTACAATAAGCAATTTGAACGTGAACTCCAAAAAACACTTAAGCGTAAGCCTAATTTTAAACGACCTGCACTTGCACTATCTGCGGATGCGAAAAACTTTATTCGTGCCTGTGAAAAGTATCTCAAGTTTTATGGCAAAGATCTAAAAACGAAGAAAAACTGTGAGGTGTTTACAACAGAAATATATTTTCGCAACCAGAATCGAAAATTATCCGAGACCAATTTGTGGAATCTCATCCGTACCTATCCAGGATCGAAAGAGGGACGTGTTGCGGTGGATAATTTGATCTTTTTGCTTTCGGATCAAAAGCAAAGGATGGAGCAGTCTGCGCACAAAATACTTAAGATTCCCGCCTATCGTAAAGGGGAGGTGGGCAATAAGTTACGTGCCTTGCTGAGTAGTATTGAAGTGGAAAGAGTTGCAGCTGTCAAAGATCCGCTTAAAAGAGCGGGAATGTTTTACAAATTAGCGGTTTCTAAGCCTAAAGGTAAAGATGCGGATAAGTATTTAAATAACTCAGCCGCGGACTATTTAAAAGCCAACCGCATCCATGATGCGCTTAAGTCCCTGCAACTTTTAGTGCGGCTTTATCCTACCTCGTCCTTTTATAAACCGGCTTTGGCGCAGTTGGGTAATATTCACCATGGTATGTTTAACCTTGCGGTTTCAATCCCATTTTTCATTAAATATGCCACAGCTTTTCCTAAAGAGAAGAATGCCCCCGCGGCTCTGCAGCAAGCGTGTCTGAATGCGATTGCTTTGGGGCGTCAAGATGCGACGAATATTTGTTTGGATTTTAGTCGTAAATTTCCTAAATATGGCCAATTTGCGGTCCAATCTTTGCTAAGTTATATCTGGAGAACCCAGCAAACCTCCTTATACTACGATATTCTGACCAAACACTATATCACCACTTATAAAGTTTCTCCGAGTGAGCGGCTTATCCTTTATTACCGTGCCTATAAAATGGCAGATGCTGGGAGTGCGATTCAAAAAGCAGCTCATGCACAGATTCTGCGCTTGGGCCGTAGTTCTTCCCGGCAGCTTTCGGGAGAAGCTTTACGCTACTACGGTGAACTCATCTTTAACGCGGTTCAGCCGCAACAGCGACGTTTTTCCAAGCTCAAGCTGCAAGGGGGCACGGTGGATGCGCTGCAAAGATCGATCGAAGCTAACTTTAACTCGTTGTTACAGCTTGAAGCTTCTTACAAACAGGTTTTTGCTACTCAGGATTCTTACTGGGGCGTGGCTAGTTTTTACAACATTGGCATTGCTTATGAAAGGATGGGGGAATTGTTGAAAAATCCTCCAGCGATTAAGGGAGTGCCCAGGCAAGACTTGGTGAATCAGCTCGATGGTAGTGTGCAGCAAGTGATGAATAAGGCCAAAGAGTACTACTCTGGGGGGCTGCAAGCCGTGCGCCGTTACGCTGTGTTCAACCAGTGGAGTGTCAAGATTTATAACGCCTTAAACCGGGTTTCGGGGCGGGCAAATTCGATGGAAGAAATCGTGGTGGCACCAGATTTTATTGCAAGTGAAATCAGTGCCGACGTGCAGGCATCACTGTGAAATGTGTAAAGGGCTATGCCTTGTTATCTCTAGGTTGTAAAGCTATTCAAGGGTTTCTCAAGGGTACAAGCTGTATTGTGCTGTTGTCTGCAGGGATGTACGGGTGTAAAAGCACTCCTAAAGCACAAGATAAGCCTGCGGAAGTGAAGAGGCAGCAGCAGGGTTTGCAAGAAGAAGCCATTGATCTAGACATTGGTCTTTCGGCATCTGCAGATCGTAAGAGCTTCACCCATAGCTTTTCCAATAATCCATTTACGTCGAAGGTCTGGAACTGGAAAAAATATGCTTCAGCCGCACGCAAAATTGAGAAAAAATGGCGCCAAGACAAAAAAAATTTGCAGCTACTGGTGAACTTGATTGGTGCAGAGCGTTTGGCGCGTGTGAGTATTGCCAAGCTCCTCCGCCGTTTGCACACCTTGGGTAAATTAGTCAAAGAGAAATCCTTAGGAGATAACATTCCTGAGGAAGCCTTTTTGGAGGTCGGGATTGCTGCCCTGGAGCAGAACCAACCAGGCTTAGCCAATACTTTACTCGACAAACTCACGGTTTCGAAAAATTCCCGTATTCGTGCAGGCGCTTTTAATGCTCTGGGGGTACAGGCTTTGCGGGAAGACCGAACTGCCGAAGCCGTGCGTAATTGGAAGGAAGCGATTAAGGTCGTACCTAATTATGAAGCGAGTATGCTCAATTTGGGGATGATTAGCCTTAAGCATGGGCGTTTTGAAGATGCTCGCAGCTATTTGGGTGTTGTCAGTGATGACTGGTTTGCTCAGAGTGGTATTTTAGTTGCCTCACGCCTGATGGGAGATCTCGAAGTTACCGCAGAATTGTGTCGGGTACTGGTGAAAAAGCATCCCAAGCATATGCCGATCCACTTTAATTGCGGCATTCATGAATGGCAGTCGAATCAAGATAAAAATAAAGCCAAACAACTTATTAACCAAGCGCTGGATATGAAAGTCGGTCCGCAAGCCTGGAGTAACCATGCTTTTCGGGTCTTAGACGAAATTGCCAAAAAATAGTGGTGGGATGCATATGAAAAAGCTGCAGATCGAATTTGAGCTACCTGGACAGTCTCCGCGGGCTGTTGTGGTCGACCAGTCACCTTATATGATTGGTTCTTTGTCCTCCAGTCAGCTGGTGCTCCAAGGTGCTGGGGTCGAGCCTTTACATGCGTTACTGGAGTATGACAACAACGTGTGGACGGTGACGGATCTTGGCAGTGCGGAAGGAGTCAAGCTCAATGGTACCCGGGTGGAGGTGGTCAGCCCGTTTAAAGTCGGGGACAGCCTTGAAGTGGGGGCGATCAAGCTAAGTGTCAAGCAGGTTTCGAGCCTTCCGGCCGATGCCCCGGTGGATTCCCCCGAACATCGGGCGATGAATGACACTTCGGTGCAGGTGGGCGCGGTTGTGGAAGATAAAACCACCGACAAGCTGTTTACCTTGGGTAGCGGCAAATCGGTGGGCAATGTACTTGAAGTGGTGTCGTATTGGCATGATACGGTTTTGGAGGTGGAACACTTTCACCCTAAAATGGAC
>JAPPOJ010000199.1 GCA_028817975.1 Zetaproteobacteria bacterium | reverse complement strand
ATCCTGGTGTCTATTGAAAGATAGATTTTGTCTAACGTGGCCAATATAGCGGTTCAAAATAAAATTTGTCAACATTGCATTATCGTATATTGGAAAATTTTTAGTTGCCCTAGAAAGGTGTGTATTTTTCTTTCCAAAGATTGTTTACATGTGGAGAATCTTTTAACTGTTAAATGAATCTCCTGCGTTCTTAAATCTTGATGCATTATTTAGTGTTTGCTTCGGTCATCTTTTCAAGATGAATTTATTGGAAATGAAATTTTTGTCCATTATCGTTTTGTAATCTATAAAAATCGCTATGCTAGATCTCAATAAAAATCTTACCTTCCCTAGAAGGTTGTTCTGATCCAGGTATCTATAGTCATTGCAACAGTTTGTGGCACTGGAGTTACTACAAACTTTTGTCTGGTAACTTGTGCCGCGATACGAACGATTGCCCTACTCCATAGTATGAGACCATGCTCGTTAACAAATCAACATTTTATCTCATCATTTTCTGCCAAATCATATGGCTGGGCTTGCTCTTCTCCAATTTAAGTCGGCCTCTTGCGTATACGTTGAGTGGGATATTTGGCGCGCTTTCTTTCTCACTGGCTCCAGAACACAAAAATAAGCGTTTAGAAGTTTTTCTTTGGAATTATATTTTGTGTATGGGTTGCTACTGTCTGTACTACGCTTGCTATGGCGTATATCCCTTGTGAGGATGGGTAGCTGAATTTGCCTCTTCTCGTCGCTTTGCCGTCCGTTGCTTTCGTAGCGAACCAATCCCCAGCACAGTGGTGCACAGGTATAAGGCTGCATCGGAGGCGACCCACTCAAAGGGATAGTCAGGAGCATGACGGTATATAGACATGACGAGTGCAAGGATGAATGCAGGAATATAGTCTGTCCAGTGAATGGGCAAGGTCACAAATGTCTTTTTCTTCGAGGGCATGATCGATTTACTCCGTTTAAAGAGGGGTGGGAACCATTGCACAACCAGAGACCCCTGTGAGGCAGACAGGATACATTTGTCCAATACAGGGTAAAGACAGGGCGCCTCCGTTCCACCACCCTGCAACAATACACCCAAGTCCGCCCACACCACAAGCAGCAACGACAGCTGCAGCACATACAGGTCCGGCTTCAATGGGTGTGGCACATGTGGTAGCTACCGCTGCGATAGCTACAGTTGTACTTGTTCTTGTGTGATCGGAAACATTTTTTGAGCTTCTCGAAAGAGGATTTTGATCAAAATAAAATTTACAGCGTGCTTATAGTGCCTTCATTTAATCTTTGATACAACGTCTTCAATCTTCAAGAAGGCTCTATGAGAAAATCACTTGTTTTAGTTGCTGTATTTAGTCTTTTAGGCTTTTGTGGTATGCCACAAGGTGACTTTTCTAATCAAGAGCTTCGCAATAAGCCGCTCACATATCGAGATCGTTTTCAGTGTATAGCCTCTGTAGGAGGTGTTGCTGCGCTTGGGACAATGGCAGGAGCAGGGATGGCTTTCTCTGCCTCAGCAGGGAATCCTATGGTGATCGGTATGAGAATTGTTTTGGGGGGAGTGAGTGGAGGACTTTGGGGGTATGGTAATTCTCCTGGGTGTTCTAAGGTTCATATTTAGTCATCGGAAGAAAAGGATGGAATCGTGAAAATTCCTACATGCCCAAATAATATATCGCGCAACTCGCACACAGATGAATCATAAGAAAACAACCTAAAAATCTATTTCCCCTGTATCCTTTTCGTAAAGAGAAAGAAAACAGAATACAAGTCAAGAGGCTATAGGCAAAGATACCATAGGGGTAGACAAGAATTTTAGCACACACAAAGCAAAGCCAAAGATATAGACTCAAAAACAATAAGTACACAAAATTCTTCAAGGTTACACCTTTCTGATTTTTAAAGAACAGGGGTTGTAAAGCAGGAGGAGGCACAAGCTACAGCTGCCTGAGAAGTCCCCATTTGACAAACACCATGGTATAAGGCTGCACCAACAGGAGAGAGGAATGGGGTAAGAAAACCGGCCGAAACCCCACAGCCAAATTTTGTGATAAAAGCACATACCGCACCACATGCGGCAGTGGCAGCAGGCCCAGCCTCAGACCCTTGCACAAGGGTTACAAACAACATACCAGAGGCGGCTACTTTAGCCACCTTGGCTATTTTCCAACCCTGTGTTGTTTGCACCTTTACCGTGTCACCTACTTTGACTTGAGGGACAGTGGCAGAATCCATATCCTGCTGCGCGAATATTTCTAACCGAGATGTTGCTTGAGATAAATGTTGACTGGGTTTGGAAAAACCGACCATAGAAGATATCAAACAAAAGAGCAACCACACTTTTTTCATTGCTACTTCTCCTTTAGTACATACAAATAATCACCTAACTTGTACTACACACGATTATGAGCTTGCAGGTCGTTATTAAAGTAAAAAAAATATACAATAAAATCAATCTGTTAAAACATATTTTTGAACGACATTGTAGAAAACTTAAAAATCTACGATGTTTTTTGCGCAGGGTGCATCCACAGCTATGCAAGGGCGCATGAACCTATCTTTTAAGCACAGATGCCATGGTGCTTCCCTGCGGTGAGGAGCATAGATGGAATCCGTTGCTCTCATTGCATTTTTAAGCTTCTGCACATAGGCCGTTTTGGTGCCTCGAAAAAAACAGTGTAGGCTATTGGATAGAGCACAAGAAAGTAGAGGAGCCGGGTGGCCCCTCTGCATGACTTACCCCTTTACTGGAAAGGAGCAAACCATGTAGCACCTCGGACGACATTGCTGCCGCATGAGGATGGATACATTGCAACCGCATCCGTCCTCATTGTAACAAGGTTTTTCCCTGACAACAAAATATTCGGGTCAAAGATCGGGCAGCGCTGTGTCTTCCACCACCTAGAGCGATGTTTTTGCAGCGGCTGAGTTGCGTTGAAGTGCAACTTTCCCTGCACCGAAATCTGTTTTGTTGTGAGAGGAAACCAAATCATGCGACTCGAAACCATTGATTATAGCCATGCGAAAAGCCAGGCCATCTTTCAAGATCTGGCCGACACCTTTAACCAAGGCCCGGCGGAGCAGCTCACCGAGTTTGCCTTTGCGCGCACGGGCGGCTCGGCGTTTACCCGGGCGATGTACTACAGTCAGGTCAACCCCGATGGTCTAGCCCAGCTGGCCAATAGCCCGCGCAATGTGGCCTTCCTCAGTGACTGCGACAGCCGCCAGATCACCCCGCCGTATGGACAATTGTGCAAGCGTAAGGCCAAAAACGCTGCAGTGACGCGCAAATCCATCGTGAGCTTTGACCTGGATTTCAAAGACTGGATGCCGGAGTTTCCCACTCTGAAAAAAGCTGCCAAACGTGAGTTTGCCTTAGGCTTTGCCAGTAGCATGCACC
>JAPPOJ010000230.1 GCA_028817975.1 Zetaproteobacteria bacterium | reverse complement strand
CATATAGGCCAAGCGTCTCTTTTCGTGAGCGATTTCTTGCTCACCTCCAGGCAGGTACAATAAAAAATGGGCGCACTTCTTATGGATAAAAACAGACCTGGCCCCCGCAAAAAACGTGGTTTACTAAAAGGAAAAGGCCATGGAACTCATACAACACAGTGAATCCATATGGACATACGAGTTTCAACAAAAAATAGCTTTTTTACCTGGAATCTATTTTCCGACACGTTCCACAATTATACGTCTCAAAAGCCAGGACTTAGCCATCATCTCACCCGGACCATTCGACATTGAGACTGCAGACAGGATTCGCAACTTAGGCTCGGTCAAGCATCTGATTGCCCCAAATAAGTTCCATCATCTTTATCTACACCACGCTGCCAAAACATTCCCGAATGCCAAAGTATACGGTCCAAGGGGTTTAAGCTCTAAGAACAAAAGCCTTTTAAATATTCTTAGCCCGCTCGAGACTACTCACCAAAACATCAGCGAAGAACTCGAGTGGTACTCTATTTTGGGCAATTCCTACTTAGACGAATGGGTCGTGATCCACCGCTGCACCAAAACCTTAATCGTAACCGACTTACTGTTCAACATGGGTAAGCAAAACTCACTGCTGACGACCTGCCTCCTCAAGGCAGTCGGATGCTACTGTCGAATAGGGCAGAGTAAAATATGGAGGATGACCACCCGAGACAAAGTAGCCTATAAAAAGTCTCTCCTGCATCTTACCGAAAAGGAATGGACTTCCGTCATCATGGCACACGGGGAGATTACAAAAGACGCCGAAGCCGCACGCCAATGCATGCAAAAGCTTGCGCAGTAATTGGAGATCATATTAGAAAAAGTCGAGCTGACTATCCAAGATAAACTTTTTCGGATCAACAGCAGAGCCATTGACCCAAACCTCATAGTGCAGATGAGGACCTGTGGTTCTCCCCGTCATCCCGACAGTGGCAATCTGTTCTCCACGTCTGACTTTTTGTCCAGGTTGCACCATATTCTGGGCGTTGTGCCCATAACGCGAAACAATGCCATATCCATAGTGCGCAATCATCACAAAGTTACCAAAACCAACCTTCTTGCCTGAGAAGATCACCACTCCATCTGCCGGAGCAAGAATCGGAGTACCCACAGGAGCCGCCACATCGATAGCTTTATGCATCGTTCTTTTACCTGTAAAAGGAGAAATACGCATCCCAAAACCACTGGTCACCCAACCCTGTACAGGAGAAATCGAAGGGATCGACGATAAGAGCGACTTCTTTTGACTTAAGGTCGACAGCAAGTGCTGCAGTTCTACCGCCTGCCGACGGCTTTGATTGTCAATCAGCGAGATTTTTTCTAGCACAGGGCGAAATTCAAGATTCTTGATTTGAATTCCCAGAGGAATAAAGCTATGCGTAGCACGGCCAGCCTTCTCATCTCGCTGCCTAGAATGAATCGAATATTCTTCTTCTGTAAGGGGTCCAATCCCCGTTTTTTCACTCACCCGATTTACATTAATGTTCACAATCTCGCCCAGCTTGGTGGTGTAATCCTGCACCCGACGCAATGATTTTTTTACTTTATCCAAGTTTTGAATCAGAACACGCGCCTCACCTTTCAGGTGCTGGTTCTCCGCCAGGGTTTGTCGATATTCTGTTTTCAGCCCACGCAAATGGACGTAGTCCACAAAGATCCAGATCCCGAGAATAAACACAAAAGCCCCTACGAAGAGGCCAAAGCGGATCATCCAGGTTGGTAGAGAGATATGCTTAGTTACAGCATGATGCTCAGGAACAACAATAATCTTAATCCGTGGTCTCACCATGCTAACCTTCCACTTCCAGTAGGATGGCACTAATATTATCTTCCCCTCCCCGCTCATTCGCCACTTGCACTAAATGAGCCAAGGCATCCAAACCACGGTCACGAATCTCTTTGCCTATTTCTGCATCTTCGACCTTGCCATGCAGACCATCACTCGTAATGAAAAAGTAGTCTCCAGGCTCCATATCCACAAATCCAGTATCCACCAACTCTTCTTCTTGAAACCCCACACACCGCGTAATGACATTGCGGAGCTGATGCCCACGTGCTTCTTCTTTCGTTAAAATTCCGGCCTCAAGTTGCTCTCCTACCAACGAGTGGTCTGAAGTCAGCTGGAAGACAAAATTTTTACGAATGAGGTAAAGACGACTATCTCCCACATGGCCATATACAATACTCTTTCCACACAACCGCACGGCCGTAGCAGTGGTCCCCATTCCTACGAGCGAGGGGTCCATGAGCGCTTGTTTATAAATATTCATCGAAGCCTGATTGATGGCTCTCGAAAAGTGAGCCGACCACACCTCATAGTCCGACCCGCCCTCTGAGCTAGGATACTGCATAAAATATTCTTCTAGAGTTTCGACACAGATACGACTAGCCACCTCTCCACCTGCATGTCCACCCATACCATCCGCAACGCTATATATTTTGATATTATCATTCAAAAGAATAGAGTCCTGATTCGTACTCCGAACCCTACCAATGTCCGTGATACCTCTTGCATTGATGTGATATGTGCCCAAAACAGGTCCCTTGCTCACAACTACCTGTGGATGCAAAAGAGCAGAGTGACTCTTCCCCCGATCTTATCTTACGGATAAACATACGTGTCTACCAGTGCCCGAGTTTTCTGAGTCATTATTTGCCTGAAGTTTCTTATACAGAGGAAAGCGGTGATCAAACAGCTGCATCTAAGAGCGACTTTTGATAGATACCCAAAACACGTTCCCAGGAGTAGGTTTCACGCACCCACGTTTGAGAATCACTCAAAGCTTTTTCCGAACGCGTGCTCCAATCAGCCGAGTTTAAAACATCCAGTATCTCGGCAAATTCGGCACCATTACGATAGGCAAAGACACTGTCGTGATTCGCCGCATAGTTGGCCAGGACAGGGTTCCGCGGGTTGACGATGACCGGGGTACGCATCATCATCGCTTCAAGCACCAGTAAAGACAAGCTATCTTTAGGCGAAGGGTTGACCACTGCTAAGGCCGAAGCAATAAACTGCCACTTTTCTTCTTCCGTCAGCACCCCCACATAAGAAATCTGAGGGTGGCTTGGAATATCAAAAAACTGGTCTTTCGCCCCTGCTAAGAAAAGGTGCAAACGCCTCCCTGTACGATTGATATAAGTCGCAAACTCACGAATCAACCGATCCACTCCCTTGCCGCGACTCAAGCGACCGAGATATATCAGGTAACCCCTCTGCGGCAGCTTCAGCGTCTTTTCAAGATTGTCGGCAATATCTCCATGCAAGCACTTCGCCAAAGCATGATCAAGTCCCATACCTGCGATTTCTACTTTGCTACATACAGATGGATACGTCTTGCAAATCAGACGCGCTTCTGCCTCTGAATTGGCCAGTATTTTAGAGACCGACTCCATAACCTTTTCAGTACGCGAAAAAAAGAACGGGGCTTCGTGGTGAGCTGTGGGAATCAGTACAGCCTTATCATGCACCACCTCAATGCCATAGGCACAAGGATAGTAGAGATACGTAAAAAAGAATACCTGCTGATACTGATCTTGCCGGCTCCCCAAAGCCTTTAATAGCTCTGGGCAATAAGGCCCCTGCATTTTGTACCACCAGTCTTCTAACTTGAACAACAGACGAGACAAGCCAGGCACCGAGCGCCACCACTTTTGCCTGAGTATAGGCTTGAAAGTCTGGTTAATAATCCCAAAGTGCAGCCAGTATCGGCGAATAGTACTCTGAAAGCGAAAGACTCTGACACCTGCATCTTCACTCGCGCCCGAAGGAAGGGCGTTCTCCCAAGTTCGGTAATTTATCGCCGTTGTCGTGTAGATGTCAACTTCGTAGCCACACTTCTTCACAAGCCGTTCCGCGACCTGACGTGCGTGTTCCTCAGCCCCTCCAACTATCCGCTCGCCATATCGTTGAACCACAAATGCTGTGCGCATGGACTCTCCGTTTTCACATGGTATAGCTCTAGTGTACAAGTATCCCCTGGCGTTTAAAACGCACAAAATACCCACTCCTAGCCAAAGGGTAAAGATATACCCAAAAAATACAGAATCACCGATGCGACACTAACAATCATGCTGACAACACCAAGACAGCTTATCTCCATCCAACGAGTCAGGATAGAATCAAAGCATTATGAGTAGACAGAATCACCGTGCATGATAAGATCAGTGCCATGCACCTCAGAACTTTTATCTCAGCTAAACAATACCACTGTATTTTTGGGTATTTTGATAGCCCTAGAACTAAGGTAACAAGAAAGAGCATGTTTTTCTCTGGCTAGCGACACAAATCTTGAAAGGTATATACTCCATGCGTGTACCTTTAGGCTTCTAGTAAGCAGCGCCCCAAGTCAGTAGGTTATCACGAAAGAATCCAATAGTCTTCAATGGAGCCTCAATGAACCCACCAGATCAGTTTAAACCCATCTTCGGACTCAAACGAGGCCCAAGCATCGACTTTCTCGTATTTGCCCAATACCTTGTCTACCAACAGGGTCATACCCTCTCAAATAGCTCTGAATTTCAAGTCTTATGCCGCTCCCTTCTCAACCCTTGGCAATTTCTTGCCGCAGGCATTGTAGAAGAAGACCCTTTTTGGGCTATGGGCCTTTCCCTACACTCCGGACAACCGATTCACATTCAGGCTCTGGAAGAAATCTCCAGGCGTTATCATATCTCCGAAGAAGAACTCATCTGCCCGCGAGACTTCCCTTTACACTGGGAAACAGCAGCACGACTCAGGCTACAGGGCACACGCCCGCGTAGACTCCACCACCCCAACGCAGGCAAGCACATGTTGTTTCTCGCTTCATGCGCCCATCATGACTACGACAGACATAGCTATTGGTCCCCTTCACACCCCATACAAAAGAAACTTTTTTCCATTGTTGGCAAAGAAGTGAAAAGCCCTATTCAATCCGTGACGGATCACTGTGGCCTACCCACATTTTACATGTCAGCCTCCCAACTCTGCCAGATGTGGCAAAACCTTGCACTTAGCCAACAGCCAAACGTACATGCACTCAAACAGCTTTGGTTACGCAACCCTCTGCTTATTGGAGGTAGCGGGCGGCTTGACCATGAGCTGACCTCCGTATGCAGCGGCCACGCCCTTGTCAAAGAAGGAGCTGACGGACTTTTACTCCTCCAAACCATCACCGCAAAAGACGAGCCACAAACCACTATTCTGATCAAATTAGCCAGTGGTTTTCATAAAACACACTTAGGACTTGCGCTTAAAACTATTTTAGATAAAATGCCTGGAAAACCAGAGGTACTCCTACAACTGTGTCAATATCTCGCGCAAAAGTCCCAAGACTGGATGGACAGTTCGACTCAGTGTATCCCGTTTATCTAAACTGCCATTTACGTTCCCGAGGAGAAAATCGAGCTTCATGGCTAAGCACCACAAATGGCGTGTCCGCAAAGAACATGATCGCTACAAACTCGAGAAGTTTCTGGCCGACAGACCAGAGTTACAAACCTGGTCACGCCGTGCCATCCGCAGGTCACTGGATCGCGGAGAAGTCAGCATCAACGGCAAAGTGCATCGTCATGCAGGCGACCCG
Source organism: Zetaproteobacteria bacterium (assembly GCA_028817975.1). Lineage (GTDB taxonomy): Bacteria > Bdellovibrionota_B > Oligoflexia > Oligoflexales > Bog-1112 > JAPPOJ01. Next base: position 9,817 of record JAPPOJ010000230.1, on the reverse strand, counting down.
GTCCGCCAAGGGCAAGAGGTTGAGCTTCACTGTTTCACACAGAGTGCCACCCCAGATATAAAAATTATTTATGAAAATAAGGACTTTATCGCCGTTCATAAGCCTGCCGGGGTCCTCTCACAACCTACGACAAAACAGCCTGCCGGCCATATTACCCAACTCGTGCAAAAAGTCACAGCATCCAAGCAGCTCTGTTTATGCCATCGACTCGATGCAGAAACGAGTGGCCTGATTTTACTCGCAAAAAACCAAGCAACAGCAGAAGCGATTTTTCAACTCTTTGCCACCAGGCAAATCCAGAAAACATACACAGCCTTTGTCTTTGGCCATCCTCACCACCCCCAGTGGTGTACAGAAGCACGCCTCTCACGCTTCGACCCCAAGACACAACAAGTACAAATACTCCAAAAAGGCCCAGGGAATTCAAAGACACTCTTCGAACTGGACAAATACTACCCACACTGGAATGTCAGCAAACTAAAGTGCTTTCCCCATACCGGCAAAACACATCAAATACGTGTCCACCTCAGCAGTGTAGGCATGCCAATTCTAGGAGATAAAATCTATTCACGCCACCGCCCCAAAAGCTGGCCTTTGGCAATGCTCCAGATACTAAGCTCACAACACTTTCTGCATGCCGAGCGGCTGCAGTTTAAACTGGCGGGAAAAGCTTACAACCTGTACTGCCCAGAACCAGATACCTTTGCATCATTACAACGGCACTTACACCAAGCATCATCACAAAGATAGCCAGGGTCATCTTGAGCCAACCCCCGTAAGACGCACACACACTTTTTTGTCCCATACCCGCAAAGGGTAACGCAAAAGAGAGCTTTTCACTCCCTTGTGACTTGACTCATGCAACAAGTCCTCTAAGGTCAAAATAAGCTTGTCGACATCAAAGTCAGATATTTTTAGCCACTTACGCACATAAGGCAGGTCAACATAGGGGAGAGTCAGACCTTGCCCCTTTTTATCAATAATATACTGACATACCACAGACTCGGCACTGTGGTGATCCACCTGCATAAAAGTTGTCAAACTAAACTCCATCTATTTTTTGTGCAAGCTTACGCTCCAGGGCACTCACCTGCTCCGTCAGTTCTGCAAGGGTTTCTTGATAGCGACGAGACTCATAGAGATGATCATGAATGCGGACCAAATTTGCCATACGCAACGGGATCGAGTCAAGATTTTGTTCTGTAACCACATCAAAGTACCAGTTAGACTGCACGGCCAGGCGCCACATGAAGACTTGCTCGGCAAAATGAATATCCGCAAGAATCAAGGCAGGCAAAGGCACTGTACGTGTACTGTTCAGTTCTAATTCTAAACGACGCAACCACGGCCAAAAAAAGGGCTCAGGTAAATGTGCTGCACGGGCAATGAGGATGTCCACCCCATCCGTGGGAACCTGAGCTGTGGAATGCACCACACGGAAATGAGGAGCACATATATTACGCACTTTCTGCTCATGGCGCATGGCCACCATGTCTACTTGTCGTGTTAAATCCAAATAAACAACCCGGATAATATTTTCTTGAGCCGTGACGTCTCGACCTTGCAACCCCGCCCTCCTAGACATTCTAATAGACGATAAACCTCAACTGTACGCTTAATATCCCTCGAATTATAATGGATGGGTGACCCATTCCACAAACCCCTAAATAAAAGGATCACGAATGGCCCCTTTCCCACAAACCCTTGTCGTACAAGCTGGGTGCCGCATTGACTGGTGTGGTGGAGGTTTCGATTTATGGCCGATCGGACACCTTTATCCAGGTTGCAGCACCCTCAATATGAATATCGGACTTCCCGCCAAGGTGACTCTTGAGCCACACCCACAGGCCAAGTGGGTGATTCTCAAACCAGGCGGAAAAGCCGAAGTTTGGGACCCAAACACACAGGAGTTTCAGGACGCCTATCCACTCTTATACGAAATTGCACGAAGCGTACTGGAAAATGCACCTGTTCCTCAGTGGAAAATCACAACCGCCTGTATTTCTCCCCCTGGCTCTGGCCTAGGTGGGTCTTCCGCACTAGGCATTGCACTGACCCACGCGCTAACCCTATGGAGTCAACACCACGGCATACCACACACTCCCATTCATGGCGAAACAGCCCTCGTCAACTTTGTACAAAACATAGAAGCAACTCTCCTAAGGCAACCTGCGGGGTGTCAAGACCACTGGGCTGCGGTCCGTGGAGGCATCAACCTCATTACATATCCACCCAACGGCCCTCAGGTCACCACCAAACCCTTATCTTCGGCGCTGCTCACAGAACTTCGCAAGGTATTGCTCTTACATTCAGGTAAACAACGGCTCTCTGGAGTGAACAATTGGTCCATTTACAAGAGAACCATGGACAAGGACCCTCAGGTCTGCAAAGCACTCACAGAACTCGCAGGCTTGGGAAAGAAGTTTCAACAGCTTTTTCATCAGGAAAAATGGGCTGAAATACTTGCTCTCAGCAAGCAGGAGTGGGACATCCGTAAAGGCCTCAGCGAAGAGCTTGAAACCACCGAGACACAAGACATCCACCGGCTTTGCCAAAATTTGGACCCAAGCGCTTGGACAAGAGTATGCGGCGCCGGAGGGGGAGGTGCTGTACTCGTGATCGCGCAAGAGGATAAACACCCGGAGATTCTCAAGGCGGCCAAGCTCAAAGGCTACCAAGCCTTACCATACAGCCTCGAAGGTCAACCGTTATATGATTTGAAACTCAGGGATTCAAGCGTTCCACCCGTGGCACATCCGGCGCTGCATTTATAAAAGTGCAGTTGCCAGAAGAACTGTAAAAGTGATCTCCCTCCTCGGAATGAAAAATCTGCGTGTAAATCACACGTAAACCCGACTTATCATCCGGCAAATAAAGCTCATAATTCTCTGAATATCCCAAATTGATTGTAGCGCTATAGTCGACAGAGTACTGATGATGCTGCGCCCGTAGCCCTATAGATGGGCGAATTCCTCCATCTATGGACTCCATATCTAGAACCGGGGCATCTCCATTAGCATTACGCACCACAATCCGATACGCCACTTCTGTATCTGCGCTAGTTTTAGCCCCCCGAAAGCCCTTGTTTAAGCCCACAGCAGAAGTTTCTGGGAGTTCACAACGAACCATATCGCCCATGTCGCTACGCTGGCTAGCACTCGAAGACAACTGTTGGCGACAGCCATGAAGTACAAGCACCGCAATGATGCAACCCACAAACAGTTGATTTAAGTGCACTCTTGTTCCATACATAGATATCTCCAGTAAAGCAACTCCTGCGTACCTGCAACAGCGATGATGTTGAACAGCCGTCAGACTTAAACCACTCTCAGTCTCATTATAAGAAACGAATAAGGGAAAAATTTCAAGTTAAAATATCAAGTTTAACCTCAAGCAAGCCTCTTCAAAATATCTTTCACTTGACTCCAGAGGAATCTGAATGCTAAATTTGCGGATCATCACTCATAAAAAGCTCCTTGCGAGGAAAACAACCATGCGCAATATTACCGTACCCGCTCAAGAGCAGTTCGCCGTCCTTTCCCAGAATGTTGAAGAAATCATTGGCAAGGAAGAACTTCTCCAAAAACTCAAAGACTCCTACGACTCGGATACTCCGTTGCGCATCAAACTAGGTGCAGACCCCTCACGCCCAGACCTCCACATCGGACATGGGGTCGCCTTACAAAAAATGAAGCAATTTCAAGATTTTGGGCACACCATCTTGTTTGTTATTGGCGACTTTACCGCACTTATTGGCGATCCTTCTGGCAAAAATAGCTTACGTCCTATGCTATCTCCAGAGCAAGTCACTGCAAATGCAGAGACATATAAAGCTCAAGTCAGCAAAGTTTTAGATACCCGCAAAATGGAAGTGCTTTACAATTCTACGTGGCTGGGCAAACTCTCCTCTTACGAGATGATCAAAATCCTTGCAGCTCACACCGTCCAGCAGCTGCTCGCAAGAGATGACTTTTCCAAAAGATATAGCCGTGAAACTCCCATCTTTATGCATGAACTTGTCTATCCAGTGATGCAAGCTTACGACTCTTACGCCATTCGAGCAGACATCGAATTTGGCGGCACAGATCAAAAATTCAACTTGCTGTTAGGCCGCGAAGTACAAAGGCACTTCAAGCAAAAAGCACAAAATATCATCTTAATGCCACTCATTGAGGGATTAGACGGTGTCCAGAAAATGTCTAAAAGTTTGGACAACTATATCGGCTTCACAGACCAACCCGAAGATATGTTCGGAAAAATAATGTCTATCTCCGATACTATGATGCGTAAATACATTCAGTTTTTAGGTGTCTTTAGCAACGAGCAGCGCGACCAGCTGTTGACACAACTAGACTCGGCAAGCATTCACCCTATGGAAGCCAAAAAGATACTTGGGGAAGCAACGGTCAAAACTTACTGGGACGAGGACAAAAGCATACAGGCACGTAAGCATTTTGAAAACGTATTTAGTAAAAAGCAGCTGCCTGACGAACTCAATGAAATTCAAGTCACCCTACAAGCCAATGGTTGCATTGACATACTTGAGATCAGTATCCAAGCTGGCTTCTCCACTTCACGTTCGGAAGCACGCCGAGTACTCAAGCAAAATGGAATGAAACTAGACAATATAACGGTTGAGCAAGAAAAGCCGTCTATTCCCTCCGACACAACCACACTGATTTTTCGCCAAGGCAAAAGAAAAATGGTACGACTTTTACTTATGTAAGAGTCCGTTATCTGCACCTAATTCCACTAGAATTAAGGAGCTTCCACATGTTGGGCAGCAATGATTGGCTCCATAGCTTCAAAGCGCTGTAGCCTTCCTTCTATCGTTGCCGACTTCTTGGAAGCCTTGCCAACTTCATGGCTTGCGGATTCCAATTTCTTGTGCACATTGTCCAAAAGCTTGGAAAACTCACAAAAGTTTTTGCGAATTTGCGAGAGATGTTTCCACATTTGCCCAGATTGCTTTTGTAAAGATAGGGTTTGAAAGCCTACTTGCAAGCTCGCCAAAAGTGCAGACAAAGAGGTAGGCCCAGCGATCAATACTCTCTGCTCTCTTTGCACACGGTCGGCAAAGCCTGGTTCGCGTAACACTTCTGCGTACAATCCCTCGGTAGCAAGAAAAAGTACTGCAAAGGGTGTCGTCACCGACTCATCAATGTATTTATCCGAAATCCGCTTCGCTTCTTTTTTCACCACTTGCAAAAGCTGCTCATGGCACCTACGCATTAACTCTAGATCTCCCGCAGTACTCGCCTCCTGTAACCTTTGATAAGATTCTTGTGGAAACTTTGAGTCTATCGGCAAGTAAACAAATTGATCTTCTTCGGCATGATGGCCAGGAAGACGCACCGCAAAATCAACACGCTCTGCACTTCTCGGCTTAACCGCAAAGTTCTTTTCAAACATATTGGGACTTAAACTTTGCTCCAACAAACTCCCAAGTTGATACTCCGCCCACGTTCCCCGAACCTTGACATTCGTCAGAACACGCTTCAAGTCACCCATTCCATTGGAAAGTTCCTGCATCTGACCCAGGCCATGGTGGACCATCTCCAAACGTTTCGAGACCATCTGAAAGGACTCATTCAAGCGCTTATGTAGAGTACCTTCCAGCTTTTCTTCTACCGTATCCCGCATCTTCTCAAGTTGAGTCTCATTACTCTGCACCAGCCCTTTCAACTTTTGATCCACGGCAACATGCAGTTCCGTTAATTGACGCTCCATTTTCTCTGCAGACTGGTGAAGCAGTTGCGCCATACTGTCTAACCGAGAAGCTTGGTCCTCGCGTACTCCTAACATGGTTTGTTGTACAAGTTGGCTGAACTGAGTCACCTGATCGAGAATGTCTCTTTTAACTAAAAAACCGTGTTGATTTTGATGACGCTCTAAGCGTTCTATCTCCTGCGTGATCTGTTCCTGTAAAAGCCCCATATTTTTAGATGATCGTGCTTCCAAACCATCCGCCTGTACGCGCAATAAGTATATGCGACGCCAAACAAAAAGAGCGACGACCACTGCACATAACTGCAAAAACAAAAGTGAGGGTAATACCCAAGCAACATCCTGTAAAGTCACAAAAATCCCTTTAATAACTGCTATTCTGGAACAAAAATTTTATGAAAGTCCATTTCTTCGGCTGCAATCGTCATCGCCAACGGAGGAAAGCCATCTGTCTTACGCAACAGCCCTCGATAATATTCCGCATAGGCCTTAGTTATCTGCTCTGGCTCTACCTCAAAAGCATCCAAATCCGGGGGCAACATTCCAATAAAAATAAGGTTCGCTTGCTTAGACTCTGCTTTAATACGTTCAAAAATGGTTTCTTGAGGCCCATCATGATACACCATATGCCAATTGGCGTCTAGCCTACTCTCTCCCACAAAACGATTCAACAGCTCACGACCTGACTTAACCTCTTCCTTCTCACAGCTAATAGATTTTAAATTAAGCTCTGCTTGCTCCCAAGTCGTGTGTGATTGAATCAAATACCCAAGAGCAAGGGCTAACCCAGCATTACTGCGTTCCCTCCCCCACCACACGTCAATCGCTCCACGGTGCTCAATCGGACGGCTCATCGGAGCATCGTGGCGCAACCCTACGTCGGAATCTATGTTGGCGGAATTAGGAAGACGAATAATCACAATATTGCGTTTTGCTTGATAAAGACGAATGATCATACTTGCAAATGCTTCAAAGTTTTCCGATTGCTCCGTCTCACCCAAAATAACCGTATTCGGACAAATAGGTCCTAATCCATAGTCTCGAACTAAGTTCACTGCACCATGCAAAATATTTTCGGAGACAGACACACGGACAAAGGCGTTCACTTCCTTACCACGTAAAAAACCCTCTATACTATTTTGTTTTTTCACAATTTTATTTTCTGCTTGCGAGCCAGGAGGAATAATCGTGGCAATGGTTAAAAACCCTGAACGGCTGGCTATAGCATGTCCAAGTTCTACGAGGTACCACCTTTTAGTGGGGGCGCCGCTCAAGACCAAAACATTCGGACGCCAAGACTTCATATTTTCAGGAAGCAATGCAAGCTTCTCCATAGAGTATTTCGCGAGATACGCTAGAATACCTCTACGCATATCCCCCCAGTAAGCACGCATTTTACGGCGCTGCATCATATAATACACACCAAACGTAAGCGTCAGCGAAACAATGGTCGCTCCCGCATCAATCATAAACATCACCGAGAAACAGCCAAAAGCCCCTGCCGCTGAGACAGCCCAAGGCGTGCTAAAAGATGGCCTCCACGACGGGTTCGAAATAAAGCTCTCCATAGCTGCTGACAAATTCAACATCCCATAAGACGTCAGGAAAAACATCGACAAAATAGGTGCTATCGTATTCAAATCCCCCAGCCAAATTCCCCCAATCGCGACCACAAAGGTAACCAATGTGGCTAACTTAGGAGAAGCATTCTCAGGAACACCCGCAAACTTTTTCCATAACACACGATCTTTTGAAAGTGCTTGTAAAGTGCGCGGAGCACCCAACAGTGCACCTAAAGCACTGGACAAACTTGCTCCAAAAACCCCCCACTGAACCAAAGTCGGCCACCTTGAAGCAGCTTCAAAAGCAGAAGGGTGGAACAATGCAGCTGGATGATCGGCAAAACGCAGAGACATCACAATTGGAATGGCAAGGTATACAACAAAGCCCACCACAACAGCAGACAACGTACCTAGAGGTAGAGACTTCGCAGGGTGCTTGAGATCCCCTGACATACTCAGGCCAGCTTCAATGCCTGTAACCGCGGGAAAAAAAACTGCAAAAACAGGCCAAAAACCCATTTTTTGACTTGGCTGAGCATCTATTGCTGTAGCAAGCCACTCCATCTCCAAGGAACCCTGTCTACCCCAAAAGAAAGATCCAATCGCCGCAAAAATCAGCGCAAAAATAAAAAATTGAATTCTTAGAGCAAAGTTCGCCGAGACATAGGCAAAAAGAGTAAGTATAAAGAGTGCGATCGTAGATAACAATGGCATGGGAATAGAAGGAAAGAACACAGCTGCAGACTCTGAAAAACCTGCCAAATAAAAGGCTATTCCAAAAGCTTGCGCAAAGTAGAGAGGAATCCCAATAGCTGCTCCCGCCTCAATTCCAAGAGAGCGCGAAATCATGTAGTATGCCCCCCCTCCTCCAACACGCATATTCGTGGCGGTCGCAGCAATGGAGAGTCCTGTGATAAATGTAATGGCACTCGCGAGAGTGACAATAAGCAATGAAGCAAGCAAACCTACATGCCCCAAGACCCAACCAAGCCTTAAAAACATGATGACACCAAATATAGTTAAAATACTCGGAGTGAACACACCTTTAAAGGTTCCAAACCCCTGGGAGTTTGCTGTATGATGTTGCGACATATTGCCCTTCTTAAGTAAAAATTAAAGTTACACCCACACAAACCCTGTTTCCGAAAGCACAATATCCATTTTGACATCATGAGCCTCGATAGGTAAAGGCGTCTCGGTCACACAATCCGCAAAGGCCACACCAACTAGTCGTAATTTAACAGATAGCAGAGCAAACCAACGGTCGTAAAATCCGGCTCCATGGCCAAGACGCCCACCATAGATATCCAAAACCATAGCTGGTACAAAAACAATATCTTGCTCAGCAGGTACAACTTGAATGCGTGGTGACACAGGCACAGGTACACCAAAAGACCCCTTTTCCAACGCCTGACCTGTCGTCAGTTGGACAAAGCACATCTCCTTCGCAACCTTATCCACCACCAAAGGAGATGCAAAGGTACAGCTGTGCTCAGGCCAATCAAGTAGGGGAGTCAGATCCGGCTCATGTTCCTGAGGCAAATACATAAAGCAGTGTTTTGGCTTGAACTGATCTAACAACTGCTGAGCAAAATACACAATACGCTCATTTGCGGCTTCGGTCTGAGGGTGACCACGGTGAGCAAACCTTGTTCGCGCCCCATCTCTAGCCTTAGATTTCGCTTCAAACACAGACATAAATACCTTCTCAACATATTTCACGATGTTGTTCTCATTTAAAGCGCGACCTCTGCCGAAATTTTTCCGCCCTGGAGACCCACACTTCGGGCAATCGCCTCATTATCCTGCATGCATTGGTTAAGCTTTTGAATCCATACTTGTGTATCGCGATCACTCACAGAATCTGAGGGAACCTTGAGCGGCTTGCCGTAACGCACCACAACTTTGGCAAATGGCTTCGGTATTTGCAACTTATCCCACGTCGGTAAGCGCCAAGAACGCGAGCACCACACGGAAAAAGGAACGATCGGAGTTCCACTACGCCGGGACAGTTCAATAATCCCTGGCTTCGCCTGACGGCGCGGACCGACCGAACCATCCACTGTTATCGCAATGGAATGGCCTTGTTGAAGGCATCTGCGTAATGCTATCATTGCACGCGCACCCCCCTTATCTTTTCCACGACGTGTGGAGCTGCCAAACACCATAGTATAGCCCAAGGTACGGCAAACCTGACCAATAAACCGGCCTCCACCAGCTTTGCTAGCTAAAGCGCGGTAAGGAAGACCTTCGTTTACTCCAACAAAAACCCAAATATTTTCGTGCCAAGAAGAAAGGAAGTGCTGAGGAGGCTGGCTACCCTCATTAAGATCAAGATAAGGATTTATCTCCTCTGCTAACACGACTAAGCGGTAAGTACACATGCAAAGTCGAATGATCCAAGCAATAAAAACCCCTCCAAGCATCTGCAAACCTTGTCGCCACAACCCCTTTTCCACAACTATCTGTTTCCGCAACCCGATTTTCATAGCTTTTTACCCTTATCTACTTATTCACCTATATACGGA
>JAPPOJ010000302.1 GCA_028817975.1 Zetaproteobacteria bacterium | reverse complement strand
CCTGCAGATGAGCTGATGGACCTCAGTGAAAATCAGGACCTACAGGACCTACAGGAACCCGGCGAGATAGATGCGTCACTCCTCGGTCTGGATCACTTATTCGACACCGAGCAGAAAACAGAGACTCATGGTCTGTTGGAGTTTCCTCTCGTTGAGCTGGAAGGAGAAGGTTTGTGCGACGTGGGTGATTTAGCCGACGTGGGTGATTTAGCCGATCTGGGGGATGTTATGCCTGTGAGTGAAGGGAGCATCCATGTACCCCTACATTAAAGTGAAACGGTTGGTTTTGTGGGTGGTATCGGTGTGGGCCTTGAGTGCTCCTTCCTTGTTAGTGGCTACCAGCAAGGGCACAAAACGCAAACTCTGTGATTATCTGGATTGTGAGCGGTTTGTGGTGTCGAAGGGGCTTTGCGTTGCGCATGGCGGCGGTAGGCGCTGTGCCTTCGGTGAATGTCATAAGCTCGCGGTGGTCACGGATTTTTGTAAAGCTCACGGTGGAGGTAAGCGCTGTAGATTTGAAGGTTGTGGCAAATTCGCTTTGTCCGGTGGAGCCTGTGTCTCTCATGGTGGCGGGAAACGCTGTGCCGTCGAAGGTTGTTTGAAAGTTGTGCAGTTGCGTGGCCTATGTGCTGCCCATGGGGGTGGCCAGCGTTGTGCAGTTGAGGGTTGCACACGGGCGCCCAAGGTTGGGGGGCTTTGTCTCACTCATAAAGTGAAAAAGAGCTGTGCGATAGAGTCGTGTCAGAATGTGGCCAAATTAGATGGTTTATGTTTTAGCCATGGGGGTGGAAAGCGTTGTGCAGCTCGGGATTGTCGCAAGTATGCTTTGCCTGGGGGATTTTGCTTGCTCCACGGTGAAGAGAGCGCGGGCAGTCATGACATGCCAGATGGGCAAACTTCGGAGCCAGCGGTTGTAGTAGCGCAAAGTCCTGTTGTGGAAAGAAGAGGTGAGGAGCGTGCGCCAGATCTTGACGGTGGACTTGAATTTGCGCTTGGCTTACGTGACGTGGATGTGCGGATGGCAGATCAAGAATGTGTCCAGGATCTCGATCATTTCTTAGGTTTAGACCCCGAGGAAGGTGCCCAAGACCTACTTGAGTTTGCGCTCGGAACCCAGGATATAGCCCATGTTTGGAACGCGACGGAGCAAGAAAGCTTGCCGAATCTAGATGACTTCTGTGGTTTGGAAGACGTTCCTCCCGGTGAAGCTACGTCGGAGTTTCCTGCAGATGAGCTGATGGACCTCCTTGAGAGTCAGGACCTACAGGACCCAGGTGAAATAGATGCGTCACTCCTCGCCCTGGACCACTTATGCGATACCGATCACAGAACGCAGACTCAGGCTCTGTTGGAGTTTCCTCTCGTAGAGCTGGAAGGAGAAGGTTTGTGTGACCTGGGTGATTTGGCCGAGCTGGGGGATGGGATGCCCGTGAGTGAAGGAGGTGCCCATGTATCTTTACCTTAACGTGAAACGGTTGCTCTTATGGGGGGTATGGATGTGGGGCCTTAGTGTTCCCTCCTTGTTAGTGGCTACCAGCAAGGGCAAAAAACGTAAGCTCTGTGATTATCTGAATTGTGAACATCTTGTGGTGTCAAAGGGGCTTTGCTTTACGCATGGCGGTGGCAGGACTTGTGAAGTCGAAGCTTGTGCCAAGCGTGCCCATGGCGAGGGTCGTTGTAGGGCCCATGGCGGAACGAAACGGTGTGTGTTTGCAGACTGTACCCGAAAAGCTTATGCAACGGGGCGATGTTATGCCCATGGTGGAGGTAAGCGCTGTGCCTTAGATGCGTGTTATAAGCTCGCTGTGGTTACGGATTTTTGCAAAGCCCATGGTGGGGGTAAGCGCTGTAAATTTGAGGGGTGTGGCAAATTAGCTTTGTCGGCGGGAGCTTGTGCCTCTCATGGTGGGGGTAAGCGCTGTGAGGTGGAGGATTGCTCCAAAATTGCGCAGTCGCGTGGCCGATGTAAGGCCCATGGTGGGGGTAAGCGTTGTCAGGTGGAAGGTTGTCCGAAGTCGGCGCAGTCACGTCGTGGTTTGTGTCGACGCCATGAGCGTAGCCAAGCCTGTTGGCAACAACCTGAACAAGATAGGCAAGATGCTGTGGCTGAGGACCAAGCAGAACATGAGTATATATATCCTCTCCTCGAATTTGCCTTAGGAGTGTCGCCTACAGGTCAGGGTGAGCGTCTTCCCGATCCTGAAGAACTAGATCTGAACTCTTTTTTAGCCCTTCCACCTGCTCTTTCCGTGCGAGGTAGGTTGGAGCTTCCACGAGAAGACTTGTTGCAAGTGGTAGATGAGGGGGCTGCACTCCTTGATGGAGCGGCTCCAGATGGGGAGGCTTTGTGCAATGGGAATGCTCTCTGGGATTTGGGCGATGTAGATCTATCCGAAGTAGGTATTCTGCCTCCTCTTGGGGAGGCATAGGGGGCTTGACTGTCGTCATGTATATTTTTGAGTGTGTATAAAAATGATAAATCGGTGGAAATCAAAACTATTAACTTTCGTGCTGCTGTGTAGCAGCTTGTACTTAGGTGAGTTAGCTGCAGCCCCGAAGACGAAAAAGCGCAAATTGTGTGAGGAGCCGGGGTGTCAGACCTCTGCGATGTACAAACGCCGTTGTTTCGCCCATGGAGGTGGCAAACCCTGTAAAGAACCTCATTGTGACAAGTTGGCGCAATGGGGGGGCGCTTGTACGACTCACGGGGGTGGCAAGCGCTGTCAAGAAAAAGATTGCACCAAGTTTGCCAAGTCGCGGGGCTTGTGTAAAGCCCATGGTGGTGTCAAACGTTGTCAAGTGGAAGACTGTCAGAGGCAGGTCCAGACAGGGGGGCTATGTGCTGCCCATGGGGGTGGAAGACGTTGTCATGTGGATGGCTGCCGCAAGTACGCTCGTTTAGCTGGCTTTTGTCCAGCCCACGGTGGAGTCAAGTCCTGTCAGATCGAAGGTTGCTCGCAATATGCTTTATCCGGCGGGGTCTGTAAGGTTCATGGTGGAGGGCCGCGCTGTAAGGTCGAGGAATGTCGCAAGTACGCTCAGCTTGGGGGTTTGTGTAAGGCTCATGGTGGGCGGCAATTTTGTCGTGCCGACGGGTGCACCAAGAAGGTCCTGTCTGGAGGGGCTTGTTCGGACCATGGGGGTGGTAAACGCTGCCAAGCGGAAGGTTGTGGCAATTTGGTCAGAAGCGATGGACTATGCGCTAAGCACAATGGCCGCAAGAATTGCAAAGTAGAAGGTTGCCGCAAGCTGGCTTACAGCTCTTACCTTTGCAAATCCCATGGTGGGGGTAAACGTTGTGAGGTCGAAGGCTGTTCGACGACAGTGCAAAAGAATGGTCTGTGCTTTGCCCACGGAGGGAAGAGCTTTTGCGAAGTGCAAGGATGTATGAGATACGCGCAGTCTAGGGGGTTTTGTCCCATCCACTCTGGGAATGCCGAACCGGTTCCGGTGAGGCCCGAGGGTGTTCTGGCTGTGGGCCGCCCTAGTGTGCTGGGCTTTGCTCTGGGCTGGCGTGAAGTCCCCGAGGGTTGGGGTCTTGCTGATTCACAAGAACAAAAGCTCGATCTTGACAACTTTCTTGCAGTAGAGGAGCCCGCAGCAACTGCAGATGCTACCTGGTTGTGCCTTGAAGTTGATGAAGTCACGCCCGAATTTGATGCAGATACTCTGCTCCACCCGACCGAGCTGGACAGCTTTCTTGGCGTGGATCAGGGCACAGCATCTGTAGTTGCCCCTGAGTTGGATATTGCAGTGGACGCAGTAGAAACGGAACTTGATTTAGATACTTTACTTCATCCTGATCGCCTGTGGGATCTTGAAGGGGTAGATGTGGGAGAGCAGCGGTGAGACAGTTATTGAAATTATGGTGCTATCCCGTTAGGCTGGGCAGCTTTGTGATTTTAACCGCTAGCTTTTTGCCAGGTGCGGTGGAAGCTGCACCAAGGTCTCACAAACGTAAGTTCTGTGAATATCTGGCGTGTGAAAAAACTGCGCTGCAGGGGGGCCTATGCAGCGGTCACGGTGGAGGTCGACGCTGCGGTAAGCAAGAGTGTTCTAAGTTTGCCTTGCAAGGTGGCTTTTGTGTGGCCCATGGTGGTGGCAAGCGTTGTAGGTTTGAAAACTGTGAGAGGCGTGCCTTGTCGGGTGGTCTATGCCACCCTCATGGTGGTGGCAAGCGTTGTAGGCGTGAAAACTGTGAGAGGCGTGCCTTGTCGGGCGGCCTATGCTATGCCCATGGTGGTAGCAAGCGTTGTGCAGTATCCGGGTGTGATCAGTTGGCCAAGTCGAGTCCATTTTGCGTCTCCCATGGCGGGGGTAAACGCTGTGAGATCGAGGGTTGTCGGGAGCTGGTGAAGTTCAAAAAGTTTTGCCTGGCGCATCTGTTGGCAGGCCCACCTTCTCAGGTTTCTCCACCGGCAGAGGATGAATACAGTCTCTTAGATGCAGCATTGGGGTTGGTGGAAACACCTGCAAATGCAGGTGATGCAGACCATGTTGCGCATATTCGTCCAAGCCTGGCTATTGCCCCTGAAGAGTTGATCGAGGAGCCGGATCAACTCTGGGAAGCGGAGAGTTGGGGTAATCTCGATGCCCTGTTGGGACTACAGGCCCCAACCGTGGAAGCGGGTGCTGCGGAGCCAGCGCTGGAATTCCCCTTGAGTGCTTTACCGCATGAGCAGATGGAAGTAGCGCTCGGGAGCGAACCGGAGGGTTGGGGTCGCCTTGACCAGTTGTTAGGCCTGGGGGATGCAGATGGAGGTGGCATTGCTTTTTGGGAAGAAGAAACATCAGAGAGGCTGATACGTTGAGTACCCGTTATTTTAAATATACGTTGTGGACCTGGGCTCTTGTGTGCATCACGGTTGGGTTGGAGGTGTTACATGCAACGCCGTTTGGGTATCAGCGCAAGCGCTGTGAGTCTCAAGATTGTCAGAAGTATGTGATTTCTAAGGGCCGCTGCTTTGCCCATGGTGGAGGTCTGCGTTGTGTTAAGGATGGTTGCCAGAAGGCGAGGCAAGCGGGCGGGTTTTGTATCGCCCATGGTGGAGGGAAACTTTGTGCTATTGCTGATTGTCAAACACTGAGCAAGCGAGGTAAGTTCTGCGCCTCTCATCGGGGGAAAGCAGCTTGTCAAGTAGAGGGTTGCCTACGACGTGCACGGCCTTCCAGTAGGGTTTGCTTGGTTCATGGAAAAGGTGGGCGTTGTGGCGTTGTGGAGTGCCAAAAATTTGCGGTATTGGGTGGTTTTTGTATTGGTCACGGTGGCGGCAAGAGTTGTGCCGTAGAAGGCTGCCTTAAATTGGCTAAGTTAGGTGGGCGGTGCATCGCCCATGGGGGTGGCCAGCGCTGCGCCGTCGAAGACTGCTCTAAATTAGCCAAGTTAGGTGGGCGGTGTATCGTCCATGGGGGTGGGAAGCGTTGCGAAGCAATAGGGTGTCATCGGTCGTTGCCCTCAGGCCGGTTATGTGTGGCCCACGGTGGGGGTAAACCATGTCGTATGGAGGCTTGTCTGCAGCCTGCGCTTGTGCACGGGCTATGTTCTGCGCACGGAGTTAGGCCGAGTTGTAGCTATGGCGACTGTTCGAAGTGGCCCCAAGTGGGAGGGCTCTGTGCGGCCCATGGGGGTAAGCGTTGTCTAGCCTCTGGCTGTGGGAAATTAGTTCAGTCTAAGGGATTTTGTACCGTACATGCTACAGCTGCTGTGCAAAGTGCTGCTGAGGAAAGTTCTGTTGCGGTTCCGGCATTTGCGCTTGGCTTGGAGGAGATCCCTTCGCTGCCCTATCGAGAAGCCCCCTTCGACTTAGAGGATTTCTTTGGTCCGGAGCAGATGGAGGGCGGAGTAGAGTTTATGGCTCTTGAGCCTGAGATGGAGGATACGGCAGCAAATAGTATAGCCACTATCCAACAACAGGAGTTGGACCTCGAACGTTGTTTAGCCCTGGACGTTGCGCGTCCTCTTCAAGATAGCCGTGACTTTCTTCTTGAACAGCAGTTGGACTTGTCCAATTTGGAGGGTGCCAGCAACCAGAAAAGTTGCTCGGGTGACCAAGATTTCGTTCCTTAGCGTCAAGGCCCTTGTAATTTATCCACAGAGAAACGAGAAATGATATTTGGTTTTATAAGATGCAAGCTATGGATGCTGGCGTTGTTATGCGTGCATGTTGGGTTCAATGTGTTGCAAGCAGTCCCACAGGGTGGAGAGCGCCTGTTCTGTAAGTATGAGGAGTGCCCTGAATACTCGATTGCGGAAGGGGTTTGTAAGGCCCATGGGGGCGGCACCTTTTGTCGGCAGGACGAGTGTATGAATCTTGCCCAAAGCCGGGGTCTGTGCTTTAGCCACGGTGGTGACAAGCTGTGTGAAGTGGAGGGTTGCCGTAAGTTGGCCCAACAGCGCCGCTTTTGTGTGGCGCATGGTGGTGGTAAACGTTGTGGTGTAGAAGGTTGTCATAAGCTTGCTCAACAGCGTGGCTTTTGTGCGGCTCATGGTGGTAGCAAGCGTTGTGGGATGGAAGGCTGTTTAAAGTCGGTCCGAGCGTTTGGCTTTTGTGCTGTGCATGGTGGTAAACGGTGTAAAGCGGAGGGCTGTTTAAAGTCGGTGCAGTCGCATGGTTTTTGTGTGACGCATGGTGGTGGTAAACGTTGTGAAGTGGAAGGTTGTGAGCGTCTAGCTAAAAAGAATGGCCGTTGCTGTGCGCATGGTGGTAGGAGGATTTGCCGTATCGAAGGATGCCATAGGTCGGTCAAGCTTCAGGGAGTATGTGTCACGCATGGCGGGAGCAAACGTTGTGAAGTGGAAGGTTGTGAACGTCTGGCTAAAAAGAATAGCCGTTGCTGCACGCATGGTGGTAGGAGTATTTGCCGCATCGAAGGGTGCTCGAAGTCTGCAAGGTTGCGAGGGGTATGTACGGCTCATGGTGGAAACAAGTTGTGCCAAACCGAAGGGTGTCAAAATTTAGCTCGATTACGTGGGCTTTGCCGAAGCCACGGGAGTCGTAGACTTTGTCCGATGGAGGGTTGTACGAACTCAACCCGGCTGGGTGGATTGTGTGCTGCTCATGGTGGGAGCAAACGTTGTCGTGCGGTGGGCTGTCGTAAGATGCGGCGGTCGCCTGAATTTTGCAGTACGCATGCCAGGCAAGCGGGTTCTATTTCGGGTGCCCCTTTTTCGGTGGAAGGTGTCGATCCGTTAGAATTTGCGCTTGGCTTAGCTGAGATGCCCGTCGAAGTTTCTGCAACCGTCTTCCACCCGCAGCTTGATCTAAGCTCTTTTCTTGCACCACAAGTGGAGTTGAATGTTGCTGAAGCGAGCAAGAACTTGGAGCCTGTGGCGGATTTTGATGCGGACGGGGTGCCGGCTGATCCACCGGTTTGTGCAGAGTCGGAGGTGGATTTAGATGGGCTGTTGGATTTAGATCGCTCGGGTGATTTGGGTACGATGGAGCCGATTGGTGCAGAAGAGTTTGGTGCGGTAGCAGTCCTAGAGTTCGATCAGGGAGAGATGAGAGATGATATTTAGCTTTTTAAAATGCCCATTATGGATGCTTATGCTGTTATGCATGACTTGTTCATTGAATATGCTGCAAGCAACACCACGTGGTAAAAAACGTCTGTTATGTGAGTACCAGAAGTGTCACAAATATCCAGTTGCGGATGGCCTTTGCAAGGCTCATGGCCTGGATAAACGTTGTGCAGTGGAGGATTGTGTCAAGCTTGCGATGTTTGGGGGACGGTGCGTGGCCCACGGTGGGGGGAAGCGTTGTACAGCGGAAAATTGCCGGAAGTCCGCCCAATCCAGGGGGCTGTGTTTCGCCCATGGTGGCGGGCAGCGGTGTCAACTAGACGGCTGTCAGAAGGCGGCTAAGTCAGGAGGGCTGTGTTTCGCCCATGGAGGAAAACCTAAATCCTGTGATACCGAGGGCTGTAGCCGTATCGCATGCGAGGGTGGGCTGTGTTTCGCCCATGGTGGTGGATTCCCCTGTAGGGTTGAGAACTGTGGTCGGTCGGCGCGGTCGAATGGCTTGTGTGTGGCGCATGGGGGTCGCAAACCTTGTCAATTTGAGGGCTGTGCGAAGTCGGCTCAACTGCGCGGCTTGTGTGTGGTCCATGGTGGCGGCAGGCGTTGTGCGTCGGAGAGCTGTCGCAAATTTGCGTTGCAGGGGGGACGTTGCCGCGCGCATGGTGGGGGCAAACGCTGCCGGATCGAGGAGTGTGAGTCCTTGGCCAAGTCCGGGGGGCTGTGTGTGGTCCATGGCGGTGGACCACGGTGCGAGATCGATAATTGTGGCCGACCTGCACTCTCTAAAAAGCGCTGTTTTGTCCATGGCGGTGGTCGACGTTGTGGTTTAGCTGCTTGCAATAAAATGGTGAGTTCAAATGGACTTTGCTACCTGCATGCTAAGCAAGAACGTCGTGTCGCGCAAACCTCTTTCTCAGTGGATGGGGTGAATGCGGTGGAATTTGCTGTGGGGGGGCAAGAGATGCCAGCGGAAGTGGTGGGAGCTTCTCTTGAACAGCCCTACGGTGACTTGAATGGTTTTCTAGGCCTGGAACCTGAGGGCGCGATCGTCATGTTACCCATGTTGGAGTTCGCCCCAGATGTGCCTGCGGACGGGATATCTGATGCGCTCACCTTCTCTGCAGAACCGGAGACAGACTTAGAACGTTTGTTGGGTTTAAGCCATTTAGAGTGCTTGGATACGGTAGATCCTATTCAAGTCGAGGAGCTGGATGTGGGTGAAACAGCACAAATTGATTTGGATGATTTGTGGAGTCTTGAGCAGCATCAGGTTCAAGACAGCCAGGCTTTGGAGTCTGCACTGGAAGTGGTGAATGAGTTCATCGCCCAGGATTCTGAGGGAATGCCGGAGCCGGCTGTGGAACTACCTTGGGAGAGCTTCCTAGATGAACAAGCTCTGGACGTAAGAGAGAGATCACTTGAGAATGATTTGTAAGATGAAATACGTGAGAGATAAGCGATGACGTGCCATCCTTTTAAATTTAAGCTGTGGATGTTTGTGTTGTGTGGTGTCAGTGTTGGATGGAATGCACTGCACGGGACGCCACGCGGTCATAAACGTTCGTTTTGTGAGTACCGCAACTGTCTGAAAAACCCACTATCTACAGGGTCGTGTAAAGATCATGGCCTAGATAAACGTTGTCATGTGGATGGTTGTGTCAAGCTGGCGAGGAAGCACCAGCGGTGTCATGCCCATGGTGGTGGCACACGCTGTGGGTTTGAGGGCTGTCAGAAATGGGTCTCATCAAGGGGACGATGTTTTGCTCATGGAGGTGGCAAGCGCTGCCAGGTAGAGAATTGTCAGAGTTCTGCTCAATCCAGGGGGTTATGTTTTGCTCATGGTGGGGGCAAACGTTGCCAAGTGGAGAATTGTCAAAAGTCTGCTCAACAGCGTGGGCTGTGTTCGACGCATGGCGGTGGAAAACGCTGTCGATTTGAAGGTTGCCAGAAGTTAGTACAACTGCGTGGCTTGTGCTTTACGCACGGTGGCGGCAATCGCTGTAGACGAGAGGACTGTGACAAGTTTGCCTTGAAGGGGGGGTTTTGTTGTGTCCATGGCGGTGGAAAACGTTGTCAGGTGGAGGGTTGTGTCTCTCTAGTCAAGTCAGGGGGATTGTGTGTGCTTCATGGCGGTGGGAAGCGTTGTAGTGTCGTAGGCTGTCGTAAGGCATCTCGGTCGGGTGGGTTTTGTTATGCGCACCGAAAACAAGAACGTTGTGTTGCAGAGACATCCTTCTGTGTGAATGGTGTCGATGCTGTGGAATTTGCCGTGGGTGTGCAAGAGATCCCAACGGAGATTGTGGAAGCTTCCCTTGATCAGTTTTGCAGTGATTTGGATGGTTTTCTGGGGCTTGAGCATGAGAGGGAGATTGCTATGCCACAGGCCTTGGAGCTTGGCCCAGATGTTGTGGTGGATAGAGTGCCAAATGCATCGACCTGCCTTACCGAGCCAAGTCCAAATTTAGACGGCTTGTTGGGCTTAGGTTCTTCAGAGTGCTTGGGTATGGTCGAGCCTCTTTCGCAAGAGATGCTTGGTGCTGTGCATCCAACACAATTTGAGTTGGATGACTTGCCTTGGTTGGCTCAGGAGGCTGTTGGAGTCGCAGAGGCTTTGGAGCTTGCACCAGAGGTCGGGAACGATCTTGGGGCGCCATCGGCTGTGGGGCTGTCTTGGAATGCCTTTGCAGATGGGGAAGCTACGGATCTAAGAGAAGACGCTTTTGAGAGTGATTTGTAATATGAAATACGAGAAAAATAAGTGATGAGACTCTGTCCTTTTAAATACAAGCTGTGGCTGTTTGTCTTGTTTTGTTGTGCCAGCGCTGCATTGCATGTGTTACAGGCAACGCCACGCGGTCATAAACGTTCGTTTTGTGAATATGCGGAATGCTCTAGACAAGCTTTGTCCACAGGATTTTGCAATACCCATGGCCTTGATAAGCGCTGTCGTGTGCAAGACTGCTTAAAACTTGCGAAGCAGCACGGATGGTGTGTTGCCCATGGTGGGGGCTGGTCTTGTAAAGTAGAGGGTTGCCCGAAGCTAGCCCAGTCGCGAGGGCTGTGCTTTGTCCATGGAGGGGCGAGGCAGTGCCGAGTGGAAGGCTGCTTGAAGGCAGCCCAGTCGCGAGGGCGGTGTTTTGCCCACGGTGGTGGCAAATGTTGTGGAGTCGAGGGCTGTGCGAAGTCAGCCCAATCGGGTGGCTGGTGCATTGCCCACGGTGGGGGCAAACGTTGTGGAGTCGAGGGTTGCCCGAAGTCAGCCCAATCAGGAGGATTTTGTATCGTACATGGTGGGGGTAAGCGTTGCGAAGTTGCGGAGTGTCAGAAGTTTGCGAAGGCAGGTGGACGCTGTGCTCTCCATGGTGGAAAAGGTAAGCTCTGCAAAGTGGACGGCTGTGAGCGTGTTGCTAAAAAGGCTGGCCGTTGTTGTGCTCACGGTGGAAAAACACTTTGTCGCATCGAAGGTTGTGCAAAGTCACCCAAGTTGCGTGGGTTATGTGCGCTGCATGGCGGAAGAGTGGTTTGTGAGGCAGAAGGGTGTACCAGCTGGGCTAAGTCACGCGGTGTTTGTCGTGCGCATGGCGCAACCAAGCCCTGCGGTCAGGACGACTGTGGCAAGCCTGCTTTGTGGGGAGGCTTTTGTCGTGCTCACGGTGGGGGGAAATCCTGTCGTGTCATGGACTGTCGTAAGGCATCTCGGTCAGGTGGATTTTGTCGTGTGCATGGAGAGCAGCAAAGGCATGCTGCGGAGACATCTTTCTGTGTGGATGAAGGTGTGGATGCTGTCGAATTTGCCGTAGGTGCACAAGAGATCCCCGCGGAGGTTGCAGGAGCAGCCTTCGAACAGCCTTATGCTGATTGGGATGCTTTTCTGGGGCTTGCCCAGGGTGAGGCTGCAGTCGCAGAGTCTTTGGAGTTTGCTCAGGAATCGGAAGCAATGCCAGAGCTGGCTATGGAATTGCCTTGGGAGAGTTGCGTAGATGGACAAAACATAGATGCAAGAGAAGATGTTCCTGAGCATAACCGGTGAAATTAAATCAAAGAGAAATACAAAATGATATTGTCCCCTTGTAGATACAAGCTATGTTTGGTTGTGTTGTTCTGTACAATAGCCATGCTGGATGTACTGCAGGCTGCGCCGTGTGGTCAGAAACGTTCGTTCTGTGAGTACCGTAACTGTCAGAAATTCCCTTTGTTCACAGGGTTTTGTCAAGCCCATGGCCTTGACAAGCGTTGCCGCGTCGAAAACTGCTCGAAACTTGCGAGGCAGGGCGGACAGTGTATTGCCCATGGTGGGGGTAAGCCTTGTCAGGCTGAGGGGTGCATGAGTTTGGCTCAGTCGGGTAAGTTTTGTGCTGGGCATGGTGGGGGTAAGCGTTGTGGACGAGACCGTTGTGGCAAGTTTGCCTTGCGCGGAGGGTTCTGTCGCGCCCATGGTGGAGGTAAGCGCTGTCAGGTTGAGCAGTGTGCATCTTTGGCGAAGTCGGGTGGGCTGTGCTTTGACCATAGCGGACTTTCCAGCTGTGAGGTCGCGGGTTGTATCAAAGTTGCGAGATCTCACAAACGCTGTTTTTTGCATGGGGGTGCTGAACGTTGCCGTGTGGCTCGCTGTCGCAAAATATCTCAAGCAGATGGATTTTGTCTGCTACATGGAGCACCCGAACATCGTGTGACAGAGATCTCCCATCCTACGGCAGGTGACCATTCCTTGGAGTTTGCTTTTGATGTTGTCCCGGATTTGGGCATACGCCTGCTGTGTACCTCGACAGAATTAGAAGCGGATTTGGATCATTTACTAGAGCTAGGCAATGCGGCCGGTTTGGGGGCGTTGGACCTTGGAGAGACGCTTGATGCGCATGTGACAACCCGACTGGACCTGGACGGTGGGCGCTCCTCTGGCTTTGAAGGGAACACTGGTGGCACAGCTGAGATGCTGGCGCCAGCTCCAGAGATAGGGAATGATCTCGTCACGTATGAGTTTGAGGTCGCCTGTGAGTCGGTCGTTGAGCTAGACGAACTCTTGCACTTGGGTGATCTCATGTGTGAGGAAATGAAGAGAAATTCAGGAGCAAGGGCTCCCGAGAGTATATAAATTAAAGAAGAGAGAAGAGAAAATGTTGAGTTTGTACAAATTAAAATGGTTGCTGTGGGGTTGCGTATGCTTGCAGCTGACGTGTTATCAGGTGGAGGCAACCTCTAAAGGACGTAAACGCAAGTTATGTGAGTACCTTGAGTGCTCGAAGCAGGCTTTGAAAGGTGGCTTGTGTGTGGCCCATGGTGGTGGCAAACGCTGTTCTGCCTCTGGTTGTGAGCGTTTAGTACGTTCTGCAGGGCTTTGTTTTCAGCATGGTGGCGGCAAATCTTGTGCGCAGGAGGGATGCTCTAAAAGGGCTCAAGCGGGTGGCTTGTGCTCAGCCCATAGCACGGGTAAACGCTGTAAGGAAGCGGGGTGTGAGAAGTTTGCGAAGACAGGTGGACTTTGTATTGCCCATGGTGGCGGCAAGCGCTGTAAATATGAGGGCTGTCGTAAGTCTTATCAGTCGGGCAATCAAGGCTTTTGTTTGGTTCATGGGGGTGGCAAACGCTGTAAATTTGCAGGCTGTAAGAAGTTTGTGCAATCCCGTGGCCTATGCATAGCTCATGGAGGGGGCAAACGTTGTCAGCAGCCAGGATGCTCGAAAGTAGCCCGTGCGGGCTTGCTGTGTACTTTGCATCGTGACCCTGAACCAAGCACTCCCTCAGTGGAGCCCATTGCAGATACTTCCTCTCCATTAGAGCCTGAGTTGGTGGTTGCAGAAATACAGGCTGTGGAGGATGCCCCCCAGCAAGAAGTTGGCTCACAGGCAGAAGCCTCGCTGGCTTTGAACGAACTTTGGGAGTTTGATCCGGTATTTGCAGATGCGGACTTAGCCGGACCGATCCCTGAGCTTGGGGAGGACCAGGTGCTGCCGCTGGAGAGCTTGCTAGGTTTGCCTGTGGACTCTGTGGATGATGCTGCGTTGACCTTGCCCTTGGATGTGGAAACAGCCTCCTATACCTGTACGTTCTAAGTGATTGAGTATTTAGATGACATTTATGAAATGGAAACCCGTGCTTTGGGCTTTGCTCTGTGGGTGTCTGAGTGCAGTGCTTCAAGTGGTGGAAGCCAACCCTAACCCTAAGAAACGCAAGCTCTGTGAATATCTAGAATGCCAACGCGGTGCCGTCACGCGGGGGCTATGTATCGCCCATGGGGGCGGTAAGCGTTGTGGATTTGAGGGTTGCCAGAAGGCGCGGCACTCGGGTGGCTTTTGTGTGACCCATGGAGGTGGCACGCGTTGTCGTATGGAGGGCTGTAGCCGTGCTGTACGAAGGGCTGGCGTGTGCTTTGCCCATGGGGGCCACACCCCATGCCAAGTGGTGGGCTGTCAAACATCTGCGCAGAAGGGGGGCTTATGTGTCGCCCATGGGGCTAAGGTCGTTTTATGCAAAAGGGAAGGTTGTCAGAAGGCACGCCAGTGGCATGGCTTGTGCTATGCCCACGGAGGAAAGAAACCCTGCTTGATGGAAAACTGCCAGCGTGCGGCGAGAGTGGGCGATTTATGCTATGCCCACGGCGGGAGAGTGTCGTGTAAAGTGGAGGGTTGTTCGAAGTCTCCTCAGTGGTTTGGGCTGTGCACAGCCCATGGTGGGATTCGCTACTGTCAGCAAGAAGGCTGTCGGCGTCTCTACCGACAGGGTGGCTGGTGCCGTACCCATATGCCGTCTCATCCTGAAAATCCCTCCTCGGTACCGGGTACAGATCGCCCCTTGGATGAGGGGGCCTTGGCGTTTGCACTGGGAGTCCAGGATACTGTAGCTGCTGGCAACGACGTTCCTGTTCTCTCGGAATTGGATTTGGATCTTTTTTTGGGCTTGCTTCCAGACTTGGATTTAGACGAGTTGCCAGACCTGGATCATGTGTTGGGTCTCGGCACGGAGCTGGAGAGACAAGAGGTGAGCCAACTTATGTTGGAGTTAAATGAGGTCGTTGCGGATGCGTGTGAACATGGGCATGGATGAGAAGGTAAGTATTGGGCGATGTGGATGAAATTAAGTTATATGCCCTCTTGGCGGAGCTTTGCCTGCGCTCTGCTGTGGTCGGGGTGTGTGCTCGGGCTGAGCGAGTCAGCTCTGTTGGCTCACAAACGCAAGCTGTGTGAATATCTGGAGTGCTCGAAGTGGTCGTTATCGGTGGGGCTATGTGCCGAGCATGGCGGTGGAAGGCGCTGTGAAGTCGCAGGCTGTGCCAAGGTGGCCCAATCGAGCCCGTTTTGTGTGGCCCATGGTGGGGGGCGTCGTTGTGCATGGGCAGGTTGTTCCAAGTTTCCCCAATCAGGACGCTACTGTATGGAACATGGTGGAGGGCGTCGTTGCCAGCAGCAGGATTGTGACAAGTGGGGCCTCTCGGGTGGCTTTTGCGTGACCCATGGGGGTGGCAAGCGCTGTCTTCAGGAGGACTGTCGCAAGTATGCTTTGTCAGGAGGGCTTTGTATTGCCCACGGAGGAGGGCGGCGTTGTACCCAAGAGAACTGTGGTAAATACGCCTTGTCCGGGGGCTTGTGTCCCGCTCATGGTGGGGGTAAGCGTTGCAAGACAGAAGGCTGTTTCAAACGTTCCCAGTTGCGTGGGCTATGCACTACCCATGGTGGGTTGAGGCTGTGCAAAGCCAAAGGTTGTCAGCAACAGGTCCCTTCACGTGTTGGCTGGTGTTCTGCCCATGGGGGCCGTGAATTGTGTGCTGCAGAGGGCTGCCGCAAGTCGGCGCGTAAGTGGGATATGTGGTGTGCCACCCATGGGGGCAAGAAACGCTGTGAGCAGCAAGGGTGCCGTAAACTGGCCTTAACAGGTGGAGCTTGTTTTATGCATGGCGGTGGCCAACGTTGTCAGGCTTCGGAATGTGGTGAGAGGGTTCTCTCTGG
>JAPPOJ010000136.1 GCA_028817975.1 Zetaproteobacteria bacterium | reverse complement strand
CCTCTAAGTTGCATTCTCAAGACGTCACCCTCTAAGCGCCAAAGCCCAACTCACCAAGGAGAATTTCGGAATTTTCGCTCTTTTCTTGAGTTTTTTTTGTGAGAATCATTTTTTGCCATAAATAGTCCTTAGGCAACAAGATCATGGATCTCCTTACAACGGCTGCCGCCTTTCACTCTGTGGCCATTGGCCCCAGCCCTACCTACACTCCCCCCCATCCGCAAAGCGGTAAAACCTAACAATCCTCTGGGAAATCCCGATACGGGGAAGGGTGGGGGTGTATTCCGCGAATGCCGCGCACTGCAGCTCTCATCTCAAAGGGAGCATATTTATGGGTAGAGGCAGCCCCTCCACCACAGCTAGATACTGCCAATAAACAGGACTTTCACGATGCAATACAAAACTTGGCTCATCCTTCCCACCCTATCCCTCATCTTGTATGTCTTCATCAGGCTGTGGTCCTCACAAGAGTGGGCCACACCATCCACAACAGCCACGATATTGGGCTTAGGGCATGGCTTTCCGGAGGACTCTCCTCAACATGCTGGTGCTGTCGAATTTAAGCGACTCGTCGAGGAAAAAAGCCAAGGAAAGCTGCAAATTGACATTTTTCCTCACCAAGCACAGGGAAGCGACCCTGAAATGGTTGGCTTGCTACAGCAGGGCCAACTGGCGTTCGCCATTCTTGCCACCCCTTACCTCACTGGCTTGGCTCCTCAGCTGGAACTCCTCGATCTGCCCTATCTATTCGCCGAGCGTACCCAAAGGTATGCTGCACTCGATGGCGAGTTTGGCAAATTCGTCTCACATCAGCTCCGCGAAGCCGACCTGCTTCCCCTGAGTATGTGGGAATCCGGTGCCAAACACTTCACCGCCCATCGGAGCATTACCCGTCCCAGCGATTTTGCCGAATTACGCTGCCACGTGCTGCCCAGTAAGGTCTTAGAAACCCAAATGATGTATCTGGATGCCTTTCCTCAGCATCTCGAAGCTGGACTGCTGCAAGACCATTTGAAGACGTTACAGCTGGACTGCCAAGAAAGCACCTTGTCCTCCATACACGCCCACAAAGTCGCAAACACACACAGCCACCTGATACTCAGCCACCACGGGCATGTAGGCCAGCTCTTCCTGGCGAGTCAAAAAGCCATCGATGCTTTACCTGCCGAACAGCGTGAACATATCCTCCAAGCCGTACAAGCTGCCACCAAGTTAGAGCGAGAATTAGTCCCCCAGTATGAAGCCAGGTACCTCGCCAATATACAAAACACCCGCCCCATGCAAAAGATCGAGTGGGATGCACCAACCCATACAACGTTCACCCAAACCTTTGGCCCCCTCTACTATCAAAAGCGCTTAGACCTGCTACAATTTCGGGAGATTCTCAACCCCGCCATCCTGCCGTTTTTAGAGTCACATATCGCCATCGGCCTCGACCTGAGCTTTACCTACCTGGCCACAGCATCGGCACTCTCCATCAAAAGGGGCACCGAGCTTGCCATCGAGGAGAGCAACCGACAAGGAGGACTCTTAGGTAAAAAATGGATGCTACTACTCAAAAACCACAGCGGTTTCCCCCAAAATGGCGTCCGCAACCTCAAAGCCTTGGCACAAGACGAAAGTGTCCTCGCCATCATGGGAGGCATGCATAGCCCCGTCATACTGGCAGAAATGGAAACCATCGCACAACTGAAAATCCCCTTCTTAGTACCTTGGGCAGCCGCCACCTCGATTATTGCGCAAAACAACCCCTACATCTTTCGCTTTTCCATCCGCGACGCCGACGCCGGAGCATTGCTCGCCCAAAGAGCCAAACAACATGGCCAAAACATCGCCTTAGTCCTGGAAAACACCGGGTGGGGAAAAGGAAATGAAAAATCTATCTCCCATGCCATCGCCCAAGACTCTTCTCTGCGGCGGACCTCCGTGCATTGGTTTGACTGGGGCAAAAAAGACTTCTCTGATATCCTCCGCAAGATCGACGCCGAGCAAGCAAACACTATTATTTTTGTCGGCAACGCCCCGGAGGGGGCCCATTTGGTCAACAGCTTAAGCCAGTTTCCCCAGCCGATTCCAATCGTATCCCACTGGGGGATTACCGGAGGTCGGTTCTGGCAAAATACTAAACGTAGCTTAAAAAAAGTCGAGCTGTCTTTCTTACAAACCTACAACCTCAACCACCCGACTCCCGGCTCACGCGCGGCCAAACTCCACCAAAAGTATCGCCAACGTTACCAGCTGCAACCAACAGAAGCGATCCCAGCCAGCTTTGGCACCATTCACGCCTACGAACTCACCCACATGCTGGCACAGACCATCCGTGAATCGAAATCCCTCTCGCGCACCAATTTGCACCTTCACCTCCAGCAACTCAAAAATTACACGGGTATTTTCCGTGACTTTAAGCAGCCCTTTGCAACAAAAGGGCGAGGCCACGAAGCACTCGGTCCAGAAGATCTTTCTTTCGGTAGCTATGATCCATCGGGGCACATCATCGATGTTAAGTAACCCTACACGCGGCAACGCAAAAAAAGCCCAGAGCTTTCAAAGTAATTTGGAGCGTATTCTCAGCTTCGCGCTACTAACTTCCGCACTGACCTCCACACTCGTGGTCAGTGCGATCTTTTCTTACTACATTTCACAGATATTAGGGGCCTCCAACGCCCACAAGGTCGAACACAGTATCGATGTGTTCGAGCGCAAGCTCCACGAAGTGGTCAGCGACTTAACCTCTGTAGCGACCGACCCCGTCATTGTCAATGGCCTGATCAGCCCGGATAACAACAAAATGATGGCTATCTTCGCCGCACTGCGCGAGCGCACCGACGCCGCTCAGGTTGCCCTGTTCGACAACAGTGGCAAGCCGATCTATCGCTATCCATCTACAGATGCAACGCTCGCCCCGATCCAGCTCACCGCCACAGAAGTTTATCGCCTCACCTCTGCGGGGAACCCCATCATGCGAGCGCAGTCCAACATCTTATTCACCATGCCCATCAGCTACTACTCCACCGTGGAGGGCATCCTCGCCTTAGAAATCCATCCCATTACCTATGTGCGCAATCACATGAGTGCGGAAGATCACTTTGAACTCCAGACCCTAAGCGGAGAAATGCTCTACTCCAATCACAACGAAGGAGATTACCTTTTAGGCACAGAGACCATGAGCCATGGCATCGCTTCCGAGCACCATAAGCTTCAGCTCACTCAGTATGCCACCCAAAATCCTTATTATGCCATTTTCTTGCAAATATTGGTCGGGGTATGGTTTTTATTTAGCGGACTCGCCATCATTTCGATTATGATCGCGCGTAAGTTTAGCCGCCGTTTAGTCAATCCTATCCATCGGCTCGTCGAAGTGGTCTCCAACAGTAACACCGACGAACACGTCCGCTGCCACCCCCTCGGCGCCGATGACGAGTTTGAG
>JAPPOJ010000304.1 GCA_028817975.1 Zetaproteobacteria bacterium | reverse complement strand
TGCTCACCCTCGGAATAGGTAGCAAGGTCATCAAAGCCAGTGATGTCATCTTTGAACGCCTGGTCAAAGAAGGCGATACAGCTTCGGAAGCATTTAAAGCCGGCAAGAAGGCGTTTGAAGCAGCTCATGAGACATGGCTCAAAGAGATTGACCTCGTGCATGTAGTCAAGGGGGAGTTTGAGGAAAGGGCCGCTGATGGCGTCTTCGCACTCAAGAGTGGGATGCACACCGTGGAAGGGTTTGATGAGTTTCTAGCACTTAGCAGACTATCGGGTAAAACTTATGAGGTTAAGGAGGTGACGGAGTTTACATTGGAGCGAATTCCAGAGGGTGGGCCTATTCTAAAAAAGGTTTTTCCAAATGGTGTTATACAGCTACAGCTTCCACGAGATGCTTTTTTAAATCGTATTGCTTACAAACAAGCTACAATTGATGTATCAAGTGATGTTAAAAGACGAGGTATTAAGTCTTTGTGGCCTAGGTCGTATAGTGTAGAAAGCATTGCACAAATAAGCAAAGATATTGTTGAGAGTAACTCGGCGTTACCAAATAAGGCTATAATTGGAAATAACAACGGCATAGATATAGTTATCAGAGCCGATGAATTCAAAAAGGTTACCACTAGCTACCCAAAATGGGTTGAATAGTCATGAATGTGTTAAATAATTTTGAGCACCACCTCAAAATCTTAATGACAGGTAATGAATATGGCGAGGCTGTTTTTCAGGTTTTAGAGTCGATTTTAAAATCGCACCCTGAGTTCAAGCCTATTTTAGAAAAAGGTTTCGCTGATTCCAATGATGACGAAGATAAAGAAACCTACGCAATGTTAATTTTGTTTGCCACTCCATCGGATGATTTCTACAAGTCTTACCTCATAGAGCATCATGACTGGGAAGAGTCTGATTTCGAGTAGCTCTCATCCTCATGGAAACAATAGAGGCTTTGTCTGCAAGAATCACAGTCTCTACAAAAAGACGATTGGTCTTCTCTGGTCTCCCAATTGTGCCTTCACGACTAGGCAAACCGGTTTCTATCTTTTCCCATTGGTCATCACGTAAGGCATATCGTCTCATCTCAAAACTCCCAAGATGGAAACTCAATCACCTTCTTTTAAACCAAACCATTGTATTTGACGACATGCCCTATATTCTGCAGACATTCGTTGGAAAATTATTTATAAGTAGCTACTTCGTTTGCCCATAAAAACAAATTTTGATTTACGTATATCTTAAATGGTCTTAGAGGTCGGGGGAATAAAAGGCAGGATGTCTTCTGGAAGTATGAAAATATCCGAAAGTGTGAAAAAACAAGCATTATTATCATCTTAGCGCTTTGCACCTCGGTGACCTCCTTAGCGATAGACCTTTATATCTCGTCTTTTTCAGATATTGCGAGGATGTTTGGGTGTACCTTAGGCGAGGTGCAGTGGACGATCAGTGCGTACATTGGTGGGTTTGCCGTGGGTGGATTGTTTTTAGGACCCCTTGCCGATTCCCTTGGTGCTGTGCGGGTTGCGGTGTGGTGCTTGATAGGGTTCAGTGCTGCGTCGCTTGGCTCTATTTGGATGACGAATATCTACATGCTTTTGATTTTACGCACCTTTGCCGGTTTTGTGGGTTCGGGTGTGTACTTAGGCGCCATGGGGATTGTCAAGAACGTATATGCGGGAAAGTCGGTCAAGGCTATGTCGCTCATTGATTCCATCCAAATGTTTGCACCTCTCTTAGCGCCAAGCCTGGGACAAGTACTCAACCGTTATTTAGGTTGGCAAGCAAATTTTGCTTTTCTTGCCTGGTATGGTTTGGTGCTAAGCTTTTGCATTTTTGTCCACTTTCGTCGCAATGCTCAAGTGGTCAACCACGCTGCTGGTCTAAAGCAGCAACGCCCCAAGCCTCGGAAAGGCCTTATCCTGAGCATGTATCAGCGCTTGCCTGGACGAGATGCGCTCGTATATGGGTTACTTGGAGTGTGTTGTAGTGCTACGTTTTTTAGCTATCTTTCGATTGCTTCCCATGCTTACATCTTTCGTTTAGGAGTGTCAGAGGAGGATTTTACCTTTTACTTCAATTTTGGGGTGTTTGGTGTTTTCTTGGGGGTCTTGGCAAATATGTATGCTTTGCGTTGCCTTCAGCCTACTCAGGTGCTGTTTTATGAAGGCTTGTTGTGTTTTACTGCAGCTGTTGCCTTAGTGATATGCCTGGCTTGTCAAGCTCCTGTGATCGTCTACAGTATTGGGTTAGCAGTTCTGCTTGCAGGCAATGCAGCTACGCGGTCCAATAGTATTGGTCTGGCGATTGCTTTCGCGGATCAAAACATATCTTTTTTTATGGGACTCACATCCTTCGTCGCGCTATCCTTAGGCGCGCTGATCGGAGGCCTTTTGTCTCATTACAGCACATACTCTTTAGAGTGTGTTATCGGGCTGGCACTCATGACCCACTTCGTATCTTTATCTGTGCAGCTATCCAAGCGGCATTTTGTCTTTTCTGGGAAATGCGCTTGAGTTCTTTGTCTAGGGAGAGCCACTGGCTGGATGCCGAGTGTGCACTCTCTAGCTTTTCGACACACAGGGAGCCTCGGAGGTGCTGCTGTATGGGATGAGGTCCATGAGGTGTTGCAACATGCTTGGTGCCTCGGATGGTTCTCTCACTTGTGCAAGTATTTCTCTCTGTAATTTATATGGCAGGGGCTGTCGTATGGCACATTTGACGACACGTCCTAGCCAACTCAAATCAGCTTTCGCAAAAGAATAGTATGTAGCAGCACCATCAATGTCGTTGATACTCTTTTTCTATTCTGATATTTAAGGTGTTGAACACGAGTAGACTATTTCCTTTGGAAGAAAAAGGGGGGAAACTACCCAAATGAAACCAGAAAATCCTTGCAAATTAATGATCGCAGTTGCTGCTCTAAACACCTACCTACCGTCCGTGGATGCGGCTGTTGAAAATAAGTCTAATCCTATTGTCAGAGAAAATTTTTCCGGTTTATCCGGCTATGGCGAGTATGTGCAAGAGCTGGTCACTAAAAGCCAAAGCCTTCATGACCAGAGGCATACTAAAGAACATTATAAAGACCATTCCAAAGACCACAACAAAGTAGCAGGCTAGCAGAATACTCCAATAGGAATAGACCAAATGGATACGTCAAAAATAAAAAAATCCGGATGCCTTTTGTCTGTAGTAGCTGCACTTAATTCAAACACTCAGGTGTTAGCCGAAGCTCAAGATATTCAATCAAAGTTTGTCTCCCCAAAACAGGACTCCTATGGTGAGTACATTTTGAGCCAGGTTGTCGGTGATGGAAAAACGCCCGTAAATGAATGGGAGTGGAGTAAGAGTCACGGAAAAGAACACACCAAGTCCTTTAGCAAAGATAGATAAGTAAGTCGGAGAGAGTAAAAATATGAAAGTAAAGTTACACTATCTCTTAAAA
>JAPPOJ010000183.1 GCA_028817975.1 Zetaproteobacteria bacterium | reverse complement strand
ACCCCCCCCCCCACCCCCACAGCAACCAGTGCTACCAGCGCAAGGTCTTACAAGGTTTCGGCGGCAAGCTCAGGCACGTACGCGGCATCCTCGGCTATAGCAGCGGCAGCCTCCAAGTCCACGTGGCCAACCGCCTCCCGGACAACTTAAGCCTGGAAGAACTTCCTTCTCGCAAAGCAGAAGCCTGCCAGTGGATCGATCTTGAAAGCTAAAAAATAGATTTATCACACAATTGTCCTCCCTCCAGGTCTTGCCAAACCATAGATCAGACTTATGGTGGGTTCTAGATGCGCCTGTAGGCCAAGGCTTATACTGCATATTCTATAAAAATAAAGGCTTACAGCCTGATTTGTTTGATATGGTTCATTTAAGGAGTACCACATGACCGTAGAGACCCGCGAGTTTCAGACCGAAATTAAAGAAATTCTCAACTTGATGATTCATTCCCTCTACTCAAGCCGCGAGATTTTCTTGCGCGAGCTTATCTCCAACAGCTCAGATGCCATCGACAAATTAAAATTCGAGGAATCTACCAATGCCGAGCTAAAGACAGGCGACGCAGCCAAAATGATCCGCCTGGTACCCAATAAAGACAACAAGACCCTGCAGATTATCGACAATGGCGTCGGCATGAGTCGTGACGAAGTGGTCAAGTACATCGGTACCATCGCTTATTCCGGTTCAAAGAACTTTGTGCAAAAAATTCAAGAAATGAAAGAGCAACCTGAGCTGATCGGCCAATTTGGTGTTGGCTTTTACTCCGCATTCATGGTTGCCGAAGAAGTGTCCCTACATACTCAACGGGCTGGCGAAAGCATGGGTACCGTATGGACATCTAACGGCGATGGTTCCTACGCACTCGAAGAGGCCGTACGCGAAGCGGGACATGGCACCACCATCACCCTCAAGCTCAAAGACGCGCCTGAAGGTGAAGAAAACCCACAAGACTTTGCGGACCAATGGACCTTGAAGTCGATCGTCAAAAAATACTCTGACTTTATCGAGTATCCTATCCAAATGGAAATGAGTTCCGAAGAGCCTGAGCTTGATGACGAAGGCAAGCCCGTTGAAGGTAAGTTCAAGACCGTTGTGAAAGACGAGACACTCAACAGCCAAAAAGCGTTGTGGGTTCGTGCTCCAAAAGAAGTCAAAGACGAGGAGTACAAAGAGTTTTACAAACACGTCACTTCCGACTGGTCCGACCCTGCAGACTGGCTGCACTTCCGCGCAGAGGGTACCCAAGAGTTCTCTTCCTTGTTATACACCCCGTCCACCGTGCCTTTTGACTACAACCAGCGGGAAATGAAATACGGCCCCAGCCTGTACGTCAAACGCGTCTTCATCATGAACAACTGTGAGGAGCTTGTACCGCAATACCTCCGCTTTGTAAAAGGTGTGATTGACTCCGATGATCTCCCTCTCAATGTATCGCGGGAACTAATTCAAAAAGACAAGCATATCCAGATGATCCGCAAGGCGGTGGTCTCTAAAATGCTCCGCCACTTTGCCACCCTCATGTCCAAAGAGCGCGAAAAGTACGAAGGTATCTGGGAGAAGTTTGGTGCCACACTTAAAGAAGGCGTCGCTTCGGACTACACCAACAAGGATAAACTCACCCCATTGTTGTTGTTCAAATCCACTGCCAGCGACGCTTGGACCTCGCTCAAAGAATATGTCGGCCGCATGCAAGAAGGTCAAAAAGAGATTTTCTACATGACCGGCGAGTCTATTGCCAACCTCCAAACCAGCCCTCACCTTGAACGCCTGAAAGAAAAGAACTACGAAGTACTTTATCTCACCGACCCCGTCGATGAGTGGATGATCAACTCACTCACCGAGTTCGAAGAGAAAAAGCTCGTCTCCGTGACCAAAGATGACTTGGAACTTGACAACGAAGAAGAGAAGAAAAAAGCCGAAGAGGATCTAAAAAGCGCAGGAGAAAAGCTCGCTCCCGTCACCGAATCCATTAAAGCTGCTCTCGAAAGCCGGATCAAAGACGTCAAGCTCTCACGCCGCCTCGTAGATTCTCCAGTCTGTCTTGTCTCAGGCGCCCAAGACCCCTCTGCACACATGGAAAGGCTCATGGAAGCCATGGGGCAAGCAGTACCCAAGTCCAAACGCACCCTCGAAATCAATCCAGAGCACCCTGTCTTTGAAAAAATGCTCAGCTTCGAGGACGCCCAACGTAAAGACTGGGCCGAAATCCTCTATAATCAAGCACTTATCAATGAAGGGTCTCCGATTGAAGATCCACAAAAGTTCAGCAAACAAATTTCTGCATTGATGATGAACACCTAATCTCACAAGCCCCTCCCGACCGTCTCTCCCAGATATCGCCAGCACAGCCCCCTCTTTAGGGGGCTTTTTTTTAAGAAAGAACGGCTGGTTACAACTTTTGCGTGCATTTTGAGTTAAAAAAATATAGTATACAAGAATACTTTCAGCATTATTCACTTGAATTTTCCAAAAGTGGAACCTATTTGCTGATGCATATTTTATGAGCTCTTCTCATTTTACCAATCACACGCAAGTGGCTAAGTATCCCATCTTTGTTTGAGTTTGGATGACTCGGGGTGGGCTATACAGGAATCAGAATGTTATTTAAAGAACTCGGGTTAAACCCACGCATTTTACGTGTACTTGATGAAAAAGGGTACACCACACCTTCTCCTATCCAAGAAAAAGCGATTCCAGAAATCCTTTCTGGACGCGACGTCATTGCTTGTGCAGAAACCGGCACAGGTAAGACCGCTAGCTTTTCTCTCCCTCTCCTCCACAGACTGGCAGAACAGTTTGATCGTCGCACACGCCGCGAGCCTCGGGTCCTTATCCTGACCCCTTCGCGCGAACTCGCCAAGCAAATTGGCGAAAACATTTGGAATTATTCCAAAAATCTCCCGTTGCGTTCCGCAATTATCTTTGGCGGCATGCCTATGTATCGCCAGCGTCGAGACATCTCTAAGGGAGTGCATATTATTATTGCCACCCCTGGACGCCTTCTCGACCATGTACGTCAGGGCAATATCGACCTTTCAACGATCCAAAACCTCGTGCTTGACGAAGCGGACCGGATGTTGGATATGGGCTTTATCAAAGATATTCAAAAAATCATTGAAGCTCTTCCTGCACAGCGCCAAAATCTCCTTTTTTCAGCGACTTACTCGCGTGAAATCAAGACGCTCGCGCAAAAAATTCTCCACGATCCAGCTATCGTCGATCTATCCAACAAGACACCTGCTTCTTCACGTGTAAATCAGGTGGTCCATCCGGTAGACCGTAAGCGCAAGCGTGAGTTACTCTCCCACCTGATTGGTGACCGAAATCTCGAACAGGTGCTCGTGTTTACCCGGACTAAAGTAAGTGCCGACAAACTTTGTGAGCAACTCCGCGAGGACGGGCTAAAATCCGTTGCCATTCATGGAGACAAAAACCAGGGTGCTCGCCTACGTGCACTGCGCGAGTTCAAAGAAGGTTCCGCACGGGTACTCGTGGCTACAGACATCGTTGCCCGCGGAATTGACATTCATCAGCTCGAACATGTCATCAACTATGAGCTTCCCACCTCACCTGAAGACTATGTACACCGTATCGGCCGTACAGGCCGTGCGGGCAACAAGGGCAACGCTTACTCCCTCGTTTCCATTGATGAGCACCGCTTACTCGTCAATATCGAACGCGTGCTGAAGATGAAAATCGACTCCGTCCCCGTACCGAGCTACGAGCCAGACCCAAGCATCAAAGCACCTGCAGCTCCACGTAATGGACGCAGCAATGGACGCGGCGGCCGTCGCTACTCCTCCGGTAACAAAGGTGGTAGCAACTACAGCAGATCCAGCAATGGTAGTCAGAACTTCCGTTCCGGAAGTGCTCCCAGACACGGACGCGGCCCTTCCAGCCGTAGTGGCAGTGGACGCCCCGGAGCAGGTGCTGGCTACCGCAGTCGCAGTGGCGGCGCTGCTGCTGAAAGACGCCCTCGCTCTTAGTCATAAGTTGAGGCTTCTGTAGCCCACTCCTTATGAATTCCCAAGCCACCTCCATCGAGGTGGCTTCTTTTTTTGCACACTGCTAAAATTCACTCTGAATAAATGGTGGCAAGATCGCATGCTCACCCCAACAGATACCCCTATCGCACAGGAGGATCACGTGGCTCCCTCTACCCCAACCATCCCTGGACAAGCTGCTCTCGATTGGAGCAACCTCGGTTTCGCCTATCGCCCCACCCGTGGCATCGTCCGCTACACATGGAAAAAGGGACACTGGGACCAAGGTGTCTGGCAAACCGACCCGACCCTGCAACTGCACCTGGGAGCAACCGCACTCCATTACGGACAAAGCTGTTTTGAAGGTCTCAAGGCCTTTGCCGGTGCAGACAACCAAGTACGCATTTTTCGCCCTCGATGTAACGCCCAACGCCTGGCACAGTCGGCGGAACGCTTATGTATGCCCGTGGTCCCCGAAAGCATGTTCTTGGAAGCTTGTGCATGGGCCGTCCGCGAAAATCTCGCCTTTGTCCCCCCTTATGGCAGTGGAGCAAGCTTTTACCTGCGGCCACTTCTCATCGGTAGCGGGGCCACCATCGGCGTAGCCCCCTCTGACGAGTACACCTTTGTGGTCCTCGGGATTCCTGTGGGCGACTACTATCAAGGTGGCCTACGCCCCGTCACTGCCGTGGTAACGGAGCATTATGATCGTGCCGCACCAAGAGGCACAGGAGCCATCAAAACAGGCGCCAATTACGCCGCCGATCTCAAACCCCACACCGAGAGCCTCGCCCAAGGCTACCCTATCAATCTCTATCTCGATGCCAACCAACAAGGCCTGATTGAAGAGTTTGGCACCAGTAACTTTATCGCTCTCCAAGGCAACACCTATTTAACCCCGGCATCCCCCTCCATTCTGCCGAGCATCACCAACGCCTCGCTTCAAACCCTGGCCGCTCACGCAGGATATACGATTAGGCAACGTCCACTACGGATCGACGAGGTGGCCACCTTCGACGAGGTAGCTGCCTGCGGCACCGCGGTCATCATCACTCCCGTAACCCGCATCGTATACAAAGGGGAAACCATTTGCATTGGTCCTCACCCTGACCAAGTGCCCCCACAGATGCAATCTCTTTACCAACAGCTACGCCACATCCAGTTTAGGGAACTTCCTGACTCCCATCAGTGGATGTTCGCGGTATAAGGACACACCTCTATGGACAAAAAAGCTGCTTTGTACATGTCATTATCCGCCGTATTCAGTACGATCATGGGGGTCTCCGTCAAACTCTTACATTCGATCCCTGTTCTTCAAGCCGTACTGATGCGCTCTGTGATCATGCTGCTCATTTGTGGTGCACTCCTCCACCGCCGTGGTCTTTCCCTGTGGGGCCAGCCCCGCAACCGCGGGCTACTGATTTTGCGTGGCATCTTAGGCTCTCTTGGCTTAACCTGTTTTTTCTACACCCTCAGCGAGTTAGCATACGCAAATGCGGTCACCTTACAGTACCTCTCTCCCTTGTTCACCATGCTTGGAGCTAGCTTATTTTTAGGCGAGCGACTCCACAGCAGCTGGTGGCTGGCTGCATGCGGGGCATTCTTAGGGGTGTACCTGATCTACGGGGTTTCTTTCAAAATAGACAACATGGCCTTTCTTTGGGGGATCTTCGGTGCTCTGCTTTCTGCTGCAGCCTACAACTGTGTCCGCGCCCTCAACACCAGAGAAGACCCGATGGTCATCATGTTCTTTTTTCCGCTCATCACCGTTCCCTATGCAGCTATTTTTGCACTCCCCAATTGGGTACCACCTTCATACGAACAATGGTTGCTACTCGTCATCTCAGGTATTGCCACCTACCTCTTGCAATACACACTCACACTGGCATACAAACACGAAAAAGCAGGTAAGGTCGCTGTCGTTGGGTATCTCAATGTGGTGTTTGCGGTGATTGTCGGAACCACGTACTTTGAGGAAGAGCCGAGCTTATTGCAGCTCATGGGCATCCTCACGATTATCTTGAGCATTGCCGGTGCCAGTGTTCTCGGTCGCAAGTCTATTCCCAAACCACCGCCTTCGAGTATCCTCCGCACCCGTGGCTCCCTCAGCTAACGGCCTATGCAAGACCTATGAGGCTTGCAACTTCGAAGGAGACAAATCAAACCACTCCCAAGGTGAGCAGACCCACCTGTCGGCGTATCTACTCAAGCTAGATTGCCTAGCTGTTGTCAAAATACGCTGTTCAATAAAGTCATCATTGTCCACAATACAGGCAACCATACGTGTGAATTTTTCTTGGTCGAGTTGCACACGCTGACAAAACTCTAGGTCAATGTACTGATTTAAGTGAGCTACCTTTCGTTCCCAAGGGAGTGCCGCCAGTTCTTGAAACGAAATTTGTGACGGTGGTAAATTTTTCCACAGCGGAGTGATCGTAATTTCTTTCTTCCATAAATCTACCTTGACATGAGCCGTCTTCCGCCCATCTTGATCTCTAAATACACAGATCGGCTTACCATCATAAACAATTGCCGTCGAAATATCATTGTGCAACTGCCTGGAACAGTTTGCATACTTAATCGAGTAAAAAGTGGATTCCACAAGCTTCCCCTCTTGAGAGTAGACTTCCCAAATAATCTTCGAATGCCTCCGGTTCAGTCGATACGTCCAGGTGTAGGGTCCCATGTGATACGCATCACTCGCACCGTTCGGTTTAAGCTGAATGGGCCGCGCAATCCCATAGCCTGAGTCCAATAACAAACAGCCATCTTGACACTTGATCAAAGTTGCAGAGTGGCAAAAAGACGGGAAGCCTTTTTGCTGGTGCTTTTTCAAAATACGTGACTTAACAATATTAGGTTGCAAAATTTCAGGGAGCTGAGCATTCAGCCGACTCGTCAGAAAAATACAGTTGCCACCAGGCAAGCCCGCAGAATTTTTCGCCAAGTCAATTTTGGCCGACATACGCAGATGTTTTGGCTTAATCGGGAAGGGCTTAGGGTCATTTCGAAAAGATTTAATAATATTGTAGAAGTAGTCAATACGGTCGTACGTCGTACTCTCAAGGTGTTGACTTAAGTAAGGGTGTGCGATCTCACTGGCTTGTTCTATGCTGAGTTCACAAGTCTTCAGTGGGAGTCTGTACCGTCTTGTTCGAGGAACCCAAACCTCGCAACTCTGACGAGGCCAGCCCCACACGGAATTTGTCTGCATTTCAACCTTCTTCTATCGCCCTCATATGCCTGTTGACAAAAACAAGCAGCGATATTCCTCACTCGGCCTTTGCAGGTTCGAGCATTGATTTTGCCTTGAACGGATTGCATTTTAAGATGTTACGCAGTGATTTTTGATATAAGCGAGAAGGTTTTTGATCGAGCGGATGAGACAAGGCAGCTGCTATGAACCTACAGGCAAACCACGTGCCTTACGGTACTCTTTAATCGGATAAAGACGATTCAAAATAGGGGTAATATCCACATATAATTTATCCACTTCCAAAAATTCTTCCCCTGCTTTCAAAGCTGTGGCGTACTGCTTGTAGTTAAAAGGTTTACTCGTCAATATCCCTGAGTCAATCACTTCAGCGTAAGTTCCATAACTCGACACTTGACCATCTTTATAGTTAATCCGGTCAATCCAGACTTTACCATTGTCCGTAGCAGCCATGTGCCACTCGATCGTACGCCCTTCCAACTCAGCTTCGAAGACTTCCACCTGGGCTTTCTTACCGATCAAAGGATGAAAGATATCATATCGATCCACGGGAGTGGTCTTAAAATCAGGAACAAACGCCTGCATTTCTCTGCTTGAAAAATCTAGATTTTCAATAAAGCTGCCTAAGTCCTGCCCATCCTGAGGACGCTGCTCCTGAGTAAAACACTTCTCCACCTTACAGTCAGAGATCACTTTCAAGAAATCAGGACGGACGATGTCAACCTCACGCCCATAAGTATTCGAACGAATATTGTCACGTACATCATCGAAAAAATAAGGGTCTACTTGCTCACTCCTTTTGGAGGTACTGTAACCCGCCGTGCTCAGACGATCCATCATGACCGCAATTTCTTTAATCGGCTTCGTTTCCTGAGTATAGTGCCACCCTCTCCCCTTGCTATAAATCAAGTCGTCCGAATAAATGAACGGAGAGACGCGCCATCCACCATTGCTTACCGAGCTGTACATAAATCTAGGGACGATTTTTTTGGTCTTCGGATGAAAAGCATACAAAACCGCCATATCACGTTTCGCTTTGGGATCACGCAAAATCTGCGAAACACTGTATTCGACTCCTTGGACAGTGACCTTGGCCACAGGCTCAAAATCCGGGTCTTTCAAAAGCTTTTTGGTATGTGCACTGATGTTGCTCTTCAACAAAGAACTGCGCCAAGACTCCTTAATCGTAGGCCCACCCACGGAGATCTGATACTTCGCATCATGGAAGGAGATAGGCTTGACTTCAGGACCGCGCGACAACGTCCCCATTTCAACTCCACCTGCACGGTGGTCTTGTTTATAAACGGCCAAACTCGATGCGGTGGCCACCTGTTCCCCATCCGAGATCTCTCGCCCTTGCGGCATCACCACAGACACTTCCCGAACACCAGGAGCAAAGTAAACTTGCGAAGCATCCTTTACATATTCCACTGCGAAGCTAGAGTCCTTTGGCAAACCCTTTTGCAACTCGCGACCAAAAGGCCCCACAGGCTGAGAGCTTTGAGACAAACCACTTCCTTCGGGAGAGCCAAAATCCTGCACCCCCACAGGAGAAGGGAGAGCACTTTTTTTCTTCGTCAACTTACTGCGTAAAGAATCTACCACAATACTCATATCGATTGCTTTCACTCCACCTGGAGCGAGCCGCAACCCCTGACCTTCCTTAGACTTCCACTGCTGATTTTCGAGGACAAAGACCTTCGCAAGAAAAGAGAGCTGCGGCTCCTCTCCCGGCTTCGCAAAAACAGAGTCCCCTGGAACTAAGGGAGCGGATTCCATATCACGGCGGGTTTTACAGTGCACCAAGCCCAAGCAGCACAAAAGAATAAGTGCATGACGTTGCTTTACCATCAAGATAAGTCTCCTTAAGACAAATAAGACATAATCCCTCTCCAGAGCTTTATGTGGTCTGCAATTTCGCAGGAGTCAAGCCCAGCCACTGCCGTGGTAGGCGCATCCACTGATCCACATAACGACGTAAACCAGGTTGACCAGCTGTCAAAATACGCTCTTCAATAAAGTCATGGTGTTCCACAATAAATGCGACCATACGTGTGAAAGCAGCTTGATTCAGCTGCACGCGTTGACAAAGTTCTTGATTCATATGTTGACTTAAGTGAGCTACTTTTTCCTCAAAGCTCAGAGCTTTCAGCTCACCAAAAGAAATATGCACCGGAGCAGAACGCTTCCACAGCCGAGCAATTTTGATCTTTTTATTCAAAAGATCCACCTTAATATTTGCCGTCTTAAACCCATCTCGATCGCGAAAAACACAGGATGGTTTAAGATCATGGGCAGCTGCGGTCGAAATATCATCATGTAACTTTTGCAAGCGCCCTGCATACTGAACGCGGTAGAAAGTAGACTCGACCAGCTCTCCCCTTTTAGAATAAACTTCCCAGATAATTTTAGAATGATTGCGATTCAGCCTATACTTCCAAGTGTAAATACCCATTTGATAAGTATCCTGGGTACCATCTAACTTAAGCTGAATAGGTCGCGCCAGTCCATAGCCGGAGTCGAGTAAGAGATAACCATCTCGGCACTTAATCAAAGTAGCGGAGTGACAAAAAGTCGGAAAGCCTTTTTGATAATGTTTTTTGAGCACTCGCGACTTAATGATGTTAGGTCTTAGAACTTCGGGTAACTGCTCATTGAGCCGATTCGTCAGGAAGACACAGTTGCCTCCAGGTAAATCTACAGAGTTTGCCGCTAAATTGATTTTATTCGACATACGTAGGTGTTTCGCCCTAATCTGAAAGGGTTGGAGATCAT
This sequence comes from Zetaproteobacteria bacterium, assembly GCA_028817975.1. Classification (GTDB taxonomy): domain Bacteria; phylum Bdellovibrionota_B; class Oligoflexia; order Oligoflexales; family Bog-1112; genus JAPPOJ01. The sequence continues at coordinate 5,598 of JAPPOJ010000183.1, read as the reverse complement.
TGCGAAAGGATTTAATGATATTATGGAGGTAGTTGATTCGGTCATACGGGGTACTCTCTAAATGATCGCCTAGATGAGCGTGGGCAATCTTATAAGCTTGCTCCATGCTAAGCTCACAGGCTTTGAGCGAGCGTTTCAGTAAAGGAAATCGTATCTGAGGAATAGACTCAGCATAACCGCGCACGGATTTACCTTCGACAGAATGTGTCTGCACTTAAATTCTCTCCCATACCTAAACCACAGCGAAGCAAGAATCCCGTTTCCTCTTTCTTCATCCGTGGCGAAGTGAATGCGTTTCTAGACATATCAGGTTTGTAAGATATTATACAATGCTTTTATGGCATGCCATGAAGGCGAGAATCACCGGTATAGGACAGAGAATAAACTCACGACACCGACTTTTTCTTTTTGACATAGAGGATTTTGGTCACCGAAGCAATCACGTTTTGTTCAGGATCGACTACATCGACGGTAAAGCAAGGTTCGACACGTTGTCCTCCCTGCGCTGCGGCACGAATTTCCTCTAGCTGTGCTGCAGTCACTGCAAAACGCGCCGTCACAGGTAAAGAAGTCGCCTTACGAAATTCAATTGTCGAGCGCAGATCCCAGACATAGTAGTCACGGCCCAACTTATGCATCAGCAAAAACACATAAAAAGGATCACACATGGCAAACAAGCTCCCACCAAAGTGAGTCCCAAAGTAATTGGCGTTGCGCCGTGTGGTTCTAAGTTCACTGACAATATAGCCTGCATCTAAATCAAACTGGCGCACACGAACCCCACTCACCAAGAAGGGTGGCCAGAAACTGATGAGCTTCAGAGTCCGTTCTGGAGTTAGTCTCATAGCGCCCCCTCATAGGCAAAGAAACACGGTTGCGCACCTCCTAAGAAGCGTCCCGCCCTCCGGTACGGGCTAAAAACCTTTCTAAAATCTGACGATCTTCTTCCGTCACCGACTTAAACTGAATCCCCATACCGGGTTGCACATCCTCTTTGACCTGTACGGGCTCTTGACACCAGATCACGGTGCCTTTTGTGGTGAAGGACTCACGACTATCCGGAACCGTAAAGGTCAACTCCAGCTCTGTTCCAGGAGCCTTGGGCTTTTTAGTTTCCACAAAGACGCCACCTTCCCCAAGGTTGCGACAAAAGTCAAAAAGATAAGACCCATTGGCACGATAGTCCACCAGCATATCGACTTCAATCCGATGCGTATTACGATGATTCGCTCCAGAAGCACTTTTTTTCTTTTTACTCTTGGAGACTTTCTTTTTTGCTGGAGTCAAAGCTGACCTCCCCCAGTAGTGTCTAGCTAATGCTTGGAGCGCGAATATTTGACCAATGCACGCACCGCCCGATTGTGCTCTTGTAATGTACGCGAAAACACATGCTCTCCTTGACCACCCGCTTTGAGCACATAATAATTGTACCCGTGGTTGGTAGGAGTAAAGACGGCAAGAAGCGACTCGTGCGAAGGTGAAGCGATCGGGGTTGGCGGTAAGCCCTTATGACGGCGACTATTATAAGGGTTGGCACGGTCGCGCAAATGCGCCCGGGTCAAATTACCGTCAAAGTCTTCCACTCCATAAATGACCGCCGCGTCAATGCCCAATGGCTCACCACGGCGCAAACGATTCCAAATGACCTCTGCAACCAAACTTCTTTCCACCGCCAAGTCGGTTTCTTTTTCGATTAACGAGGCAAAGGCCACTGCTTGCGCTACCGTGAGCTGATGTTGTGCACACTGTTGCACATACCCTTCCGGTAATTTAGTGGCAAAAGTATCCACCATTTTTTGCAGGACTTGCTCTGGAGAAGGCATTCGGTCAAAAAAAGTATATTTTGCCGGGTACAGAAACCCTTCTAAAGAGGCTCTCGGTACCGCCCAGACATCAGGAAGCCTTACCTGCATTGTCGCTTGTTGCACTTGCTGTAAAGAGACTCCCAAATCAGCAGCAATACGCGGGTATACCCACTTCGTCGATTCCCCCTCCGGAATCGTGATCTCAAACACAACTTCTGCATACACCTCACCCGTGACCACTTGCTGCAAAATCTGCAACGGCGTCAAGCCAAGTGCAAAACGATACTTACCCGCCTGCATTCCATGAGAGACCCCTTGCAAACGGCTGCCCCAGTAGAAGAAGGTCACCGAATCAATCACCCCTGAGGCCTTCAACAACCGCGCAATCTGCTGCGCAGAAGCTCCCGCAGGAATCTCTACTGTCTGCGGCTGCGTGTATTTACCCGCACGCAGCCACCACAGCCCAAATTGAGCACAAAAAACACACCCTAGGAGGAAGACAACACCGAGAACCTTCTTCATGACACCGCAACCCTCTTTTTATTTAACTGTAAGCTGTTCATATTAAAGCACTTATGGGTATAAACTAGATAAATCTCTATAAACCAAGTATAATGCCGCTATCCGCTCCCAAATGCCGGCCACTTATTACAAAGGATCGCAAAAATGGTCAAGCCTACACAAGGGTTGGGGAGGCAAATGAGCCAAGATGAAATAGACTGGGATTTCATTTTAGCTCATTTCCCACTACAAGCCGAGAGTTTAAGTACCTTAGAAGAGCGCATGGGGTACCAGTTTAAGAATATTCACTTGATGTACGAAGCTTGCACGCACGCTTCGGCACACGTCGCCTACCCCTGGAATCGCGTACAAGAGAGGGAGCGCCGCCATTTCGAGAAACTTGAGTGCCTTGGCGACGCTGTCACCGACCTGATCGTCACCGACCTCCTGTGGCGAACAAACCTGATCGGCTCTGAAGGCGCCCTTTCACGCATCCGTGCCAGCCTTGTCAACGAGGCTAGCCTTGCCAAGATTGCAGTGGAAATCGCTTTGGAGCAGTGTCTCATGATGAGCTTCGGAGAAGACAAAAGTGGCGGCAGGCAACGTGCCAGCCTCCAAGCTGATGCTCTGGAAGCCCTCATTGGCGCTGTCTATTTGGATGGAGGCTTCGATCCTGCGTACCGGCTGGTGCGCAAGATCTACGCCGAGCGTATTCTTGACGCAGCCCAAGCGGGAGAACAGAAGCAGCTCGACCCTAAGACCAAACTTCAGGAATGGGCGCAAGCAGAACTCAAGGTTACCCCTGCTTATGAGCTGCTGGAAGCCACCGGCCCTGACCACAAACGCAGCTTTAAAGTCGCCGTCAAACTTAAAGACAAGGTTGTCGCCGTAGGTTGTGGGAGCACCAAAAAATCAGCGTCGGAAAAAGCCGCACGCAAAGCACTACATATCACTTTTGACCCCAAGGGGTGTGTCATCCACACCGAAAAGGAAGCATAAATCCATGATTCGAGGAACCGTAGCTATTGTTGGCCGTCCGAATGTCGGCAAGTCAACCTTATTTAATCGTTTAACCCGCTCGCGCAAATCTATTGTAGATGACCAGCCAGGAGTCACCCGTGACCGTATCTACGGCACCGCATACTTCGAGTCCGCGAAAAAAAAGCGCCGTGTTGTGGCCGACGAGGCCGAAGCGCAGCAACCCAAGGATGGCTTTATCGTGATCGATACCGGTGGATTTGAAACCGACACTTTCAAATTCCAACCTTTCGCAGAGGAAGTGGTCTGGGAGCAAACCAAGCACGCCATCACCGATGCAGATGTCATTCTCTTTGTCTTAGATGGCAAGCACGGCATGCACCAGCACGACCGCGAGATCTACCACTATCTGAAGTTACAGCAGAAGCCGATTTTATTTCTCGTCAACAAGGTAGATGGTATCGAACATCAGGCACGCTCTTTGGAGTTCTATGAACTCGGAGTAGACAGCTCATTTATCTGCTCCAGCGCTTTGTACAACAAAGGCATGCAAGCCGTTTACGACGAAGTCGCACATGCGCTACATAAGCTCGGCTTAAAAGGCACTGATCACCAGGCAGACCCTCAACTGACGCACATCGCTCTGGTCGGCAAGCCTAACGCAGGGAAATCCTCACTGCTCAACCGCCTCCTCGGCGAAGAGCGTAGCGTCGTCAGTCCGGTAGCGGGCACCACCCGTGATAGCATCGACAGCTATATCAAGTTTCACGGCACCCCCTATCGTATCATCGACACTGCCGGCATTCGGCGTAAGACCAAAATCCACGAGCTTCTCGAACATCAAAGCGTCACCCGCAGCTTGCGTGCCATCGAAGAAGCAGATCTCGTCGTCCACGTCATCGATGCCCGCGAAGGGATCACCGACCAAGACTCGCGACTTCTCAATCTGGCAGCCGCTCGCTACAAGCCGATCTTGCTCGTCGTCAACAAGTGGGATCTCGTTCCTCATAAAGATACACTTACGGCCAAGCGGTATACCGAGAACCTCCATCACGGTCCTCTTGCCGACATGGCCTACATCCCCGTACACTTTATGTCATGCCTCGAAAACCAACGCGTACATAAAATCTGGGATAAGATCAGCCGCCTACGCCAGGAACAAATGACGAAGAGTTCCACCGCTCGGGTCAACGAAGCGTTACAACAGATGATCTCCCGGCATACGCCACACTTGATTAAAAAGTACTCGAAGCGGGTCAAGTTCTACTATGCCACCCAGGTCTCTTGCACGCCTCCGACCATTGTCGTCAAGTGCAACGTCGCGGGTGAAGTACGTGACAGCTACAAACGCTACATGCTCCACGCCTTCCGGCGCGACCTGAACATGAAGCATGTCCCTATTCAGCTCGTGCTGCGTGGCAAAGAAGACGAAAAAAAATACAAAGAGCGGACGGGCAAGGTCAAGGTCAAGGTCACCCGCTAGCCAACAGAAGGCAAGAGCTGCCTGCTGCTGAGGAAAGGGGATGGCTTAGGCATCCGTATTGAAGTCCACAAATCCGGAAATCTTCGTGTCCGTGATGGTGGTGGTTTTGGAGCTAGCATCCGAGGTCACCGCATCCAAGGTCAAGGTTTGGAGGCTAAAGCTGTCCAAGCTTGCCCCCGTACAGTTCGACATCTCCGCTTCGTCCAACGAAACAGCATTCATACAATAAGTCCCTTGCTCCGTGCAACTGCCCCCGATCGAGAGCTGTCCTTTGATATAAATATAGTCATCATTAGATTTAAGGTGAATCCCACAGGAGAGCGCATAGCCCCCCAAAGTACCTGCGGTGGTCACCTCAATCCCACTTGTATCCGAAGCAAAAATATGGGTATACCCCGCAGAAGGACCGCTTGCACCTACATCCGCTGGGTTGGCCTGGTAATTCACCTCCCATGTTTCCACCTCACTGCTGTCGGTTTTCGCATTCGCCAAGACATAGATGGCCTCCGAAGCCGAAGAACCCGTCTTTTCCACCAGATAGAAACGATCTCCATCCACCCCAAAGGCCAGCTGAGAAGTCTCATTCAGATCCTCTTGACAGTTCAGACGTGCGCTCAAACTCTCCCCTGTAGGCATGGTTGCTGCGGGCGCATAGTCGCCCAAGGCTTCATCCAAACACTTACGTGGACTTTCTTCGGCACGACTATTTAAAGAAGTCATACGCTCGTAAATCTTATTGAGGCGACTTAAAGGAGAAGGCCCCCCGCTCTAAGGATAGAGATTGTTCTTCACCTGCGCAATAATATAAGTAGCCGTCGCCGTACCGTCATA
>JAPPOJ010000094.1 GCA_028817975.1 Zetaproteobacteria bacterium | reverse complement strand
AAGTCTGCCAGCTAGACTCACCCCCCTCAAACACCTCACATTCACAGCATGTTAGACTTAACACGGGTTTTACTCAAATAACAGCATCCCCACACCCATCTACTTACTCACGAGGACCAGCTATGCATGAAACCTCTACTCGGGTCATTACCCGTCGTGTCGCTTTTTTTGCCTATGTCATTTGCTGTGGCTGTTTGATCGCACAACTTTTCCACTTTATTCAAGGGTATTTTTTCGCACACAGCTACCCGTGGAATACATACCTGTTTAAACCTATCGAACGCTTTGGGGACTGGAGCGAAATTATCGCTGCAAGCGCGACACAAGACCCTTACTTTGCCTACAGGCGCCAATCAAGCTACTTTCCCTTCACTTATCTCCTGCTTCAACCCATTACCACACTTGCAAAAGAATGGCATGTACCTATCTACTTTGGGGTTGCAAGTATCCTCTACAGCATTGCCATTCCCAGCTTGGTGCAGTCCCAACTCAAGATGTCACGTCGACATCTGTTGGTGCTCTCTGGCGCACTCTTGAGTATTTTGCTGTTTTCTTACCCTTTTCAATTCGCTGCCGATCGCGGCAATATTGACCTATGGATCTTTGCAATTATCATGATCTTTGTCGCCAGCCAAAACAGCCCTTGGCTTTGGCCAGCCAGTATTCTCCTCGGAGGTACCGTGGCACTCAAAATATACCCCTTAGCCATGATCCTTTTACCCCTCAAACAGCGACGCCTCGGTTGTATCTGCGTCATTGTAGGCACCGCAATGGGTCTCTCTTGGTACAGTCTGCAAGTCTTAGGAACCGGAGAGATTACCCGCAACCTAGAGGGACTTGCCCGTGGTTTGGCAGCATTTCGCCACTGGTATATCAAAGAAATGGTCGGACTCGCTTTTTTCGTCGATCCCTACAACTTTATTCGCGTGTTGATGCCCCTCATCAGTGGCGAAAACTATGGCTATGATCGCGACTTTCTCCTCCAGAATTATAAATACTTTTCGTTCAGCCTCACCTGTCTGTTATCTGTTTATGCGCTATGGATCACCACCTGCACCTGGCGCACCGTAACTGCGATCGGCTGCATCATGCTCATCTTTCCTTACATCTCAAGCGATTATAAAATATTGGCGCTACTCCCTGGCATCTTCTTATATCTCACCCGGACAGAGCAAACACACACCCGCGGACAGAAAATGATCCACGGATGCTTCATTCTTCTCTTGATCCCTAAGCATTATTACTTTTTTGCGCACCAGACCAGCTTAAGTGTACTTGTATCCGCTCCCCTACTTCTCATACTCATTGCCAGCTTACTTTGGGAGCCAGATGCCTGGAAAGCACGCTATCAGCAGCTGCTACTCTGGAGCAGAAGTGGCCTGCAGCAAAAGATCAAAAACCTTAAAAATGCGGTTACTTTAGGCTAGAGATGAAGTAGAGGAAGCTTGCACTCCCCTCTCCAACTGACGAAAATACTCCTTCCAACAAACCCAAACCAACCACAAAAAACACAACACGTAAGCGAAATAATACATCACATTTAAGATGTAAAACCCACGGTCCTGATAACGAAACTCTATTTTATGCTCCCCAGGCTGCAACTGTACTGTCTTATAGAGCTGACGAAACTTACCGATAGGAGCACTTTTTCCGTTGACTTGCGCCGACCATTTCTCATCGTAGTGATCCAAATAGACAAAAAATCCTGGCTCTTGATTTGAAATGACAAACTCTGAGGTTACATAACTCCACAACAAGTGGGTCGGATAGACCAGCTGCTGACGAATATCAGTCTTCGGCAATGAAGCTTCAGAGTCCAACACAACAAAGTTAATCCCTTGATCACGGGTAAACATCACCCCACGACATTCGGACTCAAAGCAAGCTTTAAGTGGAATATCTAACTGCCTTTCGGCAAGAAAAAAAGCACGGTGGGGGAGCCATTTTAAAAAATCCTCGTAATCACTCTGCGCCGAGGAACCCGTCACAAACAGCGACTTCGTTTTTATGTGTGCAGGAAAAGGGCGCTTGGTAATCAAGTCTGCACTGAGGGGGGGCACATGTGACATCACCCGGAGTGGATTTCCGGACTTAAAGTGCTGACCATAATGGTAAGCGCGGATTGCATACCCTTCGACAAAAATACCGAGACAGAGTAGGAAAACAGCCAGTGGTTGCAAAAAACGCGGTTTAAAAACCGAGAGTGTTGCTGCTGCCAAAGCAAAGTAAAGCGGAGTCGTATAATCAAATTCAAAGGCAGCAATTCCCAAACGCAAGAACAAGCCGACCCCACATATGCATAGCAATTTTTTCCATGACTGCTTACGCCTATAAGCATCACTTAGTAAGCCTTCCACGGCAAGCGCAACTGCAGCGAGTAAAAAGGGAATCACAAACAGATAAGATGCCGAAATAAATCTCGTCCCATAAGGATAAGCAGGATTAAGTATACTCAACAAACGCCCAACCAGATTCCACGGCAACTCAGGATTCATGGGCAACAGCGTATACAGTACCCCTGCAACCAACAAAACAAACCATTTCCTTTGTGGATGCACGAGTACCGAAAGCAAAATGGTAAACACCGCCACCAAACCTACCCCAGCTGCAAAAGGATAACTAAATTCGGGTTTAAAAAACGGGTACACACTCTGCTGCAGATACGTCAGTACAGGCATAAACCTCCAGGTATTATGCGAGACGTCGTACAAAAAAGACTCCAAATCAGGATTAGCAGAACGGTGAATTGCATAGGATTGGGTAATTTTCGTAAAGTTCCAAATCTTCAAGCTGGCAAGCACCCCAATAAACGCAAACACCATGGCGTAGGCCGGCCGCCACTGTAACTGCTGCCACCAAGGTGTCCTACGCGTCGGCAACGCACGATACGTCAAAAAAAGTATCGGCAACAACAGCAACACTGCGTTGGTTAGCGCATTAAAAAACACCGTGGACATATACACCAACAGGGTAAACGTAAGCAGTAACATCTGCACACACAGATTTACCCTTGCTGCCGCTGTCTCCTTAAACAACCTTAGGGCAAAATAGACAAAGAGTGGCCAAAATAAAATGTAAACACTCCAGAACATGATTTGTAAGTAAAAAAAGCCACTAAAAAGACTTAACCAGTACCCAATCCAAAAACTACGCGGTTTACCCCCCAGTTCCATTGCCACCAGACCACAAGAAGGGGCAAATAGAAAAATTTGAGTGAGCATGAAATTAAAAAAGAGCAAGCCATGGTCATAAAAAGAAGAACTTTCTCCCAAAAAGAAAGATTCTAACAAGAGCAGAAACAGCACCGGTGGATTCATCTGCGAAAGAGTTTCATGAGCAGAAGTCCCTAAATTCACAATCGGTGTCCACAACGGCAACTCCCCAAAACGGAAGAGACCATCACGAATCAAAGTATTGGGATAAACAAAGGAAAAAACAAAATCAAAATG
>JAPPOJ010000001.1 GCA_028817975.1 Zetaproteobacteria bacterium | reverse complement strand
CCCACAGACTACCGTTATCCCTACATGGAAGAAGTAAACTAATGTACATTGAAAGAGCAGATTAATTCATCGATAACGGCCACAGAAGGAGCATAAGATCATGCAACAGGTTCTTGCCACTCTAGGTTTTCGCTGGTGGGCCCTCTGTAAGGTACCTATGCTCTTTCTTCTGAGACCTTGGGTCACGACACATTCGACACAAAAAGTCTCTGTACGCATTCCATTGGGCTGGCTACAACGCAACCATCTCAATTCCATGTACGTAGCAGTTATGATAGCAGGAGCAGACGCTGCTGCAGGACTACTAACAGATGCTATTTGCCGACAAAACCACAGTAAAGCAATAGGCCTGTCTTTTAAAGAATTCAACTGCAAGTTCAATCGCAGGGCGACAGCAGCGACAGAGTTTACCTGCACTGACACCAAACTTCTTCAGAAAGCTTTTAAGGAAGCGATACGCACAGGAGAAAGGCAAAACCAAAAGGTAAAAGTTATCGCTACTTATACCGACAAAGGGCAGCTGCTGGAATGTGCACGCTTCACTATTGTCGTCTCCTTTCGTGCTGCAGCCATAAGAAGCTAATCTTCGGCTAAAATGACCGCGACCTGGCTGTCTATATGATCACACAGCCTTTTCAACGCATGTAGCAAAGGAGGGGTGTCCACTCCTTTGCTACGGAAAACCCTTCGTGGACCTATAAAAGCAGGGTCTACATGCGCCTCTGATACAGAAGACCTGTCTTCAGCATCCTGGCAAAGCTTCAGGCTGAGATGCTCACTCACATTCGACATAGATCTATCATACTGAGTCTTGGTCTCTCACAAAATCCTGAACCAGGCAAATAAAGACAAAAGCAACACAAAAAAGCCGGGCGCTACTTTTTATGCAGGGCCCGGCCACATCAGCTTATGCTAGGATCTCTAATTAAGCCTTACTTCCCTTAGCTTGAGCTTCTTTAAACTTAGCAATCAACTGCTCTTGAATGGAGCTAGGGACGGGGCGATACTTGCAGAACTCCATTGAAAATCCTGCTTTACCTTGGGTCATCGAGCGAAGCTCAGTGGAATATCCAAACATTTCAGCAAGAGGCACCTCACACTGAATCACAGTCAAGTCCTCTTTCATATCACTTCCAGTCAGAAAACCACGCCGAGAAGACAGGTCACCTTGAACAGTACCTTGAAATTCCGTGGGCGTTTCAACTTCAACAGACATAATAGGTTCTAAAATAACGGGCTTAGAGCTCATAAATGCCTGTTTAAAAGCTTGACGAGAAGCAAGCTTAAATGCCATCTCAGAGGAGTCCACAGGGTGAAAACTACCATCATCCAGGTCAATCGTCACACCAATAACCTGAAAGCCTCCAAGAGGACCCTTAGCCATTGATTCACGGAAACCTTTTTCACAGCCTGGGATGTATTCTTTAGGAATATTACCACCCACAACGTTGTTACTGAAAACAAAGTTCTCCTCGGCACCTTCCGCCATCGGACCAAGCTTACCTACAACGTGGCCGTACTGACCTGAACCACCGGTCTGCTTTTTATGCTTGTAATCGAAGTTCGCCGTCTCTGTTGGAGCTTCACGGTAATTTACTTTTGGCTGACCAACAACAACGTTCGCCTTATACTCACGTTGGATACGCTGCACGTAGATTTCCAAATGCAGCTCACCCATCCCTTTAATAATGGTCTCATTCGACTCTGCATCTACAGAAACTTTAAAAGTAGGGTCTTCCTTCATGAAACGGTTTAAAGCCTTAGAAATTTTGACTAAATCTTCTTGCTTCTCAGGTTTCAACGCAAGTTCAATAACTGGATCAGGAACAAACATACTCTCCATAGTCACATTCAATGCGTCATCGCAGTACGTGTCCCCAGAAGCACAGTCGACACCCACCATCGCAACAATGTCACCTGCCTTAGCTACATCGAGATCTTTACGATCATTTGAGAACATTTGTACAATACGACCGATACGCTGTCGTTTGTTCATCCGTGGATTGAAAAAGCTCTCTCCCTTTTTCATGGTCCCTTGATAAATACGAGTATAGGTCAACTGGCCGTAAGTCTCTTCCGTAATTTTGAAGGCCATGGCTACAAGAGGCTTAGTTGCATCCGGGAAAATATCTACCTTAGCAGCTTCAACCTGATCCGGAGTCGCATCCGCACCACCAGATTCAGCAAGCTTATCATTATCAATCGCACTGTAGCTACGATCTAAAGGACTAGGTAGATATGAAGCCACCGCATCCAAAAGAATCTGTACACCTTTGTTTTTAAAGGCAGATCCCATAAAAACAGGAGTAATTTTACGTTCAATAACAGCTTGACGCAAAGTCTTATTGAAGAGCTCATCAGGCACAGGTTGCTCTTCCAGCATGAGTTCCATCATCTCATCAGAGAACATCGAAACGGCGTCATACATCTCATGGCGCAGCTCTTCGGCTTTCTCTTTCAACTCCTCTGGAATTTCTTCCTCACGAGTCTGCTCCCCGTGAGCACCATCGAAGTACAACGCTTTCATCTTAAGAAGGTCTACAATCCCCTCAAACTGATCTTCATAGCCAATCTGCATTTGCATCGGCACAGCATTGTGACCCAGCTTCTCCCGCAACTGCTCTACAACATTCATCGCATCTGCACCCGCACGATCAAGCTTGTTAATAAATGCCATGCAGGGAACTTTGTAACGCTTCATTTGGCGGTCTACAGTGATCGACTGGGACTGGACTCCTGATGCTCCACACAAGACGAGAATGGCCCCATCTAGAACCCGTAAAGACCTTTCCACCTCGACAGTGAAATCCACGTGACCAGGAGTGTCAATGATCTGCACCAGAATATCTTTCCAGTGCACCGTTACTGCTGCAGAGGTAATGGTGATCCCACGTTCTTTTTCAAGCTCCATGTGGTCCATTTTAGCGCCGTCTCCGGCACCACGCACCTCTTGGATCTTGTGAATCATACCTGTATAAAAAAGAATACGCTCTGTAAGAGTTGTTTTACCAGAATCAATGTGAGCAGAGATACCGATGTTCCTAAAGTCTTTTAACTCGTATTTTTTTTTCGCCATTTGTTTTGTTCCTGTCCCTAAGGCCGTTCAAAAAATTAAAATAATACACTCCACCGTCAAACATTAGTGCTAATAGCCTATCTGTGGTGAAGCAATTGACAATATATACAAATTACCGCTGAGCCATATGTTGACAGGCTCAAAGCCTACGGCGGGCGACATTAGCCACCGTAGGTTTACCACAACCTGTCAAAAAAATAAACCCTTTCGTACTCTTTCCCCGCTACATATCTTCAAAAATCGCTTTTTCGTCACAGCGACGAGCAATTCACTTACGTATAAATATAACACCTTATAAAAATTTGCTTTTTTATTTTTATTTATTTTTTCGTTTGATTATATCAATTGGAGCCGATAAGACAAGCAGCCAACATCTGCAC
>JAPPOJ010000221.1 GCA_028817975.1 Zetaproteobacteria bacterium | reverse complement strand
AGAGTGAAAGTGAGCTTAAGTTTAAGGCAGAGAGCTACCCGGATTTCTTCGCCTTTTGCTTTGCAAAAACTCTTAAATACACCCACATAGATTTAAGTTTCTGGACTTTCCCCCGCTGAGAAGTTTTTCTATTCTTTACTTGGTGTAGAGAGGACCGGCTGCTGGGGGCTTTTCTCCAAAATATTTCCCGCCTTATTGACAGAGATCCTCAATCCTCGCTCTAATAGCATTACAGTTGTTGAAAACCTTTAAGAAAATAGAAGGTGCGATGCCGTGTGCCTGTGTAGTCCGACGGATATTTAGGGGGTTGAACTCTTGAGTGGACGAGTGCAAAAAAAAGAGCATTTAAACACAGGCCGTGTGGAAACACATTTAGCTGGGTTTTCCTACTACGAGTATAAATATCTAGTACGTGATGGTGAGCTATCCCAGGTACAGGATTTATTAAATCACTTTGTCGGCGGACTCGACCCCTACCCAGAAGGGGTTGTGGACTCGATATACTATGATACTTTGGATCAGGTTGGTTATCAGCAATGTGTTCAGGGCTTGGCTGAAAAAGTTAAGTTTCGTATCCGTGGCTATGGAGATGGCTCTTACCGTCAGCTACACATTAAAAAGAAGAATCTTTGTAGTGTTTCTAAGGTTAAAGTGGGTATTATCCCTGTGTATGACGCGAGTCCTGCAGGCTTTACCAGCATTTCCTCTTTGAAGCCTAATGCCGCACAACAGCGTGAAAAAATGGAATACTGTCTCTATATTAAAAATACCTTTGGTACCATGATACCCAGTGTACGTATCCGCTATTATCGTTACCGTTTTCGCTATTTAGATTACAGGCTCACTTTGGATACCTATATAGAAGCTTTCTCTGTACCAGGGGGGATTCCCCGACAAAAGTCAGAAACGGTTTTGCCGCATCATGTGTTGGAAATCAAAACAAAGGAGCTGCGTCCGACGATCCCGATGATGGGACTCATTAAGCTCCCACAGATTTCGTATTCTAAGTTTATGCTGGGGATCGCGCAACTAGATAGTGAGTCATAGATATACAAAAAGGAGACGGCATGGAAGTTCTATCTGGTTTGATGGTGCCTACGGAAACTTGGATTCATGGAGGGTTTGATCCTGCGGAGACAAAGTCTTTCACGGCGATGTTGTTTCTGTGTCTGTTGTTGGGGGCATTGCTACAGATTTTATATGGTCTCTACTTTCGTGACAACGAGCCACAAGATGCGAGTTTAGGTCGAAGTATGACTATTTTGACGCCTACTTTGATGACCATTTTTTGGATTATTCAATATAGTCTGCCCTTGTCTGTAGGTCTCCTGGGTACTCTGAGTTTTGTGCGTTTTCGTGCTCCTGTGAAGCGTGCGGAAGATATTTCCTTTATCGTTCTTGCCCTTGCATGCGCCATTTCATGTGCTATTTTTCGTCCTTTGATTGCTTGTACCCTGATTGCTTTGTTTTACACGTATGCATGGCTGCGCAATTTTTCTCCTTGGGCTTCTTGGACAGCGCGCAGGTTTGCTGTGGTCACTTATAACACACGTAAAAATCCAGAGCTTAAAGATATTGAAGCCATTTTAAAGAAAGCACGCTGTAAAAACTATGAATTTGTCAGTGCACGTACTTATGATGGAGTCAGTTCTTTTGTCTTTAATATTTCTAATTTACAGTCGGCGAAGTTGCAGCAGGTGACGCAATTACTCGAAGCAGAAGATCATGACTCCAATATCAATGTATTTTTCCCAAATGGTCGGATGAGTGTTTAGAAGTAAGGAGTGTACTGTACATGGCACAAAGCGGTGATCAGCGTCAGTCTCGGTTTCGCATTTTTCTATTCCTTTTTAGCCTTACCTGTGGCTTTTCACTTGCGTTGAGTACGAATGTTTTAAGAACTGTTTTAGGTGGAGCGCAGCACTTGCAGACGGTTTACGAGTGGAAGAGCCTTTCGCGAGAGGTTTCTGGTTTGGTGCGATGGGCCGAAGAGGGAAAGTTGCATTTGGCTTGGGTGGGTGATCATGAGGCGGTCATCCATGAAGCTGTTTTGTATGGAGATCAACTTGTGGTCGAGGGGAGCATGGATTTTTCTGGCTCGTTGCTTGCGCGTTTTTCTCCGTGCGGTAACCAGAAAAATCCTGGGTGTGGTAAGTTCTCCAAATTGCTTACGCGTCAGTGGGAAGGTATTTTCCGCTCTCCTAGAGGAGAGTATTATGTCTTACATGAGATGACTGGTGTCATTTATATTATTGCTCCTGGAGCGCAAGGCCAAGGGGAAATGCAAGGTAGTATTCATATAGAAGTTCCACAAGGTGTGCGTGTAGACCCTCATCATTTTGCGGAAGGTCTTTTTTTTGCTGAGAGTGGCGATCTATGGTTAGTGCAAGAGAATCCTCCCCATTTACATCTATATGGCCGCCATCCCCATAAAGTTGGGTTGCCTACGCATGGTCAACACTTTTATCGACGGATGCGCTCGTATAAGTTGCCGCATACGTTGGCTCATTGTGATCTGAGTGAGGTTGCGGGTATCGATTCCGATGCGCTCTTTTTATTGAGTCAAAAGTGTGGCTGGATTGGGAAAGTCTCTATGCAGCAGTTGCTGCAAGAGCATGTACATCGTCTGGATATCGTGCAAAAATGGTTGTTGCCCGGCCATATGCGCACGGCGGAGGGGCTTGCGGTCTTGGAAGAAGGTGTTTTTATCGTTGGCCTTGATTTTAAACATGCCAGTAAATCAAATCTGATGTTGTTAAAGTCACCGATGAATGGTTTTACTCTGTCGGAAAGCCCCAAGGTAAAGGAGTTGTCTCAACGGTAAATTTTATAAAAGAGAGTTATCTGTGAAACATCAGCCTATTGCGAAATTATCTATTCCAAACAGGTGTCCGTTTTTAGGTTCGCGTGAAGAATTTATGGGGCTTCGGGGTGCTGAGATTGCTGCTCGTGTGTTGCATAAGCATTTAGAGCGTAACCCCGATGCAGAAGCACATTTGTCCCAGTGTTATGTGGCGAAAGGAGCTTATTCTGTTTATTCCAACGATTATGCTCGTGAGGTATTGCGCTATGCAGGCTTGTCTAAGCACTTACGTACCGCTAATTTTGGTGGAGGTGCGCTTTCTGCGGCTACTGCATTACAGCATAGCTTGTTGGGCTTTGTCCGTGATCCTTTGGCGCAGACCTTGCTCATTGGTGTAGAGGCATCTTCGGAGAGCCCTTTGCTGGGTGTTTTAGATGCTCAAAAGGCAATGCATAAGATTTCTACGGCAAAGTCGGTCGCTGCCAAAATGAGTTTGTTCAAAAATTTGCGTGCTTCTATTTGGAAGCAAAGCAAAGGAGGATTTCAGTCCGTACGTTCCTTAAAGCGTCTGGGGCGTGAACTTCAAGAGCTTGCAACGCAGACAGCATCTTCACCCTTGCAGTTAAGGCAAACGGTGTTGACAAGTCAACGCAATTGGAAAAATAGCCGTGTTATTTTGGAAAAACAACGCAGTCTGGTCCCTATATACAGTACGAAAGCAGGGAAGGTAAGCGCTTTGCATGCAGATGAAGTGACTTCCGTGCTGGGGGAACAGCAGCATGTGGAATATCACGAACAGGTGAGTCCCCGTCGGGACGGTGCAGCGGCGATGATTGTATATGGTCCAGGGCAAGAGGGGCAGAGGTCGTTAGGAAATCATCTTTTCCTTGTCGACTATGCGAATGCGAGCCCTTCAGATCCAGCTTATCGTTGGAATCATGTGATGTCTGCGGTCACAGCACTCCTTGAAAAGCATGATCTTCGCTTTGCGGATTTAGATGTTGTTGAGGTGCAAGAACTATCTCCGTTACATACATTATCTTTGTTTACGGCTTTTTCGCAGCATTTTGGTGAGCATCGGGGGTATGAACCATCGATGTCACTGTACAATCCTTATGGTGGTTGTTTAGCGTTTGGCTTTTACGGTGCAGCGACACTTTTTCGTCAGTTTGAGCATATTTATATTGCTTTGAGTCAGAAAAAACGTGGTTGGGGTTTGGCTGTGGTGATGAATCCAGGACGTGAGAGTAGTCTCTTTTTGCTCCATCTGAACCAAGGCAATTTGCGTCATGGAGGAAGTTCTCAATGACCGAGTTACATGTACCTCAGCTGTGGACAAATCATCAACTGTTAGATTTATTCTATTTAGATTGGCATGGGCAGAAGATCTGGCATTTTTATCTTAAAAAGATAGATGTAGATGCTTTTAGTGAACAGATTTCCATACTTTTAGATGCTGTGGATCGTGTCAGCGTGCAAGCAGAAGAGGATGCGCTGTTTTATTTTGAAACTCAGCCAGGGCACTTGTGGGGCCGTCCTTTCTGGGATCAATATCTAGAAGTAAACGGGTTACACCGTATTGGAGTGCACGCCGAGCTCATGCATCGCTTGTGTTCTCGCATAGAAGGGTTGACTCAAACCACTTTATGGCATTCAGGGGCGGATTATAATAATATCCATTTGGAACTTGCTGTGGTTTGTAATTTTCGCGTTTTAAGTCAGGCTGAATTTTTTTCCTGTCGTTATCTCTCAAGTGCATATGGGTTGCCTCCAGTTGGTTGGAGTTGTCAAAAGTTACCTGAGTGGCTTGGTTATCAAAAGACTGTGGACGCTATTTTGACAGGGCGGCCGCTGTCATTGATGAAGCTTACGCGACGAGGATTTTTTGTGAAGTCTTATGCGGATCGACCAGATCTATTGCAGTTGGCGCGTGATGGTGTGTGGGCTGGAGATCATGTCGAACAGCGCGTGCACCCATCTTTGCGAGATACAATCCTTTTGAATGGTAAAGGAGATAAATTTGCTTTTAAATACTTTAGAGATTTGATGGCAACGAAAAATGCTGTGAATCAGACATTTGGGGCTGTGGTGATTGATTTAATTGAAAGCTATAGTCAGAAACCAGGATCTGAAATGTGGCCCAAACATTTGGAGTGTCTCACGCTACTCTCCGGGGCAGATCAAACCAAGTCTTTAGTGTATATGGCTACTGTGGAACGACGCTATAATATGCCTCTGTTGTTGCGTAGTCGTCAAAACCTTGGTGAGCCTATTCCATTTAGGGTGAAACTTGTGGGGCTGAGTAGTTGGGCTACTCGTATGGGTGCGTACCTTCTTTTTAAAGGATACCGTATTAGTTTTTGGGAGAATCATCCTACTAAGGTGCATAAATTCCTGCAAAAAGTTGAAGTGCTTTGTCTTCACTATGTGAATACCTATCATTTAGATCGTAGTTACCTTGCAGGTATGATGAGCCGTATTTCTATTTTGGGGGATGGAGAGCAAAGCGCAGCAGCGCAACTTACTATTTTTAATCGCAAGCTGTCGTGTGTAGAGCAGTCGTTTTTCTTGTATGAAAAACACCCCCAATTCTTTCTCTCTTCGTCTTACTCATTTGCGAATGTGCAAGAGGGTTGTTCAAAGGCTCTCCTGTTTCCATTAATTGCGGGTGCTGCGGGTCGACTTATGGAAGTGCAAGTCGGTTCGACGGGTTTTTCGAAGGATACATATCGTGACTTTATGGCTAAGCTGCATTTGTCTTTTGTGTGGTTGCCAAAGCAATCACGCTCTTTTGCGACAGACTTGCTTGTGGATACTTGGAATCAATTGCTTGCGTTGATATCTTCAGGGTATCAACCTCAGGACATTGCGCGGAAGTTAAAAAATGCAGGATTTGACTGTTGTTTGATGGATGCTTTGAAAGAGTGTGATGCAGAAGAACTCGAACGCGTGATGGATATTGCACGCACTAGCAAGTACTATAGCGGTTTTTATCTTGAAGAGCACCTCAAACATCTGGACTCACGCGATTTTGCACCAGCTTCATTTTTTGCTCAGTGGGGGGCGACACGTGAGCAGTATTTGCAGAATATACAACACACTACTTCTGAAATGATTTCACGGTCCATTTTTCATTTTCATGGTGATAAAAGTTTGCCCGAAAAAAATGGTATTGAAGACCGGGCGCTTTGGTCTATGGTTCGTTTTGCTTTGCTTGCCAAGGTCTCTCGTGAATACCTGCATACAGATGAAGAGTTGGATCTCCTCAGTGTGCATTTGGTCGGATTTCCTCGTCATTTAGGAGGGTGCATTGAATTTATTCGTACAACAGGGATTAAAAAAGTAGTGCAGAAGCTTGCGGAAATGACCCAAGAATGTGGTCCTCATTTTCGCCTTCCACCTGCAGTGGACTTGAGTCAGATTGAGAGTTGCTTCGCAGAGCCTAAGCAGTCCTACTCTTTGGTATCAGCCGCAGCAGAGGTGTCGTCGACAGTATCCCCATCTAACATATGGCCAAACCGTGAAAAGCGAAAGTTTGCAGAACCTCCTTCGGGCCAGTGAAAGCTCCATAGTACAAACTTGGCTTTGCCACGTATGTAAGACCGTGGTACCTTCCCCCAGAAGCGTGAATCTAAAGAATTGTCGCGGTTATCTCCCATTACAAATACAGAATCTTCTGGGACAACGTAGGTTCCGCCACCAATGGGCCAGTTGGCATTCAGCGGAGAACGCGCATTAGGAAGAAAGGTCATCACCCAATGTTTTTTGCCAAAGAGATTTTCTTTGAAGAGTGCACGCAGGTTTTGGGGTTCGGAGATGTCTTCCATGATAGAGCGGTCGTGCTCGAAGTTGATCCGTTCTTGTACTTGGTCATTGATATAGAGTACGTCATTTACGAGTTTAATTTTATCGCCAGGTAGTCCGATCACGCGTTTGACATAGTCTGTATCAAGGTCTCGCGGATAACGAAAGACAATAATATCGCCCCGTGCAACTTCCCCGGTTTCAAAAAGCATAATATCTGTAAATGGTATCTTAAAGTCATAGGATAGTTTAGACACCACCAAACGATCCCCTACCTTGATGACAGGTTCCATAGATGGAGTAGGCACGTGATATGGACTGAAAAAGCTCCAGCGCACGGCAAAAACAACGACCCCAATCATGGCAAGAGAGGATAGATTTTCAAAACTAAAAAAAGGAGGCTCTTCTTTTTTTTCCTTTGGACGGCGGAAAATCCAGCTCCATAGACCCTTTTTCTGATCGACTGCGTTTACGCTGGACGGTTGATCATTTGACACATGCATCCCCTTTTGTGTTTATTTTAAATAGCCAGATGAGAGTAGACTAAAAAAAGTGCCTGTATGGAGATATTTATAACTGAAATAGCTTATTATGTCATCTCATTTCCAATATAGGGTGACTGCTATTTCAGTTTTTGAAATTTATAAGAACATATCGACAACAAAAGCCGCGAAGAATAGCCCTACTCCGATGGCTGCGTTACGGCGCGTTGTGGCATTTTGCTCTAATTCTTTGCGAATCCAGTGGATGCGTAAATAGCTATAAAAGGCGGCTAGAATGCCGACCATAGCACCTACTGCATGTATGATATTTGCGACGGGCATGCCGGCTATTTTGAGGACCATCGAGATCACAAACCAGATGAGAAAGAAACGGGATTGTTGATAATCAGGGTCGAGGTGAACACCTGAGCCTGCCCATTGTGCTGCCCAGATATAGCCTACAAGAGCATAAATTAAGCCGGATGCTCCAAGAAAGCTGGGTCCAATAGCCAAGTAGAATAGTGTATGTGAGATAACCGCCACTGTTCCTGCCAGTTTCAGCAGGCGTGCAGTGCCAAAATTCCACTCGAAGTCCATGCCTAAACGGTAAAGCCAATAAGCGTTAAAGAGGATATGCAGGAAGTCGGTGTGTAAGACCATAGGTGTAAAAATGCGCCATACCTCACCTTGTAAGATAAGCTGTGGAATAAACATTAAGTGGATTTCAAGCCGTGATGCACGTGAAGCACTTACAAAGAGAAAGATCACAACCGCGGTTGCCAGTAGAAAGAGTGTTCCTGGTGCTTCCTGTGGGGTAGACCCTACCGCAATGCGTTGCGTGTGAACAGAACGTTCTTGTTGTAAAGAAGCTTCTTTGGCTTGGCGCGCTCTCTGCAACTCTGCCATGGAGGTTGCACTGTCTTTTGTTTGCATAAAATCGGGGAGCAGTCCACGGGCTTGGTCGCGGTAACGCCCGTCAGTAACCCAAACTCGAATGCCTTCCTTTTGATCTATGCTTGCTCCAGATTCGTCGAGGTCAAAGTCTGTAGCGGATTCAATACCTTTGCTCGACAAGAAGAGCGCGAAGCGATCGGCGAGTTCTTTTTTTGCAAATGTGGCAACTTTTCTCACGGGGAGTACCTCATGGGAGTTAGAATTATTTCTCGCTGAGAGCGGCCAAATTTTGTTCGACCGTCTTAAGCTGTCCACTCATATTATCGTATTGTGCTTGAGTGGTGGTAATGACTTGTTCAGGCGCACGTTCCATAAACTGTTTGTTTTGCAACTTTTTTTGGAGGCCCATGACAATTCCTGCAATCCGCTTTTTTTCTCCTTGTAGCCTTTTACACTCACTTTCCACATCTAAGTAATCGCCGACAGGTACGTAGACGGTCCAACCTTTGCCTGTGGTGAGTAAGCTTTGTGCGGGACGTGACAAGCCAGGTTGGTATTTCAGGTCGTTAATGCCGGCTAGGCTGCGGATCCAAGCTTCTCCCTTTTGTAAAACAGCTGTCAAACCGGTGTCTTCTAGGGCGACAATGGCACAGAGCTTTTCTTTAGGAGGGACATTGGCTTGGGTACGTACGGAGCGTATCCCGGAGATCAAGCTTTGGATTTGGCTCCACTCTTGAGCGTCTTGGGTAAAAACCCACTGGGGGTTGTAAGTAGGGTAGTCCATGACCATTAATGTTTGTTCTGTTCCGAAACTCCAATCCGGATGCCGTGGAATGGTGTGCCATAGTTCCTCGGTTACAAAGGGGATGACCGGAGAAAATAATCTTAAGATTCCCTCAAATACATATAGAAGTGTAGATTTCACCTGTGCACGGTCGGGATGAGATGTCTCTGTGAGCACGATTTTCGCAGACTCTAGCCCCCAATCGCAAAAGGCCCCCCAGACGAAGTGGTATAAAGTATCTACAGCTTCATTGATCTGGTATTTTTCTAAATGGTTATTGACCGCAGTACAAGTGTTGACGTAACTGTTGAGTAGCCATTTGGACGCTGGGTCCAGCCTTGCATGGTCTAATTTTTCAAGCGGTTCTTGCTCATCTAAGTAGTGCAGGAGATATTTCGCAGCATTCCAAATCTTATTGATAAAGCGGTGACCCACTTCGAAGTCGTCCTTATTCATACGTACACGGCCACCTAGTGGGGCTAGGCTGACACACGTGAAGCGTACGGCATCCGCACCGTATTTATCAATCATTTCAATAGGATCGATGCCGTTTCCTAAGGTTTTAGAAAATTTACGCCCTTGTTTGTCGCACACGATGGCATTCATGTAAACGTCTTTGAACGCTAGTTTGCCCATGGTGTAGTAAGAGGCGATAATCATGCGCGCTACCCAGAGGTAGATGATTTCTGCGCCCGTAACGATAACGTTGGAAGGGAAAAAAGCCTGTAAAGCTTGCGTCTGTTCTGGCCAGCCGAATGGGGAGAAGGGCCAGAGCCAACTGGAAAACCAGGTATCGAGAACATCGCTGTCTTGTACCAGGTCTGTCGAACCACAGTTCTCGCATGTGCTGGGGTCTTGCTCTCCTGTACTATAGGTTTGGCAGTCTTGGCACTCCCACATGGGGATACGATGCCCCCACCATAGCTGGCGTGAGATACACCAGTCTTGAATATTTTCTAACCAGTGTAAGTAGGTTTTTTTCCAGGTCTGGGGATAAAATTTCAGTTCGTCGGTCTTGGCTGCTTCAATTGCAGGCTCAACGATCTCGCTCATTTTTAAGAACCACTGGTAAGAGAGTCGCGGTTCGACGACCTCCTTCGACCTCTCGGAGATAGGTAAGGTATTTTTATGATTCTCTTCTTTGACCAGATAATTGTGCTCACGTAGGAACTTGATAACAGCCTTGCGTGCTTCCAAGCGGCTCATCCCTTGATACTGGGTAGGGCACAGCTCATTTAAGGATGCATCTTCATTAAAAATATTTATCATTTTGAAGTTGTGGCGCTTGCCCACTTCAAAGTCGTTGAAATCATGCGCTGGGGTGATTTTAACACATCCTGTACCAAACTCCTGTTTGACATAGGTGTCTGCAATGACAGGGATTTCTCTTTCTGCTAAAGGGTGATAGAGATCTTTGCCAATGAGGTGTTGGTAGCGTGTGTCCTCAGGGTGAACGGCAACACAGACGTCGCCAAAAGAGGTTTCGGGGCGTGTGGTGGCAACCACCAAATGTTCATCCGTCATAGAGCCAACAACGGGGAACTTGTAATACCACAGCTTACCATTTTGTTCCTTATTTTCGACTTCGTCGTCGGAAATGGCTGTTTTGAGTACGGGGTCCCAATTGACCAGACGTTCACCACGGTAGATCAGTCCATCACGGTAGAGATCGACAAATATCTTGCGTACAGCTTTGGAAAGCTGTTCGTTCATAGTGTAGGTTTCTCGCTTCCAGTCGAAAGAAGTACCGAGCTGTTTGAGCTGATCCAAAATGATATTGCCATATTGTTCTTTCCACTCGACGCAGCGAGCGAAGAATGCTTCCCGTCCGAGTTCTTGGCGGGTAACTCCTGTGGCATTAAGATCTTTCTCAACCATCATTTGAGTTGCGATGCCTGCATGGTCTAAGCCCGGCAGCCAGCAAGCATTAAAGCCTTGCATGCGTTTCCAACGCACCAAAATGTCTTGAATGGTCATGTTTAAGCCATGTCCCATGTGGAGTCGGTTGGTCACATTGGGAGGTGGGATCAGTATGGTGTAGTTGGGTTTAGATGTATCTGTTTCGTCTGCACAGAACCAATCACCCTTAAGCCAGTATTGATAAAGCTTTTTTTCAAATTTTTCTGGACTATAGGTTGAGTTGCGTACGCTATCTGACATCATTACACTACTTTCATATGATTGAGAAAAAACCTGCCGCTCACGGAGGCTATAACTTACACCAGATTGGGGTGGAAGTTGTCTCTGCAGACATGGCCCATTGAAACAGCATAAATAACATAAAATTGAAATCTAGACAAATAAGAGAAATTTCGCCACAATGGTTTTGTCTTGTCTTTTCAAGGGTAGCGCTCACACTTAGAGCAAGTTAATATAGAGTAATTGCGGTTGAAGGAATTCTCTTGGGGAAGCTTGCACCCAACACTTGTAGGCTAGAGCTTTTGAGCAACGCGGTTATCTTTAGGATGACTTGCCGCAGGGGTTGGCTCAATATCGGGTAGGAGAACTTTTGTATGCAGATAAGTGCCACCAGCCAACCTCCATCTTTGTGGATGAGCCTACAAAATGGATTAGAGATTTTGTGGCGGGGACCTCGGGTCTTTTTGGGAGTGGCCACAGCGTTTATTTTTATACCTGACCTGTTATTCCGGCTGATTGCGCAGCACTTGGCAGGTTCATTTGCTTTACAGATGGAAAGTGCAGCGGCTCGCTCCTACTTGCCTGTCTATGAAGCATTTTCGGTCTCTAGTTTAACTCTTGGATTTTTAAAGCTAGTCGTAACCATTGTTCAGCTTGTGGGGTGGGTGCTGGTCATTCGTTTAGCTCATCAAGCACAAACAGAGGAAAGGCCCTTTCAAGCTTTGCAGGTGGGAAAAGTGCGCCATGCTGTGCGTTTGACTTTAACGCGTGCTTTCCCGGTCTTTTTGATTCAGCAGCTCGCCCTGGTTGAGTGGATTATCTATGGGCCGATGCATATTGTGTACTGTATGATTGGGATGGCGTATATTTTTGTGGCTTTGCAGGGGCGACGTCCGATCAGTGCAGTGCGCGCGGCAGTAATGTTGCGTTACGCTTCGTCAAATAGGGTGAGTAAGGTGCAGCTGCTCTTTATGTTATTGGGGCTTAACCTTTTTATGGTGGGAATGCAGATTGCCATGAAAAGCTTGGCCGCTTGGCTACACTATGCGGATGTTTCGTTAAATTTTGTGGCTGCTCAAGGCTGGAATGCACTTCTGGCTTCGTCTTTACTCTTAACTTGGGGGGGGCTTGTCAAGGGGCTGTGCCTGAGCGCAGCAGACTGTATCTATCAGGTGCTACTTATCACCACTTACTACGCGCTTTATCAATTGGTGAGACCTAGAATTGCTGTCTAAACTCTGTATCCGTTGTGGGTCTTAGGCGTAGGAACCTTGCTCAAGAAACTCAACGGATTGAATGAATTTATGCAACATGCGAAATTTGTCTAGAAAGTCTTTTTCTAAGCTGCTTTTCACCAGATACCCTGCGACTTGATAATCATATGCTTTAAGCCGGTCTCGTTCGTTGTTTGAAGTGGTGAGTATGAAGACAATCGCTTTTTTGAGCTGTTTGTGATTGCGGATTTTATTAAGGAAGCCAAATCCGTCCAGAACAGGCATATTGATATCGAGGAGTACTAAGAAGGGCTGGTCTAAACTCAGCTTGGCATGTTTTCCCTCTAAAATCTCGAACGCGGAAGCTCCGTGGTTTGCTTCAATAATTTCGTTGGGAATATTGAGTTTTTTAAAAGCGTGTTTGACAGTGCGTCGATCAATTGAATCATCGTCAACAAGTAGGATTTTGACATTCTCTTTGGTCATCATATGCTCCTTAAAGAACTTTTCTCGGCCAATCGAATGAAAAGCATACTCCTCCACCTGGAGGATTACGTACCTCGATTGAGAAGCCTTCGTTTTCAATGATTTTTTGTACCAGTGCAAGTCCCATGCCGCAAGTTTCAAATTGATCTTTGGGGAGCAATGTTTTAAATAGCACGAAAATATTTTCGTGTTGTTCATGTGGTATGTTGGGGCCGTTATTGAAGACTTCGATTTGTAAGTGATGCTTTCTTGTATGAGCGGTTATTTTGCAGGTGTTGCCAATATTTTGACGATGTTTGATGGCATTGCCAACTAAGTGAGTCAGTACTGTCCGTAGGTTGACGGCACTGGCTGCTTGTGCAAGTGCTGCACAGTTCCACTCGATTTTGTAGTTGTTTGGGGGGTGGAGAGTGTGGTTGATCTCTGCGGTAAAGTTGGAGACTTGGATGGCGAAGTCCTTTTGTGTCCACGTTCCACAAGTGGAGTATTCAAGCAAGGCTTCCAACATGCTGTCCATACGTTGTATGCGACGACGTAAGGTGTGTAGGTCTGTGAGGGATGTCTGACTCAGTGTATTGCCAGAGTCACTTGAGATCCAGGTAGAGAGGCTTTCCACAGCGCGTAAGGGGCTGCGTAAGTCGTGGGCGACGATATACGTAAAGCGTTCGAGTTCCTTGTTGGAAGTCGCCAGCTTTTTTTCCCTTTCGATGCGTAAAGTGATGTCGCTTGCAACGATTGTCACCCCACCTTCATCTCCTGCAGGGTAGTACCAGGGAGTTAGCTTGAAATCGTAAAACTTGTGTTGATTCTTATCGTTGATTTCAAGGACTTTTTGTTGAGGGTGTTTTGTTAGCATACATTTTTGGATGAGTGGGGTCAGTGGACGTAAGGTCTTGAAGGTGTCGCTAAAAAAAGTCTCGTGGCTTATGTTTGTGAGAGGGCCAAAGCTTTCGTTCCAAAGTGGACTACAATTAATCACCCTCTGCTTAATGTCGAGTAGAATGAGTGGTACAGGAAAAGTGCTAGAGATAGCGCGTAGAGGTGCTGAAAATTTCTTTGCCTCTGTGTGGTCGATTTTGCGTGTTTGAATCTTACTGTCCTCATGGAGTCGACTGATGCCGATAGATTGTATCACTCCTTGGTTGTCCAGGATAGGAGATTTGATGGTGTGAAAACTATGTACGTTATTTTGATAGTCGGTAATATCTTCTGTAGGAATATTGAGGTGGGTTTTGGATTCAAACACTGTTTGGTCATCTTTAATATATTGGAGTAGATCATCAGGGTCGCTTTGAGGACCGTCGATAATATCTACCAGATCTTGTTCACTCATATTGTAGTAGTCACGGAAAGCCTTGTTGGCCCATAAAATATTGGAACGATTACCTTTGATTAGAATGAGGTCTCTGGTAGCATCTAGGGCGCGCTTGAAAAAATGATTGGGGTATTTTTTCATCACTCTACCTTTTTTGAAAGCAGCACACAGTTCTTCTAGAGCATGATTTTAGAGCGTTGCAAAGATAAAGTTGCGGGTGTTGTGATGTTCGCAAGATCCGGTTATCTTTCCTTTGTGTTTCGTCTGTTGATGTGTCATCAAGAGGTTCCCAAAGTCTTTGTAAGTAGACTGACATGATAAATCTCTATGGATAAAGCGACCTCATAACCCTCAGATAATCGGTGCTAAAGGTGATGAAGATAAGTAAAACTTCTTCAGGAGCATGATTAAAACTACAATATCAAGTGCTTATATTATAGCTAATCTTCACTGGGTGTTTGAGGTGGGCGCTTGTGATGGATATAATCCGCAAACTGTGACAATAGTGGGTGACTGATCTTATCCATGCTGTAGTTAAAAAATTGGTCGAGGTTAATCCCAAGGTTGTGCTCATATTCCTTTGCTTGAAAAAGCATTTCAATTTTATCAAGCTGTTTTAAAATTTGTGCGGCCTGTGTTTCACCATTTGTGTACTCTAGCCAAAGCCCATAAATATCATCGCTGATATCCCAATTGTCGAGGTAGTTATAAAGTATTTTGCGCATAGCTCTATCTTCTATAGCGTACTTTTCTGTAGGTGTGATGCCTTCGAAAGGGGTAATGTCGCCGGCGATAGCCTCTGCCAGATCGTGTACAACAGCCATGCGTAGTAGTTTATCCCGTTGGCTTGGCGGAATGAGATCCGCGAGAATGATACACATGATGGAAAGCTGGTGTGAATGGTCACTTACAGACTCGGGTTTCGGAATACCACTGTGTATCCAACCGGTGCGTTTGATCTGCTTTAAGTTATTGGTGAGTGTAAACAGTGCAAATAAGTTATTAAAATTGCTTGCGCCAGGTATATCCTTATTTTTTGGGGGAAGTTGGAGCCAATTTGAGGGGAGGAATTCGTCTGTTTTGTCTATCCAATGAATGGTATAGGCAAAGCGTGATTTTGTGGAATGATTGGCATAGCTCATATGTGGGAATAAGCCCGTAAATAAAATGATCGAGCCTTGACCAACTTCGAGAGGTTGCATCTTATCTAAATCAAAGTTAGCTTCTGTGGGGACTTCGAAACGGCATGTGTCTCCTTCACGAACAAAGTGTGTTTGTGGAGAGGACTCGGCATAAGGTCCTGGAATACCCTGTAAACAACCATTGTCCTGGGTGGCGTCCTCCAGTGCAATCCACATCCCAAGTATACGCCCTGATTTAGTGTGTAGAAAGCTACTGTCTTGATGAGGTTTGACTTCACCTCCTACTTGAGCTTGCTTGCAGATTACCATGGATTGTACTGCGCGGGGCTGTTTTATATATCCTAGTTGGGTTGCTAAATGTTGAAGCTGGTTTTTGACTGCAAAGGCGCGAAAAGTCGCTTCTTTGTTGTGGAGTGCATGTCCTATTTTGTTCACTAGTTTGAGTGGAGATCCTCGTAGCTGGCCTTCTTGAGTAAAAGAACCCTCTTCAAAAAAAAAGCGTACCTTGTCCCCAGACTCCAGGAAGTATTTATCTTTAGTATGTTTTTTGATATGATTTGAAAATACAC
>JAPPOJ010000175.1 GCA_028817975.1 Zetaproteobacteria bacterium | reverse complement strand
GCAATTTAGAATGGTCAAAGAAAGTCAACTTAGAGCAAATGCCATTATATTGTGGTACTATGACGACTTCGATCGATATGCTCAAACAGCCAAAAAGCTTAAAGGAGCTGGCGAGTATTTATCTCTATTTATGGATAACTCTCGGCATTCGAAATACATCAAAGATCACTTAACCCAGCACTTCGATGATAGGTCGAATATTATATTAAGACTGAGCCATACGTTCACTTTCGACTACAATTGGACCTTGAATGATCAGCTCAACCAAAAATAAGTCTTTTTTGTAGAAGATATTTACTGAGGGTACCCCATGATCATCATGCGCTATGTATTAAAAGAATTTTTGAAGTTCGTAGCGGGGAGTTGTATCCTATGCACCTTTCTTTTTACCCTATTTGACTTTATTCACAAATCAGGCAACTACTTCGCGACCCATCAGCCAAGCCCAAAGCTCATTGCCAGCTTTTATTTTTATCAAATGCCCTTCCAAATCGTACAAACACTGCCTATAGCATCACTGCTCAGTTCAGTCACTGTGATGGTCCTGCTCAATCGTACAAATGAAGTCACAGCAATGCGAGCAGCGGGTATGACGCCTCGGCAAATCGCGATGCCTCTCTTTCTTGGAGGTGTACTCATGATGTGCGCCGGATATATCCTCAACGAAGTTATCGTTCCACGTGCTGCACAACATATGCACTATATCAAAAAAGTCAAGATCGAAGGAGAAAGCCAACAAGATTCTCTCAACCCGACCCAATGGATTCGACGTAACTCGAAGCTCTTCCACTACGGATCTAAAGGTCCTAACACCATTCTAAGAGATATTGAACTACTCGAACTTGACACTGATTTTTTTCCAAAAAGTGTTCTCACAAGCAAAGTAGCTGTTTTTAGACAAGATCAAAAAAAATGGTTTATACAATCGGGACACGAACTACATCTCAACCCAGCTGGGGTTTTATCAACTATCAAGCCTATCGAGAATGAGCTGATAGAACTACCTATTACTCCTAAAAATTTAGAAGGAGAAAGCCGACTACCCGATGAGTTGAGCATCTCAGAGCTAGGGTACCGCGTCATGGATGGCCACAAAAGTGGAATGGATGTTATCGCTCTGAATATTGCATGGCATACCAAACTTTCTTTTCCACTTGCCATCTTACTCGTAAGCATGATAGGGCTACCTTTCGGTTATCGTTCCGAACGCGCCCCCGAGACCGTCAAAGGTATTTTACTCGCCATCGCGGTCGGTATTGGCTACTGGTTCTTACTCAGCGCAGGACGTGCACTAGCATCCACCGGAGATATCCCTACCTGGCTTGGACCGTGGCTAGGAAGTTTTTACTTAGCATTCATTATTGGAGCCCAGTCTTGGCGTATCAATCGAACTTAAAAATACTATTGTACTCTTTAGCTCTCAGCTTACACTTCTTCTCTAGCCTCCAAACAGCTGGCCTTGCAAGCGATGGTAGACAAGCACACGTATTGCTAAAACACATTACCCCGATTCCACACCCACTCACCATTCCCAATGCTGCCGAGAAAGTTGAAGATTATGACTGGCAAAGACACCTCATGCATACCCCACTCGCAGCACTCAGTACAAATGGCACGTGGGAGTGCCTTTTATGCTTGCAGTTTCCCACACTAGAGAACCAAGGTATTGAGTTAACTCCCCAAAATAAACAGCATAAGCTAAAAGTGAGGCTAGAACTACATCCAGACGCACGTTGGGGTGACGGGTCTTCCATTCTAGCTAAGGACCTACATTTCTCATGGATTGTGGGAAGACAATTACTCAAAGATCGACAACCAAGTCATTTCTTTGTGATGGCACAGGCCTCAAAGCTCGTCAGTGGTAACAATAGAGCTATCGACTTTTTTTTCAAAGAAAGTGACTACTTAGGATCTTCCTTCGCAGATATTTTTCTTATTCCTGAAAAGAGTGAAAGAAACCCCTGGAAAAAAGCTCATGGAGATCATCAAAAGTACCTCACACTAAGCAGTTACGCCAAGCACCCCTATGACTCTTCACTCTATTCCGGAGGATTCTGGCCGCAGGAGATATCCACACAGGAAGCATCATTTGCAGCTAACTTCTCCTACTTTTTGGGCAAACCAAACTTGAGCACAATTCTCGTCAGCACTCAAATGAAAAGCTCTTCGACACAACACTCAACGATTAAGCCTCTTAGAGTCATCAAAGAACCCTTTACACTTCGAAAGGACAAGAAATATGTTTGGAAAGACACATTTTGGTTTGAAGCACTTTGGTTCAACTTAAGAGACCCATTACTCGCAGACATACAAGTACGGCGAGCTATTGCCAACGTCATTCCTTATGAAAACATATGGTCTCATATCATGCAGAACGAAGTTTTTCCTGCGATTAGCTGGCATCACTCTGCTTCCAAACTCTACACATTCCAGAACCAACCATCACACTTTCAAAAAAACTTTTCCGCCCCTCAAAGTCTAGATCAATCTGGCTGGTTAAACAATGAGGCTAGCTCTACGTCAAGGCAAAAAAATGGTATCCCTTTTTGCTTGGATATATGGAGCGACCCATCTCCACACAGACAACATATTGCCAAGTCTATTCAATCAGAGCTACAGAGAACAGGTCTTCAAACCACACTCAGGCTTTCATCAAGTACACAAGAGCACCTCGTACAAACCAAAAGCATGCGCTTAACAGGGGCATATCTCGCTGCCATTTACTTAAACCCAGAGTCCAACCTAAACGCATTATTGAGTACAGAAGCCATCCCACAGAAACGCAACCAATACCAAGGACAAAACCTGACAGGTCTTACCGAGCCCAAAATAGACCAAGTCCTGCAGAAACTCTCCCGAACTTGGTCCTTTGAAGCAAGAAAGAAAGTATATGCAGAAATGGATCTTTTAATCGACAAAAACCTTCCTTGGGTACCTCTTTTTCACTATTATGACGCAACGGAATACAGTCCAGATTTAGACCTGCAATGCAATACAAACTACACAGCACCCATCAGCATTTGTGCTGTCCAATGGAAGAGAGTCAAAGAACATCGAACCGGAGCCAATACAGCCCAAACAAGTTATTCAAAAATCCTTTGAAAGAAGCTGGGCTCTTTTTTCTTGGGGTGACGGACCCCCATGGTGTCCGCAAAGTGCTCTAATAACTCACGTTGTTCAGGGCTGACTTTCTTAGGAATGCGCACCTGAAATTCAACATAAAGATCGCCTCGCCCCCCGCCTCGTAGGCTTGGAATCCCTTTACCATGCATGGTCAGGCGACTTCCAGGCTGAGTGCCTTCCGCAACATGAATCTTTTCCGTACCGTCTAAAGTTTCAATTTCTATTTCATCACCAAGAATAGCTTGAATAAATGAGATGGGCTGACGTACAACCACATCTGTACCGTCACGCTCAAACTGGCTACTCTTAGCAACATGCAAAACAACGTACAGGTCTCCAGAAGCACCTTCTGTCTGTCCACCTTCTCCTTCACCAGAAACCCTGAGCTTCAAGCCATTATCTACCCCAGCAGGAATACGCACGCTCAAAGTCTTCGTCTCAACTCCCCGCCCACTTCCACGACAAGATTGACACGGATCTTCTATAATGGATCCCTTACCCTGGCAAGTTGGGCACGTCACTGCAACAGAAAAGAAGCCCTGATTACGACGTACCTGTCCTGCTCCTCCACAAGTCGGGCAAGTCTTTGGTTTTGAGCCAGGTCTTGCTCCACTACCATCGCACACAGCACACAGTACTTCACGTTCATACTCTATTTCCTTTTCCACACCAAAAACAGCTTCTTTAAAGGAAATTTCTAAGTCGTAGCGCAAATCAGCGCCCCGGCGCGCACGCGAGCCACCTGCACCACTAAACCCAAAAAAGTCCTCAAAGATACTCCCAAATTGGCTAAAAATATCCGCTGTATCCTGGGGGCCACTGTATCCCTGACCGGACAAACCCTGGTGACCAAATCTGTCGTATATCTCTTTTCTTTTCTGATCCGAGAGAACTTCATAAGCCTCGCTGGCTTCTTTAAACTTCTCTTCCGCAGCCTTATCTCCAGGATTACGGTCAGGATGGTACTGCATCGCAAGCTTACGGTAAGCCGACTTAATCTGAGAACCACCTGCTTGCTTATCTACACCTAACACGTCATAGTAATCACGTTTACTCATTTTTTTATTCCCTTCTATTCGCAAGCTACAGCTTGATTATCTTTAATTTCACGCTTTTGCGCAAAGCTATGGCACGCACTGGGAAAACTCCCATGCTGCACCTCATGCTGAAACTGGTTCAAAGCATCCACGACTTGATGCCCTAAATTAGCAAACTTTTTCAGAAACTTTGGATTGAAATCCGGATTCAGCCCCAAGAGGTCATACAAAACAAGGACTTGCCCATCACAGTAAGCTCCTGCACCAATACCAATTGTCGGGATCTCAAGAGACTGGGTAATTTCCTGAGCTAACTCGGCAGGCACCATCTCCAAAACCAAGGCATAGGCTCCAGCATCCTCAATCCGTTTTGCATCCTCCACGATCTTACGTGCTGCTGCTGCTGCACGACCTTGAACTCGATATCCCCCCAAACTATGAATACTTTGAGGAGTTAAGCCTAGGTGCCCCATAACAGGGACATCCGCAGCAGTCAGGGTTGCAATCATAGAAGTCACCGCTCCTTCAACTTTGACGGACTCAGCGCCTCCCGCCTGTACAAGCCGCATCGCATTTTTCAAGGTTTCTGAAGGAGAAATTCGGTAGCTCATAAATGGCATATCCACACAAATATGAGCTGTTTGAATGCTACGTGATACCGCTGCACCATGATGCAGCATATCAGACATGGTTGCTTTCACCGTGGATGTATGACCTAAAACAACATTTGCCAAACTATCTCCTACTAAAACCACATCAATATTGGCTTGATTTACGAGATGGGCAAACGTAGCATCATAGCAGGTGACCATGGATATTTTTTTACTTTTCTCTTTACTTTGGCGAATGGACGAAACACTTATTTTTTTGCGCTGACTTAAATATTCACCCACAACTCACCCCTTCTACTTAAGAAACGAAACTTGAGTAAATTAAGTCTCATTCCAACTTTATCTACCCTTAACAGGCAAAAAAATAAAAAAACGACTCCAGCTAGGGATATCTCTCCACTCGCTCATTGTCCTTACGAAAAAACAAGGTAAGGGGCTGTGGCAGAAGAGCGCACATTCTTCAGCCCCTGAGGGGCGCCTTGGTATACAATGTCACCACCTTGTACACTAGCTCCAGGACCGACCTCAATCACATAGTCTGCAAAACGAATCACATCTAGGTGGTGTTCGACAACAACAACCGTGTGTCCACGTTCACACAAAAATCGAAAGATAGAAATCAACCTTTCCACATCTGTATCACTCAGACCTGTAGTCGGCTCATCAAATACGAAACAAGTTTTGCGATGCTTTTTCGCAGAGAGCGTTGGAGCAAGCTTCAACCTCTGGCTTTCCCCGCCAGAGAGGGTACTCGTAGACCGACCAATCGGCAAGTACCCCAACCCCAGGCTTATCAAAGGCTTTAGTAACTCTTTGATTTTAGGGTCAAACCAGAAGAAATCGCCTACCTGAGCCACTGTCATGTTCAGAACCTCAATCAAGCTACAGCCTTCTACAGTGACCGACAGAACCTCCGCAGAAAAACGGTTACCCTCACAGTCCGGGCAAAGAACATCCATTTCACCAAGAAAACTAAGATCTTCGGTGACCTGACCAAGCCCTGCACAAGTCTCACATCGGCCCCCAGGAACATTAAAACTAAATGCACTAGGACTCAGACCTAGAGCTAGAGCCTTATCTTGGTTCGCAAAATGGCGGCGAATTCGGTCATATACTTTCATATAAGTCGCAATATTCGAGCGAGAGCTACGCGCCAGTGGAGCTTGACTCACATGCACACAGTCCCAATCCCCCCCCTCAGCCGAGAAAGAAAGTTCGCCCAAAGGCTCTGTCTCAACATCTATACTCTTTCCTGCCAACCTAGCTTGCCATAGGGGAACTAAAGTGCTCAAAATGAGTGTAGACTTTCCAGAACCGCTCACACCACATACGGCCGTAAAGCAGCCTAAAGGAATCGCACAATGAATGTTCTTAAGATTATGTAAGCAAGCACCCTTGAGGTGGACCCACGGCTGCCCATGCTCAACCAAAGCAGAATTGGACAAATCAAGCTCATGTGGAATATCACGACAACTTGGAGGCCCTGCATACATCAGCTTCCCTCCTGTATGACCTGCTTCGGGACCAATCTCAATCAAGTGATCCGATTTTTTAAAAAACTGTCGGTCATGCTCCACACACACCACCGTATTGCCACGATCGCGTAACTCCAAAATCAAGCTCAGCAGGTTGTCCCTATCCTGAGCATGTAGCCCTGCACTTGGTTCATCTAAACAATACAGGGTTTCCGTCATTCGGCTCCCAAGACAGCGCGCTAGATGAATACGTTGTAACTCCCCCCCTGATAAAGTCGCACTAGCACGTTGGAGAGATAAGTAGCCCAAACCTACCTGACGCAAAAACCTTATCCGTGAAAGCAAATCTTCACGCGCCTCAGCAACAACTTCAATCATTGTTTTTTCAAGGCCTTCCGAGAAGACATTCACGTCTAAAGCCGTTACCTCCTCAACAAGCCGGTCCAAACTAAGCTTTTGCCAAGCCAAAAAGTCTTTACCTCGCAGCAAATATGCGCGGCAGTCTTCATGCAACCTTTCTCCATGGCAAGACCGACAACGAATATATTTGGAATAACGCATCCTATGGATACGATAATGAGGCCGGTGCTTCTTCTGATCTAACCATGCAAAGTAGCCCTCAATTCCCTTGAATTTCTGACCATCCCCAGACTTTAACCAATTCAACTGTGCAGCGGTATACAAAGACAGCTTCTTATGTACAGAATAGTTACGCTTAGCAAAAGCCTCCGCAAAAGCAGCTTGAAAACGCCTATGATCCGAAAACTCAAAGGGGGCAATAGCTCCCTTAAGTAGGCTTTTCTCTTTATCAGGAAGAATTTTTTCCCAATCCAAGGCCAACTCTTGGCCGTAACCTTGACAAACTTTGCATGCACCCAAAGGGTGGTTAAAAGAAAAAAGTGCTGGAGTCGGCGCCCGGTACTCTTTCTGACAAGGGCCACACAAGAGTCGATCAAAATGTTCTTGCCACGACTGCATTCCATCCAAGCTCAACATAAAACTACCGCGCCCAAATGCAGCTGCAGTACGCAAACTTTGCTCAAGACGGCCTTCATTTTCTGCAGATAAGGTAAATCGGTCGAGCAGAATGCTCCCGAGAAAAAAAGACTTTTTTTCTACACTCATTTGATCTAGCTTGTGCATTTTACCGCTAACATCCAAGTAACGGCGATAGCCCTGAGAAAGTAACCATTGCACAACTTCTTCTGGCTTCATCTTTTCCCAATGGCGCACTCCGGCTGCGATCACTAAAACATTGCCTGTATATTGTGCGATAAGTTCTCTTGCTAAGGCACCTGGCTGGGTCACTTTCAACCATGCATGACAGAGAGTACACCTCGTCTGGCTCAAGTGCTGAAAGAGAAGCTGCAAGAGGTCATTGACCTCGGTAATGGTACCGACAGTGGAGCGATTCCCCGTTCCTTTGCGGCTCTGACGCACCGCAATCGCAGGAGGAAGATTAAGGACCTCTTTGACCTTTGGCTTAGGTAAAGCCTGCAAGTACTGACGCGCAAAACTAGAAAGACTCTCTAAGTACCTCCGGTAACTCTCTGCGTATAAGGTATCAAATACCAAACTGCTTTTTCCACTGCCTGAGACACCCGAGACAGTCGTAAAAGCATAAAGTGGAATACGCACATCAATCGACGCAAGGTTGTGCGTCGAGACCCCTTTCAATTCACAATACAGACTGCTCTTCATTTTTTTTTGGGTCATTCAGCTTCCCCATCCCTCAAGAAATAACACACAA
The DNA here is from genome assembly GCA_028817975.1 of Zetaproteobacteria bacterium. Classification (GTDB taxonomy): domain Bacteria; phylum Bdellovibrionota_B; class Oligoflexia; order Oligoflexales; family Bog-1112; genus JAPPOJ01. The sequence goes on along the minus strand of JAPPOJ010000175.1, from coordinate 7,678 downwards.
GATCTCACCTCAATCTTCCACTGCTGTGCCAGATGACAAAGAAAGTTGTAAAAAACAGCAAACCCACAATTTAAGCGATTACAATAGAAGGTGTGCAATATTTCTATCAGATTGTATCACCTTCCATCAAACGCCAAGGGAGGCGATCAAGCACTGCAAACGAATACAAAGATGACGTCGTTACAAAAAGGCAAACAGATGACCACAACATTCATGCGCAAAATTTTCGGCTTCACTCTTTTCTTTACTATTTTGCTTGGAATTCAACACATAGCCACAAAATGGAGTGACCTCGAACAAGCTAAGAGGCTCCAAGAAGCTCTCCAATCAGCCACATCATGGTGGAAGCCTGGAGCTATTCAACATGCACCACATATCGCCCAAAAAGTGATCCAAGATAAGAACATCAAAGAAAATATAGCAACAGGCTTCGACGAAAACACAGCCCCCTCCCTCAAAGATAGTTCATCTGAAAATCTTGTTCCATCTACCCAGCCGTACTATACGATTCAACTAAGTGAGACACAAGATCGTGAAAAAGCCCAGAAAATAGTACAACAACTGCGTAAATCCGACGTAGAAGCTTTCGCGACTCCTGTTTATCGAGGTACAGACGTTGTCTACTACATCCGCTTTGGTCTTTTTGAAGGTGAAAAGCTCGCGCGCACTGCCCTTGAAGAGATAAAGCCTCAGACAACCCTACAAGGTAAAATAGTCAGCCTTCCCTAGTCTTCATCCAGTGATAGAATTGCCATAAATGCCTGTTGAGGAATTTCCACATTCCCGACAGACTTCATTCTCTTCTTACCTTCTTTCTGCTTTTCCAATAACTTTCTTTTACGTGAGATATCTCCGCCATAGCACTTTGCCGTCACATCCTTACGCATCGCAGACAGGGTTTCTCGACTAATAATCTTACTCCCAATTGCAGCTTGTATCGCAATCTGGAACATGTGACGATTCAGAGAATCTTTCAACTTTTTACACAAAGCACGACCACGGAAAACTGAGTTGCTACGGTGCACAATACAAGCGAGCGCATCCACAGGAACAGCGTTTACCAGAATGTCCAAACGTACCAAATCGCCCTCACGATAGTCGATAACCTCATAATCCATAGATGCATAGCCACGACTAATTCCTTTGATCTTATCGTGAAAATCAAAGATCATCTCATTCATGGGTAACTCATAGGTGATAAGAACACGTTTTGAGCTTGAATAATCAATCCCTAATTGAATACCACGGCGCTCCTGCAACATTTTAAGAATAGGACCTATATAATCCTCAGGAGTATGCACCGCGACTTTGACATAGGGTTCTTCAATACGTTCGATCAAAGTTGGATCAGGGAGCTTTGCAGGATTTTCAACCTCAAACTGCTCTCCCGACTTCAAAAAAACACGATACACCACACTTGGAGCAGTAAAAATAAGATCCAGGTTATATTCTCTCTCTAACCGTTCCTGGATAATATCCATATGGAGCAAGCCTAAAAAACCCACTCGGTAACCAAATCCAAGTGCATTCGAACTTTCAACCTCCATCGTCAAGCTAGCATCGTTCAGCTGCAACTTTTCTAAAGAATCCTTTAGAGTAAGGTAATCACTTGCATCTACAGGGAAAATACCTCCAAAAACCATTTGACGAGCTTGCTCAAACCCCGGCAAAGATTCTGCAGCAGGATTTCTCGGGTCTGTAATCGTATCCCCAACCCGGGTATCCGCAACTGCTTTAATCGAGCCGGAGATCAAACCGACTTCACCACACTCCAAAGCATCCACATCCACCATTTTGGGAGTGAGCTTAGCGACTTTCAAAACTTCATACTTTTTTTCCGTCGACATCATGAGCATATTTTGCCGCTTAGCAATCCGGCCCGCCACAATACGAACCATCGAAACGGCGCCTAGATAAGAATCAAACCAAGAATCAAAGATCAGTGCCTGAAGAGGCTCCTGCGCACGATCCACCGGAGCAGGAATACGCTCTACAATCGCCTCGAGCAGCTGCCTTACCCCTACACCCGTTTTAGCCGAGACACATATGGCCTCTGTAGCTTCTATAGCCAGCTCTTCCTCAATCTCTTCACGCACACGTTCAGGGTCAGCACTCGGTAAATCAATTTTATTAATCACAGGTATGAGCACCAAGTTATTCTGTAGAGCAAGATTTACATTTGCAACTGTCTGGGCTTCAACCCCTTGGGCAGCATCCACGATCACCAAAGCACCTTCACAAGCACTTAAACTACGCGAAACTTCATAGCTAAAATCCACATGACCTGGAGTATCAATCAGGTTTAGCTGAAACACTTCACCATCTGCAGCCGGAAAGTTCATGGTCGCCGTTTGGGCTTTGATGGTAATGCCACGTTCCCTCTCAATATCCATGCTATCAAGAACTTGTGCCTTCATCTCCCGGTTCGTAAGCGCTCCTGTCTCCTCAATGAGACGGTCGGCCAAAGTCGACTTACCATGATCTATATGGGCAATAATACAAAAATTGCGAATTTTACCAGTGTCTGTCATGCTTAGGGCTTCCTTTTATGGCTCTCAAAGTAGGAATAAGAGTCTGTTCACCTATGAAATCTTTTACTTAAAAAGAACTTCTCCACTTTTAACTTAGTTTATAACGCGATCTGTCGATAGTTCTTCGAGTTGTTGATACGGAGCAATACCAACTGTGAGACTCATACCCCTAGACTCGCTTCTTCAGGTTGGAGCTATCATCGTGTTCCTGAGCAGTGCTTGTCAAAGCGTGCCAGAACCAAAACAAGTAAAAGAGGCACATATTGTAGCTTATTCCATAGAAAAAGGCCAATGGAATGAAACGAGTCATGAGGCTATCCCACAACAAGCAGCATTTATAAACTATAAAGACTCTCAGGGAAACGTGCACCGCAAGCACCGTTTCAACCTGTGGGACATCAATCAGGATAAGAGACCAGATATGGTGGAAGTTCTTGATCTCGAAGGAAAGATCATACAAAGAATATATGATTTCAACTTTGATGGTCAACCCGACAAAATCGAAAACGCTTCTGAGTAAAAGCTTTCAAGAATACGCACAAAGCTTTCCCAAGCAAGAAAATTTCTTAAGCAGCATTAGAGAAAAAGTGCTGGAAAAATCGACAAGCATATGTCAGATCCTGGGTAGCCATTGTTTCTCCCGTAGAATGCATCGCCCACATCGCGGTACCAATATCCGCAACACGGCAACCCAGGTTAGCGGCCAAAGTCGGCCCCACCGTGGAACCACAGCCCATATCTTGGCGATGAACATAGCCCTGCACAGGAATCGCCTGTTCTTCACATAAAGACTGCACGACCGCCGAGGTATACGCAGATGTCGCATAACGATCATTTGCATTTTCTTTAATGACCAAGCCACCTCCTATCTGCAATCGGTGCTGACTGTCGTGACGGTCTGGATAAGCTGGATGGTAGGCATGTGCCATGTCCGCAGAAACCAAAAAACTCTTCGCCAAACTCGCACACCAAGCAGGGTAGTGGGAAACCAACGTCGATGGATGAGAAATCGCTATTCGGCGTAGAACATCTCGAATGAACATAGATTCTGCACCAGATGAGGTCAGCGACCCCGTCTCTTCAGCATCACAAAAAATAGCTATGGAACTCGCCGCTCTACGGATACTTAAGCTCTGGGACAGCCCATAAGCAACTGCATATACCATCGCCAAGTCGTCATGCCTAGGCCCTGTTAAATACTCCCCACGCATACCACAAACAACATGATCCCCATACGGAGCAAGCTGTAGATCAAAGCCACGAGGTTCCCGAGAGTCTGATTCCATCCCAAAGCATGTTTTCAGCGTTTCCCAAGGATCTTTGGAGCCTTGGGGAGCAAGGCCTAACATCACGTGAAGCGCATTTTCCAAGCTACAAGGGGTGCCACGGTTCTTTTCACGATCCAGGTGAATCGCAAGGTCTGGAATCACCCCAACAGGATGGGAGGTACGCACAAGTTGGGCAGCCAAGTGAGGCAAACCATTTTTTTCCATAGAGCCTGAAGGAAAGAACAGACAACCGGCAAGTTCCATGGGCCTATCGAGCCAAGATCTTGCGATAATCCCACCGTGGACCTGCACTAACCCTCTCATTTGGGAGACTTCGTCTTGCTGCAAAGGGTTAAACCTCAAACGAAGGTTCGGACTATCTGTATGCGCCGCCGCAATCAGAAAACCTGTTTCCACAGGAGACGAAGTGCCTAAAACAACAGGTATAATTGCCTTAAGGTCTGGGTGCTTTATATAGTAGCCTTGACCAGAAAGCAGCTCCCATGATGGGTCCTCCCAGTGAAGCTCACGAAAAGCTGCTTGCTGCAACATGGACTCTAGAGTTGCAACCACATGATAAGGTGTGGGTGATGCTTTCTGAAATTGTATATACTCGGCAACACAGTCCATAACCATGCTCAGTTTTCTCCATATAACAACAGCTCAAAACGAGCTTCACCCGGTAGGAATCAAATCCACTCAAGATGCAATATTTTTAGTGAAAAAGGCAAGCGCACCGATGACACCTCCAAATACGCCTCCCCAGACAACCAGCCAACCTAGATGCTCACGAATCATCTCCTGAACAAGCTCTTTTACCATGCCGGGTGTAAGCTCCTCAAGACGGCTACACACAATAAGGCGTAGTTGTTCCTCTAATTCCTGATAATCAAGACTGTCAGCCAAGGCCTGATCTATCTTTTTCTGAAGCCTGTCACTGCGAGCAAAGTCAACCAGAGCTTCACGCATTTTATGAACTGCTGGCTCTTTTAGAGACTGCAAGGCTTCAGCCCCCCCCATAAGGGCGAGCATTCCCCCCAGTGGCGAAGAGGTCACTACCTGAATCAACTTGTCAAAGAGCTGTTCATAGTCAAACTGCTCTACCAGCACTTCTGGCTTCACCAAACGACTCCAATTTAAGCCCTCATGACCCTGTCTTTGCGCCCATTTTTGAATCTGAGATGCACTAAAAAATTGACCTAAGATCAGTTTTTCAATACTTTTTTTAAACTCTTGAAATCTCAGCTCAATAATCCCTGAGCCATACAAACCCGGGACCTTCTCAAAAAGCATGTGTATCGCTATGGAGTTGGTAATCGAACCGGAAATGGCAAAAAACCCCATATCAAAAACGAGCTGCCGCAAAAGAGGAGAAGGCACAACAAAGCTTACTCCAATCAGCAAAAGACAAGCTCCATTCGTAAGATTTGCCTTACTCAAACTGTATTGCGACATCGGTAAGCCCTCTAAAGCCTGTGCCTCTTTTTGCATTGATATTTTCCTTATAAACTTTTCTTTGCTCTCTTATGGTATATATTACTTCTCTTCAGGTAAGCAACCCATTTAAACACAAGTTCGGAAAAAGGTGGAGGCAGGCTGAAAAATACTTTACCTACTATAGCAGTGAGCTCATAAAAAGGCCCATTTCTGTTACGGAAGCATTAATACGCTCACTAGAACTTGCAAAACTCTGCAAGGGCACCATCAGCTGAAACCCAAGAGTGTAACCAGAGCTTAACGCATACCTGGCAAAGATACCCGTTGCAATGTTAAAAGTAGCTCCCGTCACCTGGACGGATCCTTTGGTCACGGGTGTAATGTTATACGACTCCGAGCGCAAGGCACTTACAACACCCAAACCGAGCGAATTTCCACTTACCCGAGAACCTAAATGACTATACTGACGCACCCAATAAGGTTTTGCGCCCAAAAGATAGAAGTATCCACCAATATCGTAGGTCTGACGGACCATCTGATTCAGGTTGGTATCGAGCAAACCCGAGATACGCCCAAACCACTCGACTGTTCTGTCCTGCTGATCCCAAAGATAAGCTAACCAAAAATGACCACCTGCAACGGCTTTTTGCTCATTTGTTGCCAAGGAAACCGTGCCACTCCCCGAACCAAAGCCTATCACCAGAGTAGCTGTTCCTGAACGTTTAATCGAAGAAAGTTCTGTAATAACAGGTTTTTTAACATCTTCATCCTGTGCTTGCACTAAGGAAAAAGGTTGCAAAGCCATCCCATAAAAGAAAACACAGATCACCTTATATAAACGAGTGATAACCTCTCCTCCACAAGCTCATTGGACTAAATCAATTAACTCTTCAATATCCTTATCCGTTGGATCTAAATTTTTAGCCTTTAAAAAAGCAGACTTTGCTTGTGCTGTATTGCCTTCTGACAAGTAGCTCAAGCCTGTAATCACATGAGGGGCAGCAGCTTCAGGTACCTCACGTACAAGTTGCTTACTCAACTCACGACTTAACTGCCATTCTTTAGAACTTAGAGCCTTATAAGCACGAATCAGCATCCTAAAATATCGGTTCAAGTTTTGCATCACTTCTGCAGGGGTAGGCTCTTCAGGTATTTCTATACGGCTTAAATTGAGAGAAATCTCAGTTTTTTCATCCTCAATAGGAGAATAAATCCAGTACTGGGGTAAAAACTCATCCCCCCAAACTTTCACAAGTTTATTTTCCAGCTTTGCAACTTCAACAGTAAGTGGAGTTTCACCAATGATCTCACCTTCTCCTCCTGAATCTTCAAACTCCAAAACACTGACTTTAGCTTTCTCATTGGAGACTAAAGTAATCTTTCCAGCGGCACACCCCCCTAACAAGTGAAAGAAGAAAAGCCATTTTAGACTCAGAAGCTTCACACACAACTCCAAAACTTGCTAAAGGTATAAAAATTGCCGCCGAGTAGGAAAAGGCGTCTACGTAAAGTCTAACTTAGTAGTGACATCTCAACATAGATGAAAAACACATCCAACCACATTATACTCCTACTGGCTTTAGGTTTAAGTCCAGCTTCAGCTGCTCAGGAAGCCCTAAGCCCCGAAGCAGTAAGCGGCACAAATGACCCAGTGAAATCACAATCCACTCAAATCAGTTGGACATACACCCGGCATGCAAGGTCCATTCTCAAAAAATTTATGAGGGAAACTCCATTCGATGTTTATGCAACTGCAGAACTCATGCAACAAATAGCCGATATTCCCTATGCACCCGACAACATTCAAGCATATGTGCGGCAAGAATATTCCCTAGCCGAACTCAGTAAGTACGTTAAACAAATTAGCGTAGAAGTCAAAGTCCCCGAATGGATAGATTCGGATACCCGTAACTCGCTACAAGAAGTCCTCCAAAGAAGACTTTTTCTCAATACAACCCGTGGCGACCAAGTCTCTTTCACAAACATGAAGCTCAAAGTTATCGCCCCCACCCTTGAGTCTACAACTCAGGAGAATACACTCCAGGGAGAAACACGCAAAGAGCTACTTGAAACCCAGGCAAAGCTGCAAAAATTAGAAGAAGAATTCAAAGCTAAGGATGCGTCTTATCAGGATAAAATAAAAGATTTGCAAAGTCAGCTGGAACAGTCTAACTCTTCACCATCACAGCCTTCTTCCGAAAGTCAAGATGTTGCAATAAAAGGTTTTTTTGCCGATATGCAAGATCATCTACCCCTTGTAGGGGGGATACTACTATTTCTCTTCATCACTTTAGTCGTCACAACAGTGCTTCCCTCAAAACTTTTTGTAACTGCAATCAATCACTTCCCTAAAGCATACCAAGGCATTGCTGGAGCCATTAAATCTCTAGGGGAAGCTCTACAAAACATGGCTCCTAGCGGGGGTGGAGAACTGACCCATCC
>JAPPOJ010000285.1 GCA_028817975.1 Zetaproteobacteria bacterium | reverse complement strand
TAGTCATGGCGGTAAAAGTAACGGCACTCTTCATTCCCTTGAAGAGTACAGTCACCTCATCTCAGGCCTGAAGCCTACAGGTCACTGGTACAGGAGACCCACAAAGCATCTTGGCTGACACGCATCTCTAGAGCTATTTTTGTCAAGAGCACCTGCCACAAAGCAGCCACAGACGCAAGCAACTGGAGTCTTTTTGCCTTTGCCTCAGAAATACCTTTATACTGGGGGAGCACGCCTCAACACACGAAAGGAGGGCGAAATGAAAACACAACACGTGAGCAGCTCTTATCTTAAGTGGCTGATGATTATGATGCTGGTAATCTCCACATCCGCTGCCACGGCACACCCTGTACAGATTGTACAACTTCGCGCCAAGAATCACTGTCAAGGAGCAGACCTCAACATTGAAAATATTCAGGGAGAATATATCCTTTCAGCTTACTTTCCCTCACTCACAGCACAAGCAATGGAGGAAATCGCGAGTGATGGCAAACGCTGCCGACTCCAATATCAAGTCGTGATTGATCCTGCGTATCAGCTAGAAGCCTTCGATTTTGTGATCGATGGTAGCTATCAGCTCTCCCGTAACAGCTCCGTGCGTCTCGCGGTGGCGCACCGCATCGACCATCACAATGTGGTACGGGGACTGGCAAACTACGAGACCATTCAGGGAGATGCCCCATTTGGTGAGATTTATACCCCCATCGGGAGTATCCACCGTCAGGATCTGCCCGAAAAATATACCCTGTGTGGGGCCACCATTCCCCTACGTAGCCGGATCTACACCCAGACCGTAAAACAAGAAGGAGACCTGTCCGGAGTGGCACTGATTACACTCGATGGTAAAGCCACCCACCAAGGCAGACGTCAATTGGGTAAGATTCGCTTACGCGAGTGTCCATAGACTATCTCACGTAACTAATCTGCGCCGCCTCGACTAGAAGAACTCGGTTCATAGATCTCGTCACCTTGCTGGAGCAGCTGATGGTACAGGCGGATGAAGCCGCTCGGGGGCTGAGGGGCGAGGTCTACCCCTGAGATAAAAATACGCGACATCGCTTGTCGCAACCTGCTCCGTCGCGAGGAGCGCGTGTCTTCTTGCCCATCTTCCCACTCAGGCTGCGACTTCACTTCAAAGCCACCGTGAAAGAGGTATTTGTGCGCACTCTTCTGCGCAAAGCTAAGGCTGTGGATTGCCCGCAAGCAAAATTTTTCTCGCCATGACTCGATTAAGATATGATTCAGTTGGGCGCCCACAAAATTTTGAAAGTGAGGCAGGTATTGGTCCACGTTCCACTTGAGTTCTTCCGCTGAGTGACCGTCACGGATTAACTCCCGCGCCACGGAAGCTGCATTCATACGTGGCCAAAATAAAGCTCCTGTGAAGTTCACATCACGCAATTCAGCCCCAGAAAAATGTGCTTCATACAAAAAAGTTTCTGCAAAACTCGCGTTACGAATTTTAGTATAGGCGAAGTCAGCATGTTCTAGGATGGCCCCTTCGAAAAAACAACCATCTAACGTGAGCCCCGAAAAATCAATCTCCCTCAAGTCTGCATCGGCAAAAATCAGATGGGTGTAGTCGACCTCCACCCCTGCATACTTCGTCAGCAAATCACAGTAGCCAAAATGCCGGTTAGAATGAGAGTCCACGATAACTTGGGCAAAGTTACGTACTCCCTGGCTCACAAGATAGTGCAAAGCCTCGCGCGTAATAGTAACCTGTTGTAACGCAATTCTCGTCACCTCGACGCCACGTAGATCCCAGGCCGCCGAGTTCACAAACATACGTGCCAAAGGATAGCCACGACGCAGCAACTGCCCTGCTTGGATGCCATTAATGACACAGTCGGTAAACTGTATTTGCTGTAAAACCTCATCCTTAAGGCGCAGATCGGCAAAATTCACGTCTTGTAAAATGGAACGACGAAAATCACGTTGCCCACGTTGAAAAAGCTCTAACATCTGTTCCACATTAAGCCGAACATTGGTAAGATCTAGGGTTGCTTCTGCCACACTCAGATCTAAACTTGCATAAGGTACTTCTGCAAAAGGAAAGTCCGGATTTTGATGACGATAAAAATGGCGTTGGCTTAAGAGATTTTGCATATCCTCACTTCTGCTGCTGCCATGGGCTACCAGGCTTTGAGATAAAAGTATGCATACACAAGCCAAACGGCACAAGTACATATACGGTAAAGTCTTTTTGAACTTCATCCTCATTTCCTTAACTGAAATATCATATCTAAACATATAAAACCTGTGTGTTTATATCACAGGTGAATCGTGCATACATTATTTATGCACGGATCATAGATTTTACCTATAGTCACAATAAAATCATAAAAACGACAATATAACTCGAAGAAATCAAAAGAAAGCAGGATAAGCACATGATCGAGATGATTCTAAAGTTACAAAATACTACCGGCAGTTACTGCAATCGTGAGCACAAATTCCGAGGTAGCGGTAGAGGTCTTTATTCAAGAGAATTGTACTTACATTTCTTTTTGCTTTTGAACCATAAAAAACAGCATACAAGAATTAAAAATGGCCAAAGCACTCACAAAGGGATGGGCAAACAAAGCCGATGGGTCCTGCATCCTAGAAGAAAGAACAGACAAGGACACGCCAAGGCACAATGAAATGACAATGAGCTTGCTTTCTATAAGAGGTCTTTTTTGCATCTGAATACCTTAAGGCAAAGCGAAGCACCCAACTAAAGCAGGTAAACACTCTGGACCCATGACTGCAATACATACAGGTGAGAAAAGGCCTGTGGTAACTGCACAAGCTGCTGCATAGCTTCTGCAGAGTAAAATTCTTACACACCCAAATAATACATTGCTCAACTCGTACATAGATGAATCATAAGAAAACTTCCAACGGTTTCGACTAAGTATGAGAATCACCTCGGAGTGCCGCACGTCCAAAAGTGATAAAGAAAAAACTAACATTCACCATAGCAGCAAACAAAAGAAAGAGCTGACTCCATGACATGGATGTTTCTTTTAGCTCTACGTAACACAAAAAATGATATCCAGACATATGAAATAGAGAAGTATAGACAAGGGCAAAGAGTACTCCACAAATAAAGTCACTTCGCCGGTATTCCAAAAAAACCTTTTTACTCAAATACTCTGTAGTTTTCATTTAGAACCTTTTTTATATGTGTTACAGCAATAAAAATGATAAAAAGCTAAGGAACAAAGCTGCATGCTTGTAAAGCAAGGCTACATGAAGCCGTAATTTGAGGCTGAGCTGCAATACAACTAGCCGAGACGACCGGGTTCAGCACACTACCCACAACACAACCAAGAGCGGCTGTACAACAAGCTGTAATAACACCACCCCAACAAAAGGGTCCAGCCTCAGCCCCTTGCAAAAGGGTTACAAACAACATACCAGAAGCGGCCACTTTAGCCACCTTGCCTATTTTCCAAACCTGTGTTGTTTGCACCTAGACCATGTCACCCACTTTGACTTGAT
>JAPPOJ010000008.1 GCA_028817975.1 Zetaproteobacteria bacterium | reverse complement strand
GAAGTATTATATCTAAATTTAATTGGGTTAATAGCTTATTACCTTGCAGAGGTGGTCCATACGGTGGAAGATACCAGGTGGGTCATGATAAAAGTATGTTCCCCAGCTGCAGGTCGTGGGAGGATTACATGATTGCGAAGTCGTGACCTCGGACGGTCTTACGTCCATTTTCGGCGGCGCGCTTTGCAGCTTGCTCGATGTACCAATAGACCATGAGATTTAGATTGTCGAGTGCATCTGCAGCGACGTTGACGTCGTATGCCTTAAGTGCATCCTTGGTTTTTGAAGCTACAAGAAGCATCTCTATTGCCTGCTTCTTTTTTTTGGCAGCTACTTTCTTCTTTTTTTTCTTAACCATGTGTGTGACTCCTCATGAAATTATTAATAATGAGACCAAATGTTTTGCCAGGCCTCACGCTTGTCATGATGGTTGTGTAAGAGTTAACTTCATTGTACACAAAACCAAGCGGATAAGAGCTGTATGTGGACTGGGCAAAAAATTTTTATCGTAAAGTCAGTTATCTTATTCATGGTGTAGAACTTATAAATGGTTAGAAGGATACTTAAAGGTTTATAGGTAAGAATTTTTAGATACCTTTGGATTTTTTGAGCCTTTGGAGTTTTTGTGGCAGTGTTTCCATGCTTTTTTTGAGGCAAACGAGTGGGACGATGACCCAATCGTAGCCTGCGACATGATGACACTCGACGACTCCAATCCGTTTATCCTTATCATAGCCGTCATACTTGTACGCACATAAAGACTCAGAGGCTCCTAAAAAGGATTGATGCCCGAAGTGGATACGATCGGTTGTGAGAGAATAGGCTCCCCGAGGGTGTGTTTGCCATTGAGTAGCTAGGTAGCGTTCATCCAGTTCTTGAACGCTCGACTTAATTGCATTTTGTGCAGCTAGGCGTCTTTTTGCCTCTTCACGACGTGCTTTTTTATCTTGAGCAAAAATATTTTTACTTTCTGTTGTCTGAAAGTATAAGGTTGTACGTGGGCTGAAAGGTTGGAGAATAAATTTCTCTTGATTGGGCAAGCGTACTTGCCAACCTTTTTCTTGAAAGAGATGGATTTCAATCAACCTTTCGCCGAAGCTATTTTTTAAGATAGAGCAGCCTTTTACATAAAAGTAATCGACTTTTTGACGTCCACCTTGAACGGTATGCTTTTTACGTCCGGCTCGGTAGGGAGTGTGCCAAGTGAGTTTGGTGCCGAAGTCAGTAGGGCTTGTACGAACTAGCCACTCTATTTCTCCTCGTACCGTGATATCTCCCAGTTTGAAGCGTAATGTTTGCTTGTGACATACTTTTTTGTCGCGGGCTTTCGCTTCTGTAGCTAAGACGAAACATTGCCCTGGTGGAGGGGTGACGGTAATAAACCCTGGCATTTGGTAGAGGTGTTTTTTCTCATCGTGATTTTTGACATACTTGCGGGAAAGTGTCACGACAGACCCAGGGGCTGGATCAAAAAAAGGAGCAAGCGCCTTCCGTCTTTCTTCGGTGGAAGTATGGGGCGGAAAAAGTGTGGTGCTAGCGAGTGCCAGCTTGACGAGCATAGGTGCTGGCATGTTTGGGTGATCTTTGTTGGAGTTGATAGAGTTGATCTGTGTGATCTGTTGTGGTCAGTACTTTAAGGGAAGAACGATCCCAAAAGGGCCAGCTTTCGTTACTGTGTGGTGTGTGTGTGAGCCAGTATAGTGTTCCTTGGGAGCTTCTCACGCGCAAGTCGTAGCCGACCACAGTATTCCCTGTAATCCGTGCACCTGAAAAGAGGAGTTGTTTACGTATAGGGTGCCAATTGACGTGGCGGCCATATGCGATGAATTTGGCCGGGCCTCCTTGCTCGCTGATATATATTTCTTCTTGTTTATTCGCCCATGAGATCGCTTTACCGTCCGTTGAAATGGTGTAGCTTAAGATGGGGACTTTTGAGGTGCTGACTTCTTTCACGGCTCCTGTGCCTTTGAGTTGCCAGAAGACAGCCTGATGTGTTACGAGCCAATATCCAGATTGATGCTCCTGGAGTTTTTGGCGCCACTGTGCGGTATATCGACCTGGGTAACGAAATTTGAAGGTATGAATTCCTTGGGGGCTAAGATAACGCATGCTGTGTGTGATGGGGTCGACGATAGGCCAGCTGGCACCTTTCTGTAACGCTTGCATTTGTTTGGATCGCTGAAGGCCGGTATCGTACACCCAAATGGTGGCTCTTTTTTCTTTGGTTTGTGGAGAAGAGTGCAGTTGCCGGTAGACCAGTCGGTAGCCATAAGGTGCCCAGCTGAATGCGGCTCCCACTGCGGTGTTGCACACTTGGACGATGTTACCTGTGTCGAGGTCGATGATGCGTAGTTTTCTTTGATGTACGCTTTCTTGTAGACGGCCAGAAAGGTAGGCGAGGTAGCGCCCGTTTGGAGCTGGGGTCAGGTAACTTGCTTGGTCGTGAAAACGCAGTAAGCTTTTCAGAGGTGCTTGACGAACATGTGTGGAAGAGCTTGCCCACACAGAGGAGAAACAGCTGAATCCTGAAAGCAAGAGTGTGGCGATAAGGTCATGTATGCTATGTTTCATGCGATCCTGATGTCTCCTCGCCCTAGTCTAACAAAAAGCAATTCACTTGTGTATTTCACGCCCGGCAATATAAACACGGAAATTATGGAGTGACTTTGACTGTATTCCAAGCGGGTTAGATGCGGTTATGATTCTGAATAGAGGGAGGTTCTTTTTTTGCCGATGATACACCGGGGAGGGCATCATGAAAGAAATGTGGAGACAAAGGCGTTGGCTGGTGTGGCTACTTGTCCTGCCTTTAGGAATGGCTCAGTTGCTGTTCGCTCAGGATAAGACAAAGCGCCGCACCAAGAAGGATGCTGTCAAACATGACTTTGAGGGTATTGGTGTTTCGGGTGCGCGCAAGACTCCGCTCAGTTCTTTGATCAGTAAGTCCAAAGCAAATAAAGATTACGATTTTGTCAAAATTCGCCGCTCTTGGCACCCCGAGATGATTCAGTCGACGACCAGCTTAGATTCTTCTTCGAAGCAGAAGCCCTAACCAGCTTTGACTCCCCTTTCCATGGGCTAGTCGTTGGATGCGTTCAGACCTGCAAAGATTTGTCTAAATCCGTATTGCTTTTGCATGAGTGGAGCATACTCGGGGTGCATACTTATGGTTTCTTGGGCATAACGGTAGCCTTCCCAAGATCCAATATCATGCCAAGCGATCCCACGATAAAGCTTAGCTGCTATCTGGGTCCCGTTTTGTAACAATTGTTTATAGTGGTCAATGATATGACTAAATTGATGGTGTGGGATGCCTTCTAAAGCTTTGCGGTCAATGACTTGTATCCCGGTGAAGTTTGCTGCATAGGTTGTTGCTGGAAAATCCTTATTTTGGACATCTTTGCCAAAGTGCAGCACTTGGTGGTTGTGGGTCCAGACAGGAGTGAACTGAGGGTTGTCAGCATTTTTGAGAGCCATTGTGATGGGGTAGGATTGTTGGGTGTGTTCTACAAGTAATTGAGCAAGAGAGAGTGTGGTGAGGATGTCACTTCCAAGACATAGGATGTGTTGACGATCCATCTTGTGGAGTGCGTGTTGACATTGCTCAAGACCTCCTCCTGTACCGAGTAGTTTGGGTTCGTGTAGAATATGAATTTTTGGTCTTCCTGGTAGCGGGTAACGATGAATCATCTGGTGTATTTGTTCAGCTAAATGATGTGTATTGATGAAGATCGTATCAATCCCTAGCTGAGCAATACGGTATATTTGCAGGTAGAGTATAGGGACTCCGAGTATGGGGGCTAAAGGCTTTGGAAGCGCGTCGGTCATGGGCTTGAGGCGTGTGCCTTTACCTGCGGCAAGTATAAACCCAGCAGTGGCGTGTGTGATTTTCTTTGGGGTGTGAGGTGGCAAGAGAACCGAGTTGGTTGACTGTGGTTTGAGGTTCGTCAGAAATTCTTGTAGAAACCCGGCCAGAAAAGGCCACTTTTGGGAGTTGCACCCTTGTAGTAGAGATAAGGCTTGCTCTAGGCTGTCGGAGTATCTTTTTCCGTGCGGGTGATGTTGTATGAGATATGTGTAAGAGCCAATCACTTTAAGGGTGCGCTGGAGTAGAATATCCTCCCAGCTTGCTTCGATACTTGCGATGATCTGTTGTGGAAGGCTGTGTGCCAGTTGTTGGAGTGTGGTATGGAAGAGTAATTTGCGTCTGTCGAAGGAAAGAGGAATATAGGGGTCGAAGAAAAGAGAGACAAGATCGTAGCCTGCAGGGCCTAGACGGGCATCTTGGAAGTCGATTTGCCAGATCGTATTTTGCCAGTTCATCAAATTGCGTGCGTGCAAATCTCGGTGGGTAAAAACGTAAGAGCACTGAGTGAGAGACTTTGCGAGTTCTTTACATTCGTTTGCAAAGCGATGCTTGTCTTTTTCCTTTAGTCGGATATCGTAGTGATGGATGACGGCGTGACGATAAAAAAAGACGAGTTCTTCCAGCCATTTGCTTGTGTTAAAGGTGAGCCCGTCCCACTCTGTAAAGGATGTCGGATCTATTTGCATGAGTTGTTCGACAATCTTGCCGCATTGTTGGTAGATGGCTTGTACTTCGTGCCATCTTCCTAAGTGAATGTTAGCTACAATACTTTCATGCACGTCGGTAGAGCCGAGATCTTGTAAAATAATTGCTCCAAATGGGCGTAAGGCATCGACAAAGTGTGGAACTGCCATTTGTGATTGTGTGAGTATGCCCTGTATTTGTTCCCATCGGTATGTGCGCTGGTACAGCGCAGTTCGTTCTGCAGTGGTCGTCAGTTGCATCAGAATCCAAGATTGAGAAAAGTTGCTGGTACGTAAGCGAAAGTAGCACCGTGTGGAAGCATCGCCGGTGAGCGGTTCGAGACGTAGATCTTGGGCGTTTAAGCCGATAGCTGCAGCCAGCTCGTGCAGGGTGGCATTGCGCTGTTGTGCTTGGAGGGGCCTTTGCGGAGAGCTGTGACGATTGGTTTCATGTTGCATATTCTTTTCCTCTGTGGGGTCAAATCTCACGGCAGATGTGCCCCCATTTTATGCTAAGACGAAGGTGAATTCGGGTCCTATATCAATGTTGAGAGAGCGGTCAGCTGATTTGTAGAGTTCGCCGTCGAGTGTATACAGGAATGGACGTTCGTACTCAAGCTGCAACGCACTGGCGAGGAAAGTATGTTTTTTAGGATGTGAGGACTGAGGAAGCAGCAAAAAATAGAAGAGAAAAGCCACAAGGAGTTCTCTAGGTGAAAAGTTGCTAACTAATGTTTGATGGAGCCCAAGTTGATCTTTGACCAGACGAAAGGTGCGAAACCCAAGAGGCATTTTCCAAATGGTGGAGACGAGCACGGAGGTGACATGGCTATATTTTTCGCGATATTTAGAATTATTGCAGCAAATACGAGCCATTTGTGCGCGCACCACCGAGCGAAAAAGGCGTCCGTTGACGACTCCAGATGCAAGAATCCTGGCGATAAGCCAAAATGCTCCCCATCCGTTTGTTTTCTTCCGGTAGAAAATTTCCAAAAAGTGCGCGGAAACTCCGTCTGCATATAAAAAACCAATGTTATTAGATATTTTAAGTGACGAGAGCCGATGTTCGGTGAGTGGAGATTGGCTTGAATGTAATTGCAAAAGGTGGTACAAGTTATACTCGGGCCTAGCCTTACACTTCAGGTTTTGGGCAAGAGTGTTAATTGTCCCTCCGCCTAAAACAGCTATTTTAGGTAGTGGCGCCTTTCCTTTGTAGCAATGATACATTGCTGTGAGTGTTTTGCTGATTGTACCGTCGCCACCGCTAATGGCGAGTATTTCAATGTTTTCTTTGAGAAAGTATTGCATAGCATCGTCAAGCTCTTTGAGATTTTGTGTGATCCGCAAGTGGCCCTTACTCCCTGCGATATATCCTAAAAGTTCCTGACGCTTAGGGTTTTTTCGGTTTAATTTTGAATGCGGATTTGCGATGATGCCCACACCTGGCATGGTAGAACTCTCCTGTGCAGATGCAAATGGTGGAATTTGCCCGTGGGAGTAACGTGGAGAGGGCCTTTGTAAGCGGCCTTCACATTTATTTTACAACTACGGATCATATATGGTGACTGAGTGAATAAACTGCCTTCCATACATAAACCTAGGTCGATAGAGAATGTATCACCCCTACAATTATATCTCCAGGAGATAGCGAAGTACCCTCTTTTAGAGCCTGAAGAAGAGCTTGAGCTAGCCAAGAAGCACTTTGAAGAAGAAGATACGCGTGCGGCGCACAGGCTCGTCACTTCCAATTTGCGTTTGGTGGTGAAGATTGCGAATGATTTTCGTAAGTCTCAAGTGAACCTCTTAGACTTAATTCAAGAGGGTAACTTTGGTCTGATGCAAGCGGTGAAAAAGTACAATCCTTATAAGGGAGTCAAATTATCCAGCTATGCTGCTTGGTGGATACGCGCCTATATTCTGAAGTACTTGTTAGATAATAGGAGTCAGGTCAAGATCGCCACGACCGCTGCGCAACGCAAGCTGTTTTATAATTTGCAAAAAGAAACGGATCGTCTGTTGCTTGAACATGATACGGTGGACCCTAAACAGATTGCAGAAAACTTGGATGTTTCGGAGCGTGATGTGTTGGAAATGCAGCGTCGCTTAGCCTTGCCGGATGTCCCTATGGACGCTCCGGTGAGTTCCGAAGAAGGCGGAGCAACCCACGGAGAGTTGATCGCGGATACTTCTCAAGGGCCCATCGATGAGCTGCTCGCGACAGAAGAGATTCGTCACCTTTTTCATCAACATGTTAAGGAATTCAAGGCGACTTTGAGGGGGCGTGAGTTGGATGTGTTCGAACTGCGTTTAATGGCAGAAAAGCCAGAGACCTTACAAGCACTTGGGGACAAGTATGGTATTTCGCGAGAGCGAGCGCGACAGATAGAAAACAAGATCCTTAAAAAGTTAAAAAAATTTGTCGATGATCGTGGTGTCTTGGATATTAGCTAATATCCTCTAGTGTATAGAACCCTGCTTCCTGTTTATCTAACCATTGGGCAAGCTGAAGCGCACCGGCCGCGAACACTTTGCGATCAAAAGCGCGGTGTTCGATTGCAATCTCGTCATACATGCCGATAGCTCGTAGCTTATGCTCACCGACGATACCCCCTCCTCGGGTTACGGACATGCCTATAATGTTTTGTGCTCGCACTTGTGCTGGGGCTGGGTATTGCACTTGTAGTTTGTTTTCTTGTGCAACCTCGTTTGCAATGGCTAAAGCTGTGCCACTTGGGCGGTCAACTTTAAATTTGTGGTGGCTTTCTTCTAGTTCAAAGTCATAATCCAACCCTTGGGTGAGTTGGGCTAAGTATCTCGCGAGCTTTTTCATAATGCGTACCCCGGGAGAGGTATTAGGAGCTTCGAGGACCCGAAGGTTGGGTTGTCTTTGGGTGAGCTGCTGCCAGGCAGAGAGGTCTTCACAAGGTATTCCTGTGGTGGCAATCACCACGCCTAGTTTGTTTCCTTGCCACCTGGCCACTTGTCTAAGTAATGCCTGGTTTGCGTGAGGTGTTGAGAAGTCAATAACTACACCTTCTGTAAGCTCTTCTAATGGGTTGGGGTGTTCGCGGCTACTTTCACCGATGAGCGAGATAGTGGTGTTCCACTCGGGTTCCTGAACGAGGTCTTTTATTTGGCTGCCCATCCGCCCGGATGCTCCCCAGATCCATATATTCATTGAGATATTCCTTTCTGGATTTGTGTACTTAAAGTGGGGTGTGGATGCATGCTGACAGTGCCTTGTCGGTGGCTTTTATGGCTGTGCAAATACGTGTCTGACTCTTCTGCTCCAACGGTGCAAGTGGGAGTCGCACGTTTGCACCACATAACCCCTTTTGTTGGAGGGCGAACTTGAGTGGTACAGGATTTGGCTCGCAGAATAAGGCTTGGATGATTGGCGTCAAGCCATGGTGAATTTGAAGGGCTAAGGCATGGTTCCCACTGTGGTGCGCTTCCATGAGCTTGTGCACTGCGGTGGGGTAGAGGTGAGAGACGACGCTAATGACCCCAGATCCTCCGACGCTCAAGCTCGGTAGAAAAGTGGGGTCGTCTCCGCTTAGAATGCTGCATTGTGGGAGTAGCCGTGCAGTGTTGGAAAACAGCTCAATATTTCCGCTCGCTTCTTTAATACATTGAATATCTGCAGCGATACAGATCTGCTGTAATTCCTCTGCACTGAGGCATTGTGCGGTGCGTCCAGGTACATGGTAGAGGCAGATAGGGGTGGAGCCGACGGTGCTTCTCACGGTGCGAAAATGCTCGCTAAGTCCGGCAATGCTCGGCTTGTTGTATGGAGGAGTGACCACGAGCAGTGTTGATGCCCCTGCTTCGAGCAGAGTAGATGCAGCCTCTTGTGTGGCTGTTGTTGAAGAAGCACCGCATCCGGCCATGATTTGGCACTGCCCTGCGCAAATATCAGCGATGCTCTGAAGGAGTTTGATTTTTTCTGCAGTGCTGAGAGTGGGGGCTTCTCCTGTGGTCCCACACACGACCAGGCCCTGAATGCCCCCTTGTAACTGATGCTCTAAGAGTTGGGGGAGGCTTGCGTAGTCAACCTCGCCATTTGAGATAAATGGAGTGGCTAGTGCGGTCCAAACTCCTGTCGGCTGTGCTAGAGAGGGTGTCATGTAGGTCTCCTTTAAAGTCTAGGTTAGGCTAGACACTTCAGTTCTGTGGATTTGTGGGTGTCATTGCTCTGGGGTAGATCAAATAGGGTGCAACTTGAGCGCAATAGTCTGTGAGGCCTGCGCTCCAAAAGGAGTCGTCTGGCCTGTAGTCTTCGATTTTCTTACTTCCTTCTCTAGACCCCAGAATAAGATCCATCGGATTGCGTCGATATTCATATTCGTAAGGAGCTGCTTTGAAAGCAAAGTTGTCACCGATGAGATCCATATAACATTTGATGAGTGCGATGCCAAGATGAAAGCTGCAAAAGAGATCGGGGTTTTCAACAATGAACTGTACCCCATAGCAGCAATGTCCACTCCATTTGCTAAAGGTGGGTTCGAAGCGGAATGGGCGTAACTGTACCCCCTGGAGTTTGGGGAGAAGGTCGTAGAGTCGTCCAATGAGCTGTTTGGGGTTCACGAAGGCACGGCTGCCGACACACTCAAATGGAAGTGTTGTGCCTCGACCCTCAGATAGGTTGCACCCTTCCAGTGCCACCAGGCCTGGGTACAAGATGACAGACTTTAGGGTGGGTAGATTGGGGGAAGTGAGTATCCAGGGCCGCTTTTGTGTCAGCCAAGTAGTGTCTGGATTCCAACCTTTTATCTCTATAACTTCTAGATCAGCGTTAATCTTGCGGTTGAGGAATCGAGCCATTTCGCCTGTGGAAAGCCCATGTCGCATGGGTAAAAGGTCTGGGCCTACAAAAGAAATCATCTCTTGTTCGAGCACCCTGCCTGCGACGAACTTGCCTCCGAGAGGGTTGGGTCGATCTAAGATGACTACCTTTAAGTTTGCGCGTTTGGCGGCTTTGAGTGTAGCAAGTAGCGTGGCTTTGTAGGTGTATACTCGGGTGCCTGACAGTTGGATGTCCACAATGATGGAGTTGAGTTTGGAGAGCATAGGCGGGGTCGGTTCGCGTGTTTTGCCGTACAGGCTGTAGATGGGAACTTGGTGTACAGGTGAGGTGGTGTCGTCCTCTGTCTCGATCATGTTATCTTGTGCGTGACCAAAAAAGCCGTGTTGTGGGCCCCAGATGCAAGTTAGTTTGGCCTGCTTGCCTTGAATATTCCTGAGAACGTCTGGTGTGGCTTGGAGTTGGGCGTCGAGTGAGGCTTGGTTGCATACAAGTGCGTAGTTACCCCACTCTTTGCAGCTCTCTTTGAGGCGTTGTTTTTGATCTATGCCGAAATAAACGTCTTGGGGCATCATGCAGGATCTCCTGTTGGTGTCGAGGACGATTTATGGTGTCATGAGATTTTGAATACTTTTTTGCTTAAACCTATTGACAAGATCCTACCATCGCGTTATAAAGGTGTCCATGTGAGGGTTGTGAAATTCGCAACTTTACTGGGGTGTCGTCAAGTGGTAAGACACAAGGTTTTGATCCTTGCATTGCGCAGGTTCGAGTCCTGCCACCCCAGCCACATTCTTACCCTTTGCGCTTCTTTTGTTACCCATTTTGCTCGGAGTTTTTCTTGAATTCAAGAGTGATCGTTTTTGGTGGTAATGCAAATCCTGAACTCAACGCTGAAATATGTCGTCATCTTAATATAGAGCCCGGCAAGATATCTGTTGGCTCTTTTTCGGATGGCGAGACCCGTGTGCGTATTGATGAAAACGTGCGTGGTGCCGATGTGTATGTCTTGCAGCCGACCTGTGCTCCAGGTAATCAGCATCTGATGGAAGCTTTGGTGATGATAGACGCCTGTCGTAGGGCTTCTGCGCGCAAGATCACGCTTGTGGCCCCTTACTTTGGTTATGCCCGGCAAGAGCGTAAAGATTCTCCTCGGGCTCCGATAACGGCGAAGTTGGTCGCTCAGCTCATGGAAACGGCCGGTATCGATCGCTTACTCACCTTAGAGCTACACAATTCGGCTATCCAGGGCTTTTTTCAGTGTCCTGTCGACCATCTTTTTGCAAAAGATGTGTTTGCACGCTACTTTTCGGGTAGACTAGATCATCCTGTGGTTGTCTCTCCTGATGCGGGTGGTGTGGAGCGTTCTAGGGCATTTGCAAAGCTTTTGAGGTCGAATTTGGCTATTATTGATAAGCGGCGCCCGATGGCGAATGAGTCTGCGGTAATGCACATCATTGGAGAAGTCAAAGGAAAAGACTGCCTTATTTTGGATGATATCGTGGATACAGCCGGCTCGTTGACCAATGCCGCTTCGGCTTTGTTGGCAGAAGGGGCCAAAAGTGTTCGTGCTGCGATTACTCACCCCGTTTTGAGTGGGCCTGCCATAGAGAGGATTCGGAACTCGCGGCTTGAAGAGCTGGTGGTGACTAATTCGATTCCGCTTAGCCATGATGCCAAGAACTTAAGGCAAATTAGGCAGGTGAGTATAGCTCACCTGATTGCTGAGGCCGTTCAACGGATTCATGACTGCACTTCGGTAAGTAGTCTTTTTTCTTGACTATAATTGAAGAATAAAAAAATCACTTGTAAAAATGATTGAAATCGATTAGTATCCCACAGTTCTAGGGTGCGCCTTTAGTGCACGTGGAATCTAAATTAGAGTACTTGGTCGGAGAGAGTTTGCCCATGAGTGAAACACAAATAGTAATTGCAGCCAAGCTTAGAACAGAGTTTGGTAAAGGTTACGCACGTAAATTGCGTGCACAAGGAAAAATCCCAGGAAATATTCTTCACCAAGCGAAGTCTACTCCTATTGAGCTAGAGTCTAAGTTGTTGTCCAAAGCTTGGCAAGCTGACAAGAAATTTGTGCTAGATCTTGGGACGGAACAAAAAGAAGTGCGTATTCAAGAGCTACAGTTGAACTCAGTGAAGCGTACAGCGCTTCACGTAGATCTTATGTACGTGTGAAGCTTGTTGTAGGGCTTGGTAACCCTGGACCTAAATACCAGCTTACACGGCACAATGCAGGATTTTTGTTTGTAGACTTGCTAGCTGAAGCAGAACGCGAATCTTGGTCAAGCAAAGCAAAGCTACAAGCTAAAGTGACCAAGATACGATTGTATGGCTCAGATGTTCTGTTGTGTAAACCTGAAACTTATATGAACTTAAGTGGTGCTGCAGTTCAAGCTGTGATGCGCTTCTACAAGATTGCTCTGGAAGATCTGCTGGTTGTCCATGATGACATCGACTTGGAATTTGGACGTGTTCGCAGCCGAGCAGGTGGAGGGCATGGAGGCCATAATGGTGTTCGAGATATTATTTCTTGCATCGGGGCACCGAAGTTCGCACGTTTGAAGCTAGGCGTAGGGCGACCATGTGGAGATCAGGCTCGTGTGCCTGTTACTGATTGGGTGTTGATGCCGTTTAAAGAACATGAGTTAGAAGTGGTTGGCTCCTCTATGTACCAAGAAGGGCTGCTAAGGCTTCGGCAAAATATAGAAAAGACAAATTAGTTTAGTGTGAAGGTCGGACAAGCGCGGACCGTCTTCCTTTGCTAGTGGTGACACTAGCTGACAAAACCATAAAGGAGTTTTAAGTTGTTGAGAGAATACGAAGTAACCATTATTGGAAATGCTCAATTATCAGAAGAGGCGAGCAAGAAGTTATTTAAGAGATATGAAGATATTCTGTGTGCGGAAGGCGGTGAAATCCTCCGTAGGGACGAGTGGGGCGCAAAACGCATGGCTTTCCCTATCAACAAGCAGTTCCGTGGCAAGTATGTCAACTATGACCTCACAGCTCTTCCTGTGCAACTTGCGGAAGCAGAGCGCCTTATGAGAATTGATGATAACATTCTTAGATATATGTCTGTGAAGCTGGGCGAGAACATTGATGTAGAAGCCCGTAAAAAAGAGATTGTAAAAGAGCAGGTTGAGGCTGAAAAGGCTAAAGAAGCTGAGCAGGAAAAAGCACGTTTTTCTGCAAAGAGCCGTGGTTAGGAATCGATTTTAAAGAATAAGAGCTTCTGTGCAGAGAAGCTCTTACATTCTAGGAGATAATTATGAGACTTATTTTAACCGCAGAGGTGCCTTCTCTGGGCACAATTGGCGATGTAGTCAGTGTGAAGCCAGGCTATGGCCGCAATTTTTTGCTTCCTCGTCAAATGGCTGTTCCTGCGAATGAAAGCAACCAGCGCCAGTTGGCGCACCAGAAGAGAGTGTTGGCAACCCGTCGCGAGAAGTTTTTAGCCGAGACGAGAGTTGTAGCGAAGAAGATTGAAGGTGTTACCTTGACCCTTGCGAAGCAGGCAGGTGAAGATAATCGCATCTTTGGTTCAGTGACCAGCGCAGAGTTAGCTCAGTTATTGACTGCCCAGTCTGTTCAAGTTTCCAAACGTGATATCGTCATTCCTGAAGAAGCAAAAACATTGGGTGCATTTGTTGCGAAAGTAAAATTGCATCCTGAAGTTGAAGCAGACCTCAAGTTTGTCATTGAAGCGGCAAGCGAAGCTTAAGAGTGATGCATAGCTCAGCTGCTGTGCAGTGAGCTTATAAAAGCAATGCGTGGTAAAGGAGGCCGAGGTGCTTTGACACTTCCGGTCTCTTTTTGGTGGAGGTAGGCATGTCCACGGTGAATCAGCAGGTCGTCCAGGCCTTACCACTTCCTTTTTCCGAGGAAGCCGAGCGAAATGTATTGGGCGCGATTCTGAGCCGACAAGGAAATGAAATTGTGGACATGGTCGGTCGTGCGGCTCTGAGTCCTGAACAATTCTACCTCAATCAACACTCTGAGATTTATAAGATTATATTGGAGCTTGAAGCTGAAGGTCGCTACTTTGACAACTTTGAAGTAGTTGGTCTTATTCAGAAGCGTGGACATGCTTGGTACAATTTGGTCTACGATCTGGTTGCTTGGGCTCCCCTTGCCCTGAGTATTGAGCACTATGCTGGCATTGTGCGCAAGAACTACTATCTCAGGCGAATCATCGATGCCTGCCAGGATACGGCGCAAAAAGCTCGCCTTGTGGAAGGTGAACTATCTGATTTTATCGGTAATGTTGAAAAAGAGTTTTTGGCCATTGCTCAGGAGCAGGAACAGGCAGATGGTCTTGTGTCTGCTTCTGTAGCATTGAAGTCTGCAGTAGATGCAATTGAAAAGCGAATTGCTCATGCAGGGGAGATTACGGGTGTCCCGAGTGGATTTAACGATTTAGATAAGTTCACGGGAGGGTGGCAGAATAGTGATTTGGTTATTTTGGCGGCCAGACCTGGTATGGGGAAAACAGCCTTAGCACTGAATTGGGCGATTAATGCGTTGGAATGTGGCGACTCGGATGCATGTGTAGCTGTCTTCACTTTGGAGATGTCTAAAGAGCAGCTCGTGGAGCGCTTAATTTCTTCGAAAGGCCGGATTGACTCGGTTAAAATGCGTAAGGGCCTTCTCGACGAAGATGAGCAAGACCGCTTGATGCACGGAGCTCGGGCGATTCATGGGCTCGGGAGCCGTCTCGTTATTGATGAGACTCCAGGAATTACCCTGTTAGAAGTACGTTCTCGCTGTCGGCGTTATAAGAAAGAAAAAGGGCGTATTGATCTCGTCATCATCGACTACTTGCAGCTGATGCAAGGTAGTGTTATGGCGCAAAAGCAAAGTAGAGAACGTGAAATCAGTGAAATTTCCATGGGCTTGAAAGCTTTGGCCAAGGAGCTGAGCGTTCCTATTATTGCTTTAGCTCAGTTAAATCGTGGCCCAGATGCCCGTCCCGATAAGAAACCTCGTATTTCAGATTTGCGAGAATCGGGTTCTATGGAGCAAGATGCGGATCAAATTATGTTTGTTTATCGTGACGAATATTATAATGTGAATTCGGAGCATGCTGGCAAAGCGGAAGTCATCATTGCAAAGAATCGTCATGGTGAAACAGGCTCCGCGTTTTTGGCATGGCAGCCGAATTACGTGTCTTTTTTCAATTTAATTGAAAATGAGTCTATGCCTTGAGCATGCGTGTACCTAACGAATTGACGACAGTGTAAATATATAATCTGACAAAGAGTGGTGATGTTGAAATTACGGTTGAGATTTTTGTTAAGGCTTTGTTGGCTATGCGGTATATGGTTTGTGCCTGGTTGTGGGGAAGATCTGCTGCCTGAGATCTCGCGGAATTTGAAGGGCAAAACAACAGAACATGCCGATATTTGGTACTATAAGCATCATGCTTTGGTGGAAGATTTACAACGTGAATATCCTGGTATTGCCATTCATGGTGATCATATCATCACGCATGCAGGTGAGCGAGTTGAGCTTATTTCGGGGGATAGTGTTTACCTTGGGCAATTATATCAGCAACGGAATTCTGCGCATGCAAAGCTCATTTATCATGCATATCGGAATACGTTGGCTCCCTACTTTGATGCTCTATATGCGCAAGAGAGTTTGCCCCCTGTTGCTCATCGAGATTCGTTTATAGATATACGCTTATTGGAAATATCTGTACACAAATGGATTTTTGACAAATCAATTTATTTAGGTGTGTCTGCTGAGCGGATGGAGTCCCTTTTCCTTTATGACTCGTTTTTGGCCGAAGTGTGGCATGCAGATGATAAATTTCGTCAGATAGTCCGCTGCTTTTTTGATCAAATTGTACAGCTTTCGAGTCCTATGCCTAAGACCCCTTTGGAAGGGAGAAAAAAGCGTCTGCAACTTGTGGTTACTTCTGGTTTTGGTGGGGGGCACCTAACGGCTGGACGTGCTATGCAGTCGGTTTTGTCTCAGGCTGGCTATGATGTACGTCTTGAAGATACGTTGCACTTGGGGCAAAGCCAAGATCCTTTGTTTGTTTTTACGGGAGGTCTCCATGAAGAGACCGTATATGAGCGTTATGTGCAGCAGCAAAGTGATATGGGTCTTGCTTTAAAAGTGTGGGACCTGTTTAATCGGTTGCGGCGTTTCATTCCAAGTGAGTCGAATGCTCTGCTTGAACAGCGGATTCGCGAATTTAAGCCGGATATGATTTTAGCGCCTATTCATAATCGACCCGAGTTGTATCAGTTAGCGTATTCTTTGGATGTCCCTTTAGCACTTGTTTCTACGGATTATGAGTTGCAACATTTGTTGCCTGATGTGTTGGTGAACTTAGACCCTGCGGTGGCTCGGGTGCTGACGACAACAAAAGAGCCGGAGTTTTTTGTGAAAGCTTTAGGCCAGTTAGAAGCAAGG
>JAPPOJ010000079.1 GCA_028817975.1 Zetaproteobacteria bacterium | reverse complement strand
ACGGACCAAACTGCAGCACCTGCTCAAAGTCACCCCCATGCTGCGGACTCACATAGCGATGCTCATGGGTGAATAAGCCAAACGAAAACTGGGCCACCGCCGCCGACAGCGACGGCAGCACCCCTATACAGATCCATAACAAACGGGTCATTAGCATGTCCTCCTCGTAGGTTATGGAGAACATGATAGCGCAGCAGTCACCCAGACATCGCCGACCCCACGTGACCAAGGGCATCCCGACCTTGTCCTGCTAGCGCCCCAGCTGCTTACAAAACTCGATCACCGATTGTGGATAAAAGGCTGGAGGCGCTGCACGATTCATCACAATCAACTCCTCAGTAGGACAGTCTTCCGGCCGCGTTCCCGTCACCGTCACCCCCGGCGCGTCCAGCACTTCCAGCTCACTCTGTAACGCCCACAGACTGTGGATCTGCGCGCCTTCCGGCAGACGAATGATTTTGGTCACCTCATGATTGCGTGACATCAGTGGTCGTAAATCACGGATTTCGGGGTAGGGTCTAAAGTCCAGGACCTCTAGCT
This sequence comes from Zetaproteobacteria bacterium, assembly GCA_028817975.1. Taxonomy (GTDB): domain Bacteria; phylum Bdellovibrionota_B; class Oligoflexia; order Oligoflexales; family Bog-1112; genus JAPPOJ01. Next base: position 3,007 of record JAPPOJ010000079.1, on the reverse strand, counting down.
CCGTTATTTTTGCTTTTAACCCCATCAGGGTGGTTGCCCCTGTCATCTCTTTCAACGCCTGCAGGGTGTACTGCGCATCCGGATCGGAGCTGTTCCACAGCTGCACAGTGGAAGTTGGAGAACAGCGATTGTTGTCATCATCGTAGTTCCCCCCAATCTTTCCTCCAATGTCACGCTGACTTTTACCCGCCTCATAAGCAGTGTAGTAGGTATAATAAGGATGAGACATACACCGAGCTTTCCACTCTTCCGCGGTCATGTGCTTATAACAACCCGAAAAGAATATCACCAACATCCATACATACTTCATACCTTTTTTCTCCACGTCAACAGAGCATACAACGGCAATGTCACTGCCCCTGCTCCCAAGGTTAACAAATCATTGTGCAGTGGTTCTTTGACCTCTTGGAGCTGAAGAATCCACATCCCCTCACGAGCGCCCTAGCTGCTTGCAGAACTCGATCACCGATTGCGGATAAAAGGTCACTGAAGCCGCCGTATTGAGAAAGATCTGCTCTGTCGTCGGACAGTCTTCCGGCCGCGTCCCCGTCACCGTCACCCCTGGCGCGTCCAGCACTTCCAACTCCCACTGCAAGGACCACAAACTATGCACCTGCGCGCCTTCCGGCAGACGAATGATTTTCGTCACCTCACGATTACGTGACAGCAGTGGCCGCAAGTCGCGGATTTCGGGGTACGGTCTAAAGTCGAGTACCTCTAGCTCCGTTATTTTTGCTTTCACCCCCATCAGGGTGGTTTCTCCTGTCATCTCTTTCAGTGCCTGCAGGGTGTACTGCGCATCCGGATCGGGACTGTTCCACAGCTGCACGGTGGAAGTTGGAGAACAGCGATTGTTGTCATCATCATAGTTCCCCCCAATCGGAGCGTGAATTTCCCACTCGCTTTTTCCCGCTTCGTAGGCACTATAATAGGTGTAGTAAGGATGAGACATACACCGAGCTTTCCACTCCTCCGCAGTCATATGCTTATAGCAACCCGAAAAAAATATCACCAGCACCCATACATACTTCATACCTTTTTTCTCCACGTCAACAGAGCGTACAGCGGCAGTGTCACCGCCCCGGCTCCTAAAGTTAACAAATCATTGTGCAGTGGTTCTTTGACCTCTTGCAGCCCGAAGGTCTTGGCAAAGGCCATCGGCAACTTCCAGCAGTTAAAAGTCGCCACCCGGTAACGCTTGGTCTTCGCCCACTCCAGCGTCCAGACCATGGCTTCGGTGAGGGAAAGATCCACATCCCCGAGCTTAGTATAGGTCGCATGGAGGAGGTCCATTTTCGTCACAATGGCTCCATCCCCACCAAAAAAGAAATCCTTGGGCGCAAAATGCGCTTCCCTAACAGCATCATATTCACTTTCTGGGTCGTTATTCACAAACCACAGCCCCCCGTGCTTCGCAGTGGGAAACTGCGGAATATCCCCGGTGATCAGAAACACCCCCGTCGACACTCGTCGTTCCCCCTCACGCCAATGCACATGAAAAGATTCCCAATGACGCAGGTGGGGGCGGGTCCGCAGCTTACCCTCAAAAGAAAGATAACGGTCAAAGGCAAGATTACGAAAACCAACCTTTTTATCCGGCAAGTGGATGAGTTCGAACTGCTCCCACGGACCTGGCTGCGTCTTTTGCACCACCTCCTCGCCCTCGACTCCCACGTACACCCCCTTGGCACTACGCAGGTAGCCCACCTCTTGGGACAGGAGCTGCCCACGCGCGTCCACCCACACCCGCTCAAACTGAAACTGTTCCCACGGACCAAACTGCAGCACCTGCTCAAAGTCACCCCCATGCTGCGGACTCACATAACGATGCTCATGGGTGAATAAGCCAAACGAAAACTGTGCCACCGCCGCCGACAACGACGGCAGCACCCCTATACAGATCCATAACCAACGCCTCATTTACGTATCCTCCTCGTAGGTTACCCCACTTAGGATACGCCAAGTTGCTGCATAGGTGGCAACTCACAGCGCAGGGTCACGGCTTTCGCCTAGGCCACGTCTAGCTCCACCCGTTGCTCCGGCTGTGACCACAGCAGGTAGTGCATCAGCGGCACCTGGGCCTCCGCATCCAAGCACAGGTGCAAGCCCATACTCAGCAACCGTCGGCGGAGGGCCACACCATTGCCTGCCAGCAAGGCGAGGGGCATGTTCCAGCGTTTTTCGTTGCCATCGGCGTCGTGAAACACCAAGGCCCGGCCCCAACCGCTGCCGCGCTTATCGCGGGTCATGGCCTCTACCCGCAGCGGATCACAAAGCCAGCGGCGGCGGCAGCCGTCTTCCGTTTGCAGCACCTGCCACACCCCATCGCCGTCACAGTCAAAACGCTTGTAGACTTCCTCCTGCCGTTTGGTGGCCTCGGAAAACGCCTGGGGGTCGAGCTTGGGATAGGGCTCGCTGGTCCACACCTTCAGGTGGGTACCCACGTCCACAAAGAACTTGCTCGCATCCGCATGGCGATCGAGGAAAAACACCTCGCTTTGCAGGCTTTCCCCCGTTACGCTTAAATTGCGCGAACACGGCAGGCGAAACAGCCGCGCCGGATTACGGCAGGTTCGGTCGAGCTTGTACTGCTGGCGCAACAACACCTCCAAGAGACTACACCAGCGCTTGTACAGCCGCGCATACGCTCCCGCCGACGCCACCGGCAAGGGGTTGGCCAGCTTAAAGTGCAGGTGCAGCCCGCGGCCACTGTACACCAGCATCCACAACGGCAGGCAGTTTTGCGTGCAGGCCGCGAGGATAAAGTATGCGGCTGTTTGGGCGTGGCGGTACTTGTGCTCGTCATCGAGTTGGTCGAAGTCTTCCATCGTCTCGGCAAAATTCAGATCAAAGCTAATGATCGACTTGCGCTGGATATAGCCATCGGCCAGCATACTTTTGCTCGGGTCCGCACAAATGGTGTCGCGCTTCGCCGGCACCCCTTCGAGGTCGGTGACAAAGGCCACGTTCTGTTGGCTTTTGGCCAGTTCGTGGAGGTCACTGGCGG
>JAPPOJ010000130.1 GCA_028817975.1 Zetaproteobacteria bacterium | reverse complement strand
GGATTTGATAATGTCGACATACGTTTTCAAGTTTTTTCTCGTCACAATGGTAAAGTCTATGGGTTGGATACAGCCACAAACATGATCAAAACAGAGTCTTCACAAAAAACAAAGCTATGGTCGGTGGACGAAGGGTCCTCCATGAAACCACAAACTCCCATCCTTCTTGGAGAAGGAAAAGTACTAGAACTTATTGACCTAGAGACCTTATATTTAGGCTATCTCTCGGGAGCAACAACCATTCACAATGATATCGCTGCCGTACAGCCTCAAGAGATCGAGAATATTAGCACCCGTGTCGTTGCAGCTGCTCAGGGGAGGCCAGTCCTCGCTCTGGGAGCACGTCACTGGTTTCCCGAAGAAGATTCTACATTCGGAGCTGCTGCTGCTAAAGGAGGAGCATACGGTGCCTCTACACAGGCCGCAGCAAAAAATTTTTTAAACTCAACCCCTTTCGGTACCATTCCACACGCCCTTGAAAATATGTTCGCATGGCTATTTGGCAAAGCTAATGCCGTATGGACAACAGCATTGGCTTTCAACCATTTCTTTCCTGAGTTAGAAACAATCGCACTCGTCGACTACAACAATCGCGAAATCGATGATGCTGTCACGACCTGCAAAGTCTTTGATAAATACGGTAAAAAGTTAGCTGGGATACGCATCGATACTTCTTCTAGCCACCATATGCAAGGAGTAGATCCATCTTCTCCTCCTCCACGGGGCATTTCACCAAAGTACTGGAATAACAAAGGTGTATCTATCTCAGGAGTCATGCAAGTACGACAAGCTTTAGATGAAGCTGACTGCCATCACGTGAAAATATATCTGACGAGTGGCTTTTCTAACCCAGAAAAAGTTCTTGCCTTCAGCGAAGCTGCAACTGTCTTGGCCACGACGCAAGCAATCCAATCCAGCTCTCCAGCCAGGAGAGGCAAAGATCCCTCACGGTTCTTTGAATTTGTAGACGGATTTGGGGCTGGTATGATGCCGGCAAGAATTATTCCATACACGATGGATATCGTTGGGGTTGGTATGAGCTCCACCACAGATCAGCAAAAACTATACACACATGTGGCCAATTTACTCCACTTGGAAACAGGAACGGAACTAGGAACGATTCCCCCTTTTGCTTCTACAACTCTTACTCCTCATAAAATCCCACTCCAGGACTCCAAACCCTACCTAAGCCATGTTTCCAAAGCTGGGCGCGGACTTTGGTGGAACCCAGACCTAAAGCCCGTTTCAAGATAAGCTTACTCAAAAAAGGAGACAAAATATGCGTACATGGTTTATACTTATGATCACTCTTCTATGGAAGCATCTCACTGTACCATACAGCTATGCCGCAAATCCACCATCTGAGCTAGCTGTCATGCTGTATCAAGCTAAGCCTGAACTTGGGCAACCCATAAAGAATGCCGAAAAGCTCATACAAACAGTCCAAAAGATTCATACTTCCAAGCCAACATTACTCATTACACCTGAACTCTACCTCTCAGGATACAACCTGGGAGATAACTATCAACGTGCTGACGAATGGATAGACAAGACATCTCAAGCACTACAACTTTTAAAAGAGGGTACAAGGAACAGTAATGTAGCCATCATGCTGGGACATATCATCCCCAACCATAGAGGTGGAAAGCCGCTTTATAATGGGGGCTCTTTTCTCTATAAAGGAGAAATATATACTGAATTTGGCAAACAATTACTACCAACCTACGGCATATTTGAAGACCATCGCTTTTTCGAACCTTACCCACAATCAGACCAGACGATTGACTGGCAAGGATTTAAAATCATGCCCCTTATTTGCGAAGATGCGTGGGGGCTATCTAAAAGGTCACCCCACTCACATACATACCTTTATGCGCACAGCAATCTACGACACCCCACTCCACCTAAAGTGGACCTGATTGTAGCCATGGCATCTAGTCCATTTGCAATCCACAAACAAAGCTACAAAGAAAAAATACATCAAGAAATCTCACAAAAGTTACAAGCTCCTCTAGTATATGTAAATGATGTCGCAGGAGTAGATGATCTTATTCTGGCTGGAGGGTCTTTTATCACAAGCAAAAAAGGGCTTGTTTTAAACCGACTCAACTTTTTTGAGGAAGATCAGTTCACGTTCCTTTTACACAAAAATAAACCACTGTCTTTTCCATCTGCTTCATCCCCCATCCCCTCTCAACAGCAACTTATCGTATCTGCGATCACGCATGGACTGCAAAATTATCTCAAAGCAAATAACAGGACAGCTGCTGTACTCGGCGTCAGTGGAGGTGCAGACTCCGCAGCTTCACTCGCACTGTTAAGCGAAGTGCTTGCTCCAGAGCACATATACTGCTATCTCATGCCACACGCCGAAAACTCCGAGCCAAAAGATGTCACTCTCGGCAAGCAGCTGTGCGAAAATTATAACATCCCTCTAGAAAACATACGTCTTCACGACATTTCAGCACTTTGTGAAAACTTCATGAAAACCTACCCTCAAAGCAAAAGAGGAATCGCTTACGAAAATATACAATCGCGCATGCGGGCACTTATTCTTCGCCAAGAAACAAACGTGATTCCAAACAGCTTACTTATTTCAAACGGGAACTTATCCGAGCTGCTTATGGGCTACTTTACACTTGGAGGAGATAATGAAGGAGAGTTGAACCTCATCGGCTCACTTTACAAAACCGAAGTATATGACTTACTGAACTACCTCGCAAAACGAGATCAAAAAATCCCCTCTGAAATCCTCAAGCGTACTCCTACCGCGAACTTACGCCCAGGGCAAAAAGACACCGACTCACTTCCATACTACACACTTCTAGACCCTCTCCTCAGAGACTACTGGGAAAACAACCTAACTGCAGACGAAGTCACTCTTAAGTACGCGCACCTAGATCCTGAGCGCTTCCAGCAAGACCCTTGTTGGACATATCGACTGTTACGCCATTCGCGACAGATGGAGTACAAGCGTAAGCAAAGTGGCGTCATTTTAAGCTTGCGTGAACACCCCCTCGACATTATGCGACGACGTTTTCCGATTTCTCTAAGCATAGATAGTGATATACCTTCTGCAGAATACGTGCAGCAATTGCTTCAAGCTCATACATAGAGCAAATATTCGCTAAAATCTTTGATATAAACCAAAAGGAGCCACATGATTTTTAAATCTATCTTCCAAAGGTCAACTAAACTCATTTTACTCATTTCAAGCTATCTAAGTGGGTTTGCTCATTTATATGGGCAAGGAATAGGCATTCATTACCTTCATACCCAAACCAACCACAGTTTAAAATTTCCAAACGGGAATATCGTTGTGCAACTACAGCCACAGCAGTTTGGCTTTACTTCCAAAGAAATTCCATGGTTAGGACAACTTGCATCCACCATCCATATCACTGCACCTGGAAATTTAAATCCAGATCAAATCATTGAAATCATGCTTACAGCATGGACACTCAAACAATACGGTGCTCACCATATAGCTCTAACACCTTCCTCACCCATTCAGCGGAAGAAAGATCTTCCTCAAGACGCCATTCTATGGATGGTAAGTATCGCTGAGGT
>JAPPOJ010000291.1 GCA_028817975.1 Zetaproteobacteria bacterium | reverse complement strand
TACGTGGACTTTCTTCGGCACGACTATTTAAAGAAGTCATACGCTCGTCAATCTTATTGAGGCGACTTAAAGGAGAAGGCCCCCCGCTCTCAGGATAGAGATAGTTCTTCACCTGCGCAATCATATAAGTAGCCGTCGCCGTACCGTCATCATTCGTCTCCCCCGCGAGGTTAAACCATAGGTTCAACCCAGAAAGACCTGTAGGCATGTTGCGATCTACCGGAGGTTTGATCGCTGGGGCACCTATCGAACGACCTTTCTCCTCACCACAAGAAGCATTCACCCATATTCCCATCAGTGCCAAGCACTTAACCACCGAAAAAGATTTCATTTCTCTGTCTCCAGTCCCGTTAATCTTCTTACTGTGCATTGCGCACCTGTCCTCCTTTCGGATAGATGTTCTAAATGTTTAGACTTATTTATATTTACCTTGTCTTTTTTATTTATTTATATTTTTACGACTCAACAAAGAAGATATCGCAAGTGCCCCCGCACTTTATTTGCAAGCTACCTATATTTTTAAGAAAAGAATGAGTTACCATGACTTAAACTCGGCCTTACTGCTACCCGGCAGTCATCGCTTGTACAGACAGATCTTAATCTCTAAGGATTGGTTATGCGCAGTCTCTATAGCATGCAACTCTTCTGTATTCTCACTCTCGTGCATATATCCCCTCTTTACGCAAACTATAAGGAGAGGGAAGAATACTTCCCCAAGGGACGACGCAATCAACTGGTCCGCATGTTCATGAAGCTCCATGGCCCCCGCGCACGCCATGCCTATGACCATACCGTGATTGAGTCCAAGCGCGCCCTCTCGGACTGGCAGCCCATGGGACTCCACAGCAACATCCACGGCCCCCGCGTCGATGTATGGAAATACATGTACCAGCCCAAAGGAATGACCGAGCCGATCACCTCTAACCGTCCCATCTCAACCCTGCGCCGATACTGGAAAAATAGCAACGAAGCACGCATCATTGCACTCAGCCTCTTCGGCAACAAGCAAAAGTATCTCGACGGCATCCTCGACTTTCTCCATAGCTTTCAACGCATCAAAGAAGTCAATCGCATTCCGGCCACCCAGATGTGGGGATACGAAACCTTTACAGTGCGTGTTTACGTCGCCAAACGCGCTCCGTACAACAACATGCCCGGAGAACTTCAAGGAGCCACAGCGGAGAACTTCGTCCAGCAACTGCTTGAGGCAGGAGCTGAAATCGCTTTTGTAGACAACCATCGCGATCAAGTCGGCCTCGATGCGACCTTTTGGCGTTTCATGGTAGCCGGAGAACAGATGCCCCCTGGAGAAAAGATTCGCTATCTCATGCGTGACGTTGATTGGAAGCTTACGGCTGCCGAAGCCTACGGCGTGGGCGACTGGCTCAACTCGAACGCGACCTACCACCGTCTCCATGTCCTCCCGGTATGTATGGGGCCTCTGACCGCCAGCATCTGGGCAGGTCAACACGAAGGGGCAGGTGACATGGCCAACATGCAAACCATGATGGAATACTACCCCTATCGCTTAAGGTATGGAGACGACGAACTGTTTCTGCGCGATATGGTCTGGCCCACCATGAAAGCTTCCGGGTCCGTGCTCACCCACCACTACCCACGCAAATGGCTTTCGAAGTTCGCCAGCCCCTACCGTTACAGCTGCGAAGAGCCCACGGCAAAGTTCTGTGCCAAGCTGAACCCCAACCACCACTGCGTCGATGCCATTATTCCTGACCAAGTTCTGTTCCCCGTCAAAGATCTCGCCTATGATGCCAGACTTATGAAGATCAAAGACAAGTACTTTTACCTCAACCTAGATGTCGGGAGTGTCGCCCTGGCCGTACAAAGCTTATATCCCCAGTAAAAAATAAGTCTGAATCCAGCCTATCCTAAGGTATAATCAGCGCCACTTAAACCCCCGAATGTTCCTGCCGACCCCCACAAGTGGCTGCTCTACTCCCTCAGACACCCTTAGATGGAGATGCATCGCCTTGACACGGTCTGCCATAACATTCGCTCACGCGGTGCTCCTATACAGCGCTTTACTCAACCCAAGGGCCAGTATGGCAGACCAACTCGAACAGCTCCAGGGCACTCGCCTCACCCAAGCCGCAGACGCCGACGCCGAAATCCAGGTGATTCACGCACCCCCAGGGCATCCTGTGGGCAAAGTGGGTCTTTGGGGCTTACAGATCCGCTTTGTCGTGGCACATCCTCCCCACACCACCTACACAGCGATGACAAATATCGAACGCTATCCGGAGTTTATCTCCAAGGTGAAACGAGCCACTATTTTACGCACCACCGCTTCTGGCTTTGTGGTCGACTATGAGGAACGCCTGTGGATTTTCAGCGAACAGTCTACCCAGCAGTGGACCTTATCCCCCTCAGAAAACAGCTTTGTCAGCCAAAATGTGGGCGAAGGCGACCGCACCTCCTGGACTCAACTCCAGGTCTTACCGACACCTCAGCCCAACTTTAGTGTGATCCAAGCCACACTATATGTAGACACCTCCTTCATTCCCGAGTTTGTCCTCAACCTAGCGCTTGGCAAGGTCGCCGGAGAATATCCCAACCACCTGCGCCATATGATTGCCACCTTAGCCCAGGAAAAGCACACTAGAAACGCCAAATAAACACCGTAACAACCTATGCCTTCATTCACAATAAAGAGATAAAAAAGAGTTGTGACATATTTTACGCCGACACCCTCAAATAGGAGGTCCAAAGTTATCTAGATATGGTTATACTTATGGACAACTCTCCATATCCTCACCAAAAAAAATCTCTAAATCTCTATACTTCCTCCAGATTTATGGTAAATTTTTCCTGTGATTACGCACACTATTACTATGAAATAACGAAGACTTCGAGAAAAGGTTTTGCACTTATGAGATATCGATTTTTAAAACACCTTTTTTTAGACAGTACATGATACCTAAGGTCCTAAACAAACCTTTTTAAAGCATCTACAAGCATCTTTATTTTTACTCAAAACGAGGTGAATGATTTTTTAGGTTGCGATAACAAGTTTTTCTCCCATAAAAGGAAATGAAGCATGACCATCTTTGAAGACGAAAAGCAAATTCTTCCCCATCAGCTTATGAAAGTACAAGACAAGTATGCACTGCTGGGCCAAAGCAAGCATCCAAGACATCTATCATCCAAAAATCACTACAACAAGATCAATTCAATAAACCTGCATCCATTTAAACAGGATAGTCCACAGCCCCTATAACGAAAAGTTTCTAAGTTAAAGTTGTCTCTCTATCAACACACAAAAAAAGAGGAGGTAATAACAGATGAATAAACAATTAAATATTTTAGTTGTGGAAGATCAAAAATCTAGCTACCAGCTCATCGATAGAGCCTTATCTGAGATTAATGTCAACGTAAAGCTTATCTGGCTACAATCTGGAGATGAAGTTCTCCCTTTACTCGAGCAACAAGGTAAAACAATCCATGCGATATTTCTCAACTTAAAACTTCCGAAACTAGAAGGGTCTGAAGTTCTCAAACTTCTCGAACAACGCCCAGATATTCCCCGTCTACCTATCTACATTCTGTCTGGACTACC
>JAPPOJ010000307.1 GCA_028817975.1 Zetaproteobacteria bacterium | reverse complement strand
TGTTGTCTGTTGAGGAATAAGAATACTTTCGGGGTTGTGGGTTTCGAGGGTGAGTCCGGTGAGGGAAACATCGGAAATGCTATAGATGTGCGACTGGTCTTCGTCAAAGAGGTCCTGAGCGAGTACGTTTTGAATTTTATGGCGTAAATACAGACGTGGATAACGGGGTTGCTTATCCTCGTTAAATTGAAAGTAAACTCCAATCCGGTATCCTTGACGTGCCGGGTGTGTAGAAGCACTGATCCTTTTTATGACGGCGCGAAACTTTTTCTCCGGGCTGGAGGCAATAAATAGCTCGACTTGGTCTCCTTCGCTGAGGTTGTAGGAGGAATGGGCAAATAAGCCAAGTCCATCGCAGCTGCGATCTACGAGTTCGGTTTCTAATAAGTCTTTCTCTCCAGGGCGGCAGAGAATTAAAGTAGGATAATCGCCGCGAAAGAGAGGATAACGATTCGCTAATCTACGATTTTTGGCCACATTCGTATACACTTATTTCACTCCTAACCTCATCTTGAGTGCGTATACGGCAATCCGCATGGCGACTTGTGTGGGCACGATACGGGCGATCAAGGGAACAAGCCAGTCGGCTTTGTTGGGGATCACTTCTTTGACTCCCACCGACTCTAGTGAGATGCGCGCGACGTCATCGGGAAGCATTACACCCATCTGAGGTGAGGCATCTTGCCGTGTATGAAAAGGGGTATCGGTGGTTCCAGGCAGTAGGAGCTGGAATATGATCTTTGTATCCTGGTTTTCGTAAGCCAGGGCACGGGCAAAGCTGGTCACATATGCTTTGCTCGCGGTATACACCTGATTGTGGGGGATGGACACCAGTGAATTGATCGAAGAAACGTTGATGACCAAGCCATAGTTCTGTTGCTGCAGTCCCGGTAACACGGCATGCATCAGTGTGGTCATCGCAGCGATATTGATGTTAATGAGCTGATTGTAAGCTTCGGCGGAGTTGGTGTGAAAGAGGCCTTTCATGCCAATTCCGGCGTTATTGACGAAAATAGAGATCTTCTTTTGAGTGAGGAATTTGGCTAATTTGCGTACTTCAGCTGGTTTAAAAAAGTTGGCCACATAGGTTTCAATACGCACTGCGCCTTCTTGCCTCAGTTCGTCCGCCGTGGCTTCGAGTTCCCCTTGGTTTTCCGACACCAGCAGGAGTGGAATGCCTTCTTTGGCGAGGCGCTGGGCAAAGCACTTGCCGATGCCTGACGAGGCTCCGGTAATCACGCCGTAGTGCTCTTTTTGGGTTTGGGCAAGCCATTCTTGGATATGCATATGTAAGTCCTCTCTTCTGCTAAAAGTTAAGATACATCTAATGTTTTGAGCTTGATTAAGATCGCACGGCGAATAGATTCCAAAGTCGGGTCGAGGATTTCGCCTTCAATGAACGAATGCGCTGGGCACTCTTGTTGTAACTGGTCCAGAATGGCAAAGCAGGCTTGGTATTGGCCACTTAGCTCTAGCTCGACGATCTGCTCAAAAAACGTTTTGGTGTAGGTTTTCCAAGCGATGACTTTGGCACTGTTGTGTCCAAAGATTTCATAGAGAAGCATCTTTTTCGTTTTGCCTTTCAGCCCGATATAACCCGCAGGGCGGCAGTGCGGATAGCCCTCTAGCTCCTCCACATAGTCACGTGTGCAAAGCACGTCGACTTTGAGTTCTTTGGTCATATTTTCGACTCGTTGTGCGGTGTTGACCACGTCTCCAAACAGAGTGCGATCAAGCTTTTCAATACTGCCGAAATTGGCTTTGAGTAGTTTGCCGCGGGTGATTCCGGTGCCAAACTTGAACGGTTGTCCATCGGAACGTATGAGGGATCGGTTGAGCTTGGAGAAGCGTTTGCGAATTTCGAGGATCGCTTGCAGACAATTTTGGGAGTTGGCAAATTTGCACATCACTGCATCGCCGATAATCTTTTCTGTTTTGCCCCCGTATTGATTGGTAATTTGAATGAGAGCGATAAAGTACTCATTGAGCTTCATATAGAGGTCCAGGGGTGCCATGGACTCGCTAAATGTTGTGAAGTTGCGCATATCAAAAAACACCACGTTGGTTTCTTCGTAGATGGGTTTGAAGCTGCGTGGGTCATCTCCACGGGCGAGTTCATCGACAATTTCAGTGCTGGAAAAGGACTTAATCATTTCGAGGTCTCGTGTACGGGACTTACTGAGATTATTGAGTTTTTCTCCTGAGGAGAAAGAAAGTAATAATGATTGGATGAGGGTCCCACTAGGAATGGACCAGGCTAAGAGCGCTTCGTTTTCGTAAAACCCCGCAAGCCAAAAGACCACGGCGAAGACTCCAGCACTAAAAGGGAGCCAGGATAGTGTGTAAATGAGCTCGGAAGGCATTTTGGTTTTTAAATACTTTAAAAAACTGTACATAGGTAGTGCGAGCATATAGAAAAGACTTAATAAGCGCACGACTGCAATCCAGAGCACGTTTTGAGTGAGGAGGATTCCTAAAATAGCCACGATGCTCGACAAGGGGAGAATATGCATCAGCCAGGCATAGGAGTCTTGGGAGAGCTTGAGGAACGACCATGAGAAGACATAGAGGCTGATACACATGAGTGAAGCAAACAGCGCTGACCACCAGAAGCCAAAGGGAAAGCCCCAAATATGAGTGGGAAGGAGTGTATAGGCGAATGCGGTAAAGCTGGTGGTGAACATTGCCGCACAGCTGAGGAAGAAGACATACAAGATAAGGGTGCGGTCGTCATAGCGCAAAAAGAGAAACAGATGATAGATGAGTAGGATGATCATGGCCCCCATAATCATGGCATAAATGCCAATGTCCACCCGTTGACTGTGCAGAAACTCGGCACGAGACTTTAATCCGATCGACAGAGAGTTGGAGCGGCCCTCAATCCGCACCCAGTAGCTATTTTTTCCGTGAGCTAGAGGAACTTCTAGGGTAGGTTTGCTCGCGAGGATGTTATCTCCAAAGAGCGACCCCGATTGTCCGATGAGGCAGCCATCGGTATCAAAAATTTTAATATTTTCTAGAATAATGGGGTTGAAGTCAATGTAGGCTTGGGTTGGTTCGTCCTCGTTCAAGACACGTAATTGTACCCAGAGCACGGATTTCTTAAGTTGAAAGCTGATATTGTCACTCGTGGGAGCTATCCAATGTTCGCTCGGGATGCTGCGGACTTCGTCGAGGGACAGAGGGTGTTGCTCCAGGATGTAGCGTACCTCGGGGTTAATATTGTGGTTGAAATGTGGATGAAATTTTAAATACTCGCTCTGCTTGGCATACCCTGTGGATGAGGTCATTAGGTTGGCTAGATGTGCGCCAATCCATAAGAGTCCTCTCCTTATCCGCATCCATTTGAGCAAGAGCTTGTTTCTCCAGATGATATTTGTGAGACTCTGATGCGGCCTGATTCGGACCCTAGCAGACATTCTTTAGAAGTCTTCCATTTTTATTGGAAGACTTCGCACAAATGAAGGACTTAGCCCCGCAATTATCAGATAGATTTTGTCAACATGTTGCCCTTTGCGCAGATAAATATCCACGTATTTAGTCCTTACTAAATAAGACCTCTGCGAGGATGTCTTTTGT
>JAPPOJ010000195.1 GCA_028817975.1 Zetaproteobacteria bacterium | reverse complement strand
TGGTAGGACGAACATCTGAGCTACTGATCTGCAAGTCCACGATCGACACAACTCCTAGCTACTCGATAGTGATCAACCCTGAGGAGGGTCATAAGCAACCACTTTTGGTCAAGTCAGGGAGTAATATTGACGTAGATGATGCTCATTTCAACTTATTTCCATTACAAAATGCAAAAGGACCTGGAAGACTATGGGTAGATCACTTAGATCTTATTGACTTACATAACAATCGCATTGGAGTATGTGAAGAAACCCCGCACAGAAACATTATTTATTATGACAAAAAAGAAGAGCGAGCCATACAAATCTGTGATTTCTTAAAAGGAATAGGTATTGTATGTACTTACAGCAACTCATTACAACGTGTGGCAAGCCTCATCAAAGCAAGAGGAGAACATATAGATGCCGTATATTTACAAGAGCTTGGCTCAACAACTCCAGAAGTTGAGTTTAGGAATACGCTCTATACTATGAATGATCGAAAACGGCCACCCATGCTGATTGCTACAACATCATGTATGCAAGCCTCTTCTCACAAAATGATCTATATTTCCCTTCCTTTTGGCCTTCCAAGTATGATAAGAGGACTCGAACTATGCTTTGCCTATGCAGGTACCCATCACCAGGACAGTAAACTAACTCATCTACATGGTAACCATGCTACCTACAACATCGCAGCAAAACTTCTAGGAACAGATGAGACGGGGGGGGTTCTCGAGACTACTTTCGCAATTAAGCAGGGAACTCAATTTTCGACAAATATCCCATTCTTGCAAAACATCTGGGAACGTTCAGGAGAGCTATTTACGGTTAAAAACTCCATGCCCTCGCCACAAACTCCAAGAAAGTGGCACTCTAAATTTGAAGTACTAGGCCCAACAGGGTCTAGGCTCAAATTTTGGGAGAGCACCTACAAGAAGTTGGACCACTACATTGAGTGCTTAAGTGCTTAAGTGCTTAAGTGCTTAAGAGAGTCACACAACGGCTCAGAACTGCCTGCTTCACCTACAGGTGATTAACAGCTCAGTAAAAGTAAACATACAGAAAAGTAACCCCACCCAACACAATAGCCTGCATGACCCGCATAGAAAGAGTGGCCTGCACTGCAACAGGGCCGCCTTTTTTGAAGTTTACACTCGCAATATCTTGAGCTGGAGAAGTTTCCGGCAACATATATGTGACAACATAAATGTATGCAGAAATCGCCAAAAAGGTGATACCAATATGATGTAAGAAAGCCACATCCGGAAGATAAATCAGCAACAACAAATAAATAGGCGGATTCAAAAGCATAGCCCCTACAGCTGCACGCGTTGGAGTTCTTGCATTAAAAAGTCCCCAGACGAAAGCAGCCACAACCCCAGGTGAAATGAAACCCCAAACCATTTGAATATATTGAAACACACTTGGAAAGCCACCCACAATCGGAGCCCACAGACAACCAAACACAACCAGCAAAGCTGTACATAAACGCCCAACCCGAACCAAGTCAGCAGAAGATGCATTAGGCCTATAATTTTTATAAATATCCATAGTGAAAATAGTCGATGCAGAATTGATCACAGAATCCATCGTACTGAGTACAGCGCCAAACAATGCTGCCAACATAATACCCTTCAAACCAGATGGTAAAATCTGGGTGATTAAGTAGGGGTAGGCCATATCAGAAACCGCAATCTGATCCGCATAAAGATGGTATGCAATCATACCTGGAATGACGATGATGAAAGGAATAAAAAGCTTGATAATGGCTGCAAGCAAGATGCCTTTTTGGGCCTCTTGCAAATCCCTTGCCGCAAGAGCACGTTGAGAAATGAATTGATTTAAACCCCAATAAAAAATATTAGGAATCCAAAGACCTCCAATAAAAACCGCCAACCAAGGCATTTCAGGGTGATCCCAAGGTAGCACCGTATGCAACTTATCTGCAGAAAGCTCCATAAATCTGGCTACACCCCCTATTTCACGTACACCCAGGACCGTAATCATCGCCCCACCTGCAAGCAGGGTTGCTGCATGGATAACCTCTCCCCAGACCACTGCCTTTAAACCACCGTATATGGTGTACGCCCCAGCAATAAGACCGATGGCCCAAATACCTGCATATAAATTAGTTCCAAAAATAGTTTTCAAAGTCAGAGAGCCCGAATACAACACCGTTGCAAGCGCAACAAAAATATATGCCAAAAAGACGAGCCAAGCCATAATCAAACGTGGGGTCTCTCCATAACGATGCTGCAAGTACTGAGGAACGGTAAAAATCCCCATAGATATAAAGCGGGGTAAAAACACACTTCCTACCAATACTAGCGTCACAGCTGCCATCCATTCATAACTCGCAATTGCAAGCCCTATTTCATGGCCCCGACCGGCCATACCAACGAAATGCTCTGTGGAAATATTCGCAGCAATCAAGGAGAGGCCTATCGTCCACCAACGCAAGCTTCTTCCAGCAAGGAAGTAGGCCTCTTCGTCTTCATGCTTATGTCCAGAAACAAAAATAGACCCGACAACGATAGAAACAATAAATATCGCAAAACACCCGTAATCTATATAATTTAAGTCCATTTTCTCGCTCCTATAATCAAGTCCATGATGAAACGTTCTCCATAACAAAAGTGCACTAAATGTTAAAAAATAAGAAACGCCCCTAGCTGCACTGACGCTAAGAGTCGAGATCAACAGCTGATACTCGGATAAAACCACAAGCTGTCACCCGCAACCTCTATTCTCGCATCATATGATTTCATAAATCAAACCCCCCGAGAAAAAATCCAATTTGTACTTGTAAAAAGCTATTGAAATTGTAAGCCATTGGGTTTATCAACGATTACACAAATGCTATGATAAGAAAATCAAGCACGCGCTCCCCCACGGAGTCGAGTTGCAATACACATGAAGGGAGAATGGAGTATGAAAACGAGCTTAGTCATCATTGCTGCAGGGTTAGGTAGCAGATACAAAGGACTCAAACAACTCGATAATGTGGGACCTAACGGAGAATCTATCATGGATTACTCCATAAAAGACGCTATCACCGCTGGATTTGACGAGATCGTACTCGTTATTCGCAAAGACTTCGAAAAAGAGTGTCGTCACAAAATGCAACAGTATTGGGGCAATAAAGTAGCCATCAAGTACGCTTTTCAAGAGCTGACAGACTTGCCTCCAGAATATTCACTCCCAGAAGGTCGTACCAAGCCGTGGGGAACGGGTCATGCCATGATGGCTGCACGCGCCGAAGTGGCTCCTTGTTTTACCGTAATCAACGCGGACGATTATTACGGCACTTCTGCATTCAAAACCATGCACAATTACTTACTCAATATGACTGCGAACACACCACGATGTTCTCTAGTTGGCTATCGTCTAGGGGATACAACTTCTAAAAACGGCTCGGTTTCAAGGGGGATCTGCACGGTCGATCGCCTCAAACAGCAAGTCACTGGCATTCATGAACGCAAGCAAATTATGGTTAAAAATAACGAGATTGTATGGATCGATACCCATGGCACAGAACAGCAACTCGATCCCAACGCACGGGTCTCCATGAATTTTTGGGGCTTTAACCAAACCATCTTTCCCATGCTCGACGAGGCTTTTCGCCACTTTTTAGCACGAGAAAGCTCGAACTTAAAAAGTGAGTTTCTCATTCCAACTGCAATACATCACATGATTGAGGCCGGAGAAATTCAAACAGACTTGCTCACAACAAACTCCGAGTGGTTTGGAATGACTTATCCAGAAGATCGCTCCGTTGTTGCCAACAACTTGCGTGGTGTTATCACTCCACTCGGTTAACACACTGGACTCAAAGTTTCGATATATAAAAACCACTCCTTCAGAGAACTATTTTGTGCTAAGTTAAGTTCACCTAGGTCTTGCCAAGTCCCTTGCAAAAGACAAAAACGCATGTGTGCCAAGACTATCCCCACAACTTTACCACGTAACTCTGGACAGAACGAAGCTAAATGTTTCCCACTCACTTGTTGCAAGAGCTTTCTACGATATGCATATTCTACTTCAACATGCACTATCTGTGCTATCTTACTTTCGACCTCTTCATAGCCAATAGCCATCAACTGTAAGATAGGAACCACCATCTGGCGAAAAGAACCCTGGCCATAAAGTTGCTCCGCCTTTTCCACCCACATAAGAACTTCCGCAACAGACCATGTTGCAGTGGCAGTATAAATCTCCTGAAATGCAAACAGCAACCCACTTACAGACAAAGCCTCACGGCGGCTAAAACGCAGCTTCTTCATCGCAGCTTCCAGGGAGCGTGCATCTACAAAGTCGAGAAAAGGATCTTTATGCAAAATACAAGCAAAACGAATACAGGCAAGCAGCTCAGACTGCGTACAAACACTTTGTGCTTGCCATAGCTGCTGAGCTAACAATTCACCATCTTCCAGAGAAACACCCGATGTCTGTGACAACCAAATCATCCGCCATAAGCGCAAAGCAGACCACTGCTCAATCTGCTCATAACTCAAATGAGCACAACCCAACATGCGAATCCATTCACTATGGATTCGCTCACGAGAAAGGAAGGCAACTCGTGGCAAGAAACGGCACACCATTTCATCAACGTCTCTCTCGGCCCTCAAATCGAACCTCGATTTAAAACGGAAATAACGCAATGCACGTAAGACATCTTCCTCTAAGCGTGTTGCAGGATCACCTACAAAGCGAATACAACGAAGCTTTAAATCATCCTGCCCACCTACATAGTCATGTATTCGACCATCGATGTCTTCGTACAGTGCGTTCATCGTAAAATCGCGACGCAGCGCATCTTGCTCAAAGTCATCCCCAAACTCTACAACAGCATGTCGACCGTCCGTCTGAATATCCCGACGCAAAGTTGTAACTTCTACTGAGCAACCCTGTGAGACCACAGTCACCGTACCATGATCTATACCTGTGGCAATACAATCAAAGTCTATCAGCAAGCTAAAAATATTCTGAACCTGTTCAGGTAAGGCTACAGAGGCAATGTCATAGTCATGAGGTTCTACCCCCATCAGACTATCACGCACACAGCCACCTACAAACATAGACGGGAAATGAGCATCCACAAGATGCTTTAAGATGAGCCTAGCCACACGACGCTGTTGGCTACACATACAGTCCTCTATACTTAGAATGGTGAAAGCTCTATAAAGTTTCACAGTGCCCCAAACCACATTCAGTCTAGTGCTTCAGCGTCGCTCCTCCTGTCAAGACAGACAAACCACGCCGCAGAGAATCTGATAAATCTTCCCCTGCTCCCGTGACACACTGGCGCCCAAAGTCCGTAAGCTGAAACCTTCTCTCCTTCGAAAGATCAAAGACATCATCCAAAGAAGGCAAAACTTCTATTGAAACAATGCCAGCACGGCGAAGTTGTTCCATCAGCACATTAAAATGATAAGACCTCGCGAAGGCCAGCAACATCTCCTTGCTAGCCTCAAAAGGCTTTCCTTCGGGAGAAAGAAAAAGCCCCACACACATCACAACTGGCGAGCGCATGTCACGATCAATATCATCACCTAGGGTTAGACTAAATTCCGTGGCCACCAACTTTTCTAACAATTCATCTGGTAAATTCTGAGGGAGTAGAACCTCCGCACACCCCCCACCTTGCTTAAACCAAACTGTCAGTAGATCTTTTAAACGATCCGCATCACTCATTCTATACACCTCAAGTTACATACTGTAACACTTTAAAAATCAAGCTGACCTTCCAAGTAAAGAGCTTGCACAGGATCTTTACTCCAACGCGCAAATACTTCAGCCAACTCAGAACCCATACCAATCGGGTTCACCCCCTGGAGAAAGATGGACTTAAGCATCGGAATCATTTTTTGGGGGCTTTTCAAATAATGCCAGAGCTTATCATAGGGAGTACCATAACGATAAAGAGGATACTCCTGATCAGGATTAAGTCCACCCTCTGCTTTAGCAATAGATAACGCTTGTTGCCATCCACCCAAATCATCCACTAAACCAAACTGATGAGCTTGCAGCCCCAACCAGACACGACCTTGAGCCACTTTATGTATCTCATCTGTAGGCATACCTCGTGCCTCTGCAATACGATCTAAAAACAAGTGATAAGCTTGATCTGTCTGCTCTTGCAAAACCTCCTTATCCGCTTGAGTCATCCGCTTACCAGGGTCCAACATTCCAAGTCGCTGTGTATGCCCTAAAGAATGAAAGCCAACATCCCACTTTTCCCCTAAACGATCCAGAGAAGGCACCAATCCTATAACTCCAATGGAGCCTGTCAAAGTCAAAGGCGAGGACACAATCTTGTGAGCCGCACTTGCAATATAGTATCCTCCTGAGGCAGCAACCCCTTCCATCACTGCAATCACAGGTTTTAACTCTGCAAGCGCACGTACTTGAGACCAAATCAAGTCAGATGCTAACGCAGAGCCTCCCGGACTATTGATACGTAAAACCACTGCCTTTACTTTATCTTGCTCTCCTGCCCATTTTAGTTGCTCACGTAAACTGTCTGCATTCGCTTCTCCCTGAACACCACCGCTGAGTTGAATCGTCCCAACAACATCAATGATAGCCAAGCCATCTTTGGTATCCCCTAAAAAGTTCAAAGAATTCGTCTTCATCTTTTCGGCAGCATATTTAATAAACTCCACAACCACTTCACTCTTAGCATCCTGTTTCAAGAGTGCAAGTGATTCCTCAGGCTGAGTGAGGTGGCTCACCATACCTATTTCTAAAGCCCGGTTTGGTGCATACAAGCTACGCGCAAACCAACTTTTTAGATTTTTCATACTCCACTCAGGGTGGTTTTGTTGCAAACGCATCCAGACATACTCGTTTACAGCATCCACACGAAATTGCAAAGCTTCCACAGATTCAGCACTAGGCTTATTCGCAACTAAGGACTCAAAAGCAGACTTGTACTTACCCACACGGGTAACATAAAAATCAATCCCCATTTTCTTCAAGGCTTTACCATAGTATATCCCTTGGGATACCGCACCAAAAAGACGCACACTTCCCGCCGGAGCAAGACCTATTTGAGTCGCAACCGAAGACAGCATAAGAGTTTTCATATCTATTGCAGCTGACCAAATAACGAGAGGCTTGCCAGATTCACGAAACTCAAGTAGACCATCTATCAACAGCTGCATCCCACTCCAGTCCGTAGACCAATCACTCAGTTCCAACATAACACCACGCACACGTTCGTCATGGGCTGCACGCTTAAGATTTTGCTTCATTTCCCAAGCAGTTGGCACTGTTTTTTCTTGCTGTACCACCAACTGAGAAATAGGATCCACATCTTGCCAAAAGGTCTGTACAGGGCCTTCCAACTTAGCGTGGAGTATAAATTCACCTGTGATAGGCTCTACTTGCTTGACCTTTTCCACGCCACCAGAGGTCATGAGTCCCATGAGGGACCAGGCAAAAAGCATGAAAATACACGTCGTAAAAAAACCCGCCACCATTAAGTAACCACGAAACAAGCCATAAAGGCGCTTCAACATTCGCCCCCCTCCTTTGACATGAAAGTCATTCTGTATCATCACGACTTCAAAGAGCCACATCATTTACTTGGGAGTAGAAACTAACACGTTTCTCCCACTTTTAAAAGAAATACCCCTCGCTATTCCCAGCTAAATATTCGCTTCCGCCACCCCCCATGTTAGAATCAGGGTTGGCGAGAGACACTGACGTATCATCTTTAGCCGTACAGAAGTTGTGGAAACATCCCCTAGCATGCTTAAGGAGTTTTCCCTATATGAAGACTTTACCTCGAAAACACCTTTTCGCAGCACTCACAACACTTATTTTTTCTCTAGGAGGGTGTGGGGATTCCGGCGTCAACAACGGCAGTGACTCTCCTTCGGCAACAACTCCTTCTGGCTGGGATGGCTCTCAAGACCTGAGCACTTCCATATGGCAGATTGAGGAAATTAAGGAATGAACGTCAAAAGCTATTCATGGGTCGCAATGACTTTGCTGATTGCGTGTCAAAAACAGCACCCACTCCAGGTAGCACCTCATTGGATCAAGGCCCCCTATACTAAGGTTTTTTCGTTCGAACAGCCCAAAGAAGCACAGAGTATTTTTTTTGCAGGTAGCGCAGGAAACCTTTATTTACAACCCAAAGCTGAAGATCATGCAAAACAAGTAGGATTAAGCTTATATGATTTGAAGCATAAAGGAGTCTTTCACATTGAATTAGCTCCAAACTCCAAACTTATTTCCGAATTGCCTCAAATGGAAAATGCTATTGGCTACATCTCTGGCGAAGAAGGGTTCTCTGGAAGTGCGTGGATCAAAGACCCCTCCCCCCAACAACTCCAAAGTATCGCAACAACTGTACATCGGATGGATACATCTTCTTTGCCCTGTGGACATATTGAATGGATCCTCCCACAAACTCAACTGAACATCACTCCAACAAAGCACCTTCATCCTATTTTCGACGAGTGGATTCTTATAGATGAAGTCGCTCTGGCGCTCAACCAGGTCAAAAAAGAAACCATCATAGAAACTATCCAGTCCTTGTCTGCATTTGACAATCGTATCCACACTACAGATGAAGGCCTAAGTATTCCAAACTGGATCGCCGGCAAGTTTGAAGGGTATCTTCCGCATGAAAACGGACATGTTAGGCAATTAGAACAAAGTTCCAGCTATTCCGATCAGAATAACGTCGTATTCACCATCCGTGGACGCACCTTCCCCGAACAGAAGGTCATCTTAGGCGCACATATGGATTCAATCTTAGCTTCAGGAGAGACCGAAAATGCTCCCGGAGCTGATGATGACGCAAGTGGAATCGGAGTTCTCTTCGAAATCGCACGCATGATACAAACTCTAGGGTGGCAATTTCATCGTACGATCGAACTGCATGCCTATGGAGCAGAAGAGGTCGGACTACTGGGCAGCAAATCTATTGCACAAAGCTACCAAGCCAGCCAACAGATTGTTGCAGCAATGATGCAATTTGACATGGTTGCCTACTCAGCTATAGAGAACGATACTAAAATATACCTGATCTCTAAAGACACCAGTGAGGTGCTGCGACGGTCCTCCAAAGACCTGTTACAAACTTACCTCGGAGGCAATTACGAAGAAAAAACCCTCATCAGTGGTACTTCAGATCACAAGGCTTGGACTCTATTGGGCTACCCTGCCGTATTTCCGTTCGAAAACCCCTTTGCTTACAACCCACATATTCATACGACAAAAGACACCAAAGACATCAGTTCTAACCACGCTTTAGCACAGCGTTTTGCTCAACTCGGACTGGCATTTGTGGCACACATGGGAGGAGCGATTGTTCTAGACAACTCATATGCAGCGAAGCGCCAACTCACAGAACTCAATGGTGACATCTACCTCACTATCGAACCTAACCAACAACTGTGGGATATATGGATCGGAGCCCCCACCACAACAACTTCCATACGCATATGCTTCACCGAGACAGAAAATAAAAACCGCTGTACATACCAAGCTCAAATGGGCGAGAAGGTGACCCAAAAAAATACGCGTCAAATATTCAAGGTTCCTGCCTTAGAAATGACATCTTCAGCTCGCGTTACCGTATATGCTTATGATAAAAAAGATCAACTGATCGCATACCGGGTTGCGCAGTTTACCAAAAAATAGGGTCTGTCACTGTTGCTGGCAAAAATTTGGCAATTTCTTCTCCGTCTTTACCACAAAATGTTGCAGCGTAAAGCACCTCCTCAACTCCTCAAACGTGGCTATCAAACACGTTTAGCTCATATTCACGAGCTACAACACCTTCGTTTACAACGAGGGCTGAAAAACCAAAACAGCTTACCTTTTCGTACAGAAATGGAAATAACAGCCAAAGTCTTTCATTCAGTGCAACTACGTGCTCTTTTTTTAGTACATGGAACCTTTGTGGGGGATGATCCTTTTGGCATCCTTAGAGTTATTGAAGGCCTTGCTGGCTCCAAAGCCGCTCAGCTACGTAAAACATACCGTATTTTTTTCGAAAAAAATAAGTCGAAAATATACGGAGATATGGGTAACTTTACTCATGAATATCTTGACGACATCCGCACAGGACTCGGCAAGAAATTCCATGGCCGCCTATTTAGCTGGTCTTCTTCCAACCATCATCATGCACGCGTGATCGCCACATTCGAACTCACTATTTCCATTGCTGCATATAGCCAATCAAACCCTAATAAAGCAGTACTGCTCATGGGACATAGCCACGGAGGTAACCTATTCGCCCTACTTACACGCTTCGTCAACGACCCCCAGTGCTTCACTCAAGCACTGGGGATCTGCCAAAACTATGGAGCGGTTCCCAATGTCGAAAAACTACACCAAGCCTTACATATTTTGCAAAAAACACCTATATACTGCGTGACTTTTGGGACTCCTGTCCGCTACCCTTGGAAACTGGGCCAAAACTTCCGAGCATTACATATCATTAACCACCGAGAACAAGACTCTCCTAAAGTAGACATACGTCATATTCTGCGCACCACTGGTGGAGATTACATCCAGCTCTTAGGAAACCCAGGAGTGGACACACCGAGCCGTATAGAACGAGAACGTAACCTAAATGATCAGCTGGGTGCACTCCTAGAAGGAGACACCATAAAAAAAAGCATCCGCGAAATTCTCCTTCTTCAGCGTAGAGCTCACTCCCAAGGAGATACCATCTTGATGGACTATCATGACTCCAGCCGACTCCCAAACTTTGTGGCCACTCGCCTTGGACACGGCATTTACACACGAACAGACTATCTACTTTGTCACTTTAAACTCATTCGTGATTGGATATCGACTATGGAGACTCACCCCAAATGTTAAAACTACAGAGAAATTTTGTACAACTACAGCGGTAAACATTGTAATTTTTTGCAATACACTCATGCATAAAATTAGAGGTGTCTTCAGCAACAGGAGAACAGCGATCCAGATGCAACTCCTGGTAACAAAGCTGTGCATCCCCTTCCATGTTATAGCCTGTGAAAGACGTACGATAGAGATCATCACCTGGCAAAGGCTGTGACCGGGTTCGACATGCAACAAAAACAGACAAACATAAAGACAACTCAACCAAAACTCCACATACGTACTTAGTCTTGAAATACATCTATTTTCCTTGTTCCAAAAAGCTTCGCAGCATCCAAAGCGGTATCACAGCCCCGCACATCCAAGCGAATCAAAGCACGCAGAGTGGTGAGATCATCAAACAGTTTCACTTTGCAGGCACGTAAATCTAATTCCTGTAGCGAAGGATGATACCTTAAAGAAGAAATATCCAAAAATGGATTTCCTGATAGGTTGACCTTTTCTAAATACACCAATGACTGCAATGGCGAAATCTCTTTAACACGATTATCCTTCACAGAAAGATCGCGCAAGCGAACCATCTTACTCAAAGGTGTCAGATACTCTATCTCATTCTTATCCACATGTAAGGTCTGCAAAGACAAGAGCGCAATGTTTTCTAACTCATTTTGCACCCCTTGCTCACCCTGCTGCTGAGAAACAAAATACAAAGAGCTAAGCGATTTTAAAAAGTTCTCAGAAAGCTTAAGAGTTTGTAAATGACTCAACTTAGCTAAAGCAGACAAATCATGGACTCGGTTCAAAGTTAAATTAAGCTCCACTAACTGTGATAAAGCTGTCAAGAAAGAGATATCTTCCACCCCATTACCAACCAACCAAAGAACTTTCAAACGTGTTAGTTTACTCAAAGATAAGGCGTCGACTCCTGTAGTACGGCTCACATCTAAAACTGTCAGCTGTCGCGCGCCTTCAAGAGGATACAAGCTCTTTAACTTGTTGTCCGCAATATCCAAAATTTGCAAATGTGTTAGCCTGCCCACTGCACGTGCGTCTGTAATTCGGTTCTTATTTAAACGCACTGCTACAAGGCCAGTCATCGAAGACAAGGGAGAAATATCTTGAATTTTATTAGAGCTCAAATCCAAGTGAGTCAAATTGCTCAAACCTGCAAAAGGGTAGACTGTCATCAGATCGTATTGCGCTAAATTTAAAGTTTGCAAATTTCGCAAGCGATTCCAAGCAGAGATACAGCTCTCATTCAACTGACGCACAACTTGAACAGCATGACGAATATCAGGAGACGCTTCACTTCCCTGTTGGCAATATTCCGCAAAATTTAAACGGCGGCAACGACCACTCTCCCACACCCAATGAGAGGCACGCTCTGCACAAGCTTCCTCACTCACAGGAATGATATAGGGGTCAAATGCCTTACCCTCAATCAAAACATCTCCAGATGAAGCGCCCAATGGCGCCGCTACAGACCCTGCCTCTATTCCCTGAAGCTGTTGCTCTGCACGTAACTCTTCGGACATACCCACAGTCGCTGCACCTGGATCTGGAATGTCTGCAACAGTCTCAACACTTGAATGAGAGTCACCCGGAACAGTGGCCTGATCTGAAGAGGGGGAAGCCACTTTTGTTTCAACTTTAGGGGAAGGCGGAGAAGAGTTCTCACCCTGTTTACAGCCAGCAATGAGGCCCACGCTTACATACAGATAAAATGGGACGAGCCATGTTCGCGCATGCAGCTTTATCATCCCCGAATACTCCACCTGCAACAGTCTTATGGAAACTCTTCCTTAAGCATAGCACAAACAGGAGTAAGGTGAATCAAACTATATAGACAAAACCATAATCCAAAAAGAAGATAAAATAATTACCGCAAAGGAGATTGGATGAGTCATCCATCGAGGCAAAGCCGAATGTTCACCACGGACATACAAACCACAAATGACACATACAGTAGGAAAAATAATATTAAGTAAACCTTCACCAATTCCCGCTGCATACGCAAACAGTTTCATAAACAAGTTAGGATAAAAGTAGCCTATAAGCGCCGAAGGAACCACTGTCAATAAAACATAGATATACCTACCAGCACGAAAATGATAAGAAGCAAACAAATCATGTAAAAAGTCTATTAAAGAAAGCCCGACCCCAATGATGGAGGTGATAATCGCAAAAAACGTAAACCATGGCATCAACAGTACCAAAGAATTGTCCTGAGAAGCCCCTTGCAAAGCAGCAACAAGTGGTACCCCAGCTGCAGCTTGATTAAACTGAGCTATCTGCGTGTAGGGCAGCACCCCTAACACCACATATTGCCACAGGATATAGATCACGAATGGACCTAAGAGACCCACAGACAAAGCTCGATAAAGTTGTACACGCGTTCCCTGGAAACGTTGCACCACCGAAGGTACAACATTATGATAGCCGAAAGCCCCCAAGAGGGTTGGCAACATGAGCGAAAAAGCATCCAGACGTGTATGCCGAAGATAGCTCCAACTTACATCCTGTAAAGAACCAAAAATCATCCACACAAAACTCAACACGAGGCCAAGCATAAATAAAGTCGAGACCGAAGTGACAGCTTCTACACCTGCATACAAGAGTAGACCTACCGTACAGGCCAACAAAATCATATAGGAGAAATGATCCTCGGTCGGCCCTCCTAAGGAGGCCCCCACATGACCCACTAAAGGATAAAGTCCTGAAAAATAAGAAATAAGTAGGCAATTATAGAGAAACAAAAAAGCAATCAAGACCCCAAACTGGCCCCAACGCCCAAGATAATGCTTACCGACAGAAGCCATATGAATACTGTCTCCCTTCATCCAGCAGCAGGCATCTGCTAAATAAAGACCTGAACACAAAGCCATCAAGTAAATAAACATCTGACCGACAAGAGCCAGACCAAAACCAGCTTCTGCAGTAACAGAAGGAAGCGCAAGCATCCCTGCACCAATACTCGTTCCACTTACAATAACTACAACACGCCACGTATTCAATAGAGACCCCTGACCCAACACTCATCTTGAGTTCAATATTCTTCGACGCAAAAAGCGTTTACTGCCCTAGATTGATGCACTATATCATAGTTTATAATTTTTGAGGGGCTTAATTTAGAGTCAGAACTACAAAATAGATTGACTAGACTTACGAGCATTATCACGATCAATCGCAATTAAAATTCCCACAGAGAGACAAACAGTCAACATAGCCGAGCCTCCATAGGAAAAAAATGGCAAAGGCATCCCCACGACAGGAAACATTCCTAAAACCATTGCAACATTCAAAGAGAACTCTATTGTAAGTAGTCCAGCAATACCAATTCCCAAAAGAGCATTAAAAACATCTTTTGATTCACGAGATATCTCTAAGCACTGATATATCAGCGCTGCAAACAACAAAAAAATAAACATACACCCCCAAAAGCCGTGTTCCTCGGCGAATACAGAAAAAATAAAGTCCGTGTGGCGAGCTGGGAGAAACTGCAACTGAGTCTGGGTACCTTGCATAAACCCTTTACCAAACACTTTACCGCTACCAATTGCAACTAATGACTGCAAAGAATTATAGCCAGACCCTGAAGGGTCCATGCCTGGATTAAGTAAGGTCAAAATACGTTGTTTTTGGTAAGGACGCAGCAAAAAACTCCACCCCACTAACGCGGTGATACAAGCACCTATTCCAGCCGCAAGTATCGCACGAAAACCCACCTTGACACGCACAAAAGCAAACTGAGTCAGTGCAATCAATAAGCATATTCCAGCCGTACCAAAATCAGGTTGCTTAAAAATAAGCACAAAAGTCGCCAAGCAAACCGCCAAAATAGGCCAAATATCACGCAGAAAATATTGAGGAAGACGGTTATGATAAAAAAACTTAGCAACTGCAAAAGCTACCGCCAGCTTCGCCATCTCCGATGGCTGAAAACGAAAAGAACCTAAACGAATCCAGCGCTGCGCTCCTCCAGCCGTATGTCCCAAAATGAGAACCACTACTAAGCCAATACAAATAGCACCAAAAAATAAATACGCATAGGTATTCATCAGCCGAGGGGAGACAAACCACCCGGTAACCACAAAACATAAAAAGCCAATCACCGTATGACGTAACTGAACCGCAAAATAAGTGGTCTCCGCACCGGCACTATATAGATTCGCCAAGCCAATGAGCGTGAGTAACACAAACACAAAAATAATGTTTGCTGAACGAGCTCCTAAAAAATGCCTTCCACTCACTAAAGTGCCTCCAACTTCATACTCGTTCCACGATCTGCAATATCAAAAGCTTGTCCCACACGACTTTGACTGCGCTCTTTTTGCAAATCCCAGTACTTCGCAATAATCTTCCTCGCAACTGGAGCCGCTGAAGCCCCTCCTCCACCATCGGGATCATTTTGACTTACCACAGCAACCACAATCTGAGCATCCTCGGTGGGAGAAAAAGCTGCAAACATGGCATGCTCTTGCCACTTCATACTGACCGATTTATCTTTGCGGTTACGATGACGATTTAACCCGACAACCTGTACAGAACCTGTTTTACCAGCTACAGTTACACCTGGCACTCGTGCACGGGCACCTGTGCCCTCAGGTGCCATCACAACCCCTTGCAACATCTGACGAGTCAAAGCGAAGTGTTCAGGACGAATAAACTCACTTTGGTGCAACAACTCCGGCTGGTGTTCTAAAATAACCTGTCCAAGATAATTAACCGCCTTTTGCACCAAATAAGGGCGCCACACCTTGCCGCCATTTGCAATCGCCGCATATAAGACGGCGATTTGGAGTGGGGTAAGCAAATTCGCTCCCTGACCTATTGCTAAATTTGGAATTTCTCCTAACATCCAACCACGCCCCAACGTTTTCCTAATCCAAGCACTATCTGGAATCAGCCCACTATCTTCCCGGTTCAAACGAATGCCGTATTTACGACCTAAGCCAAGATCGCGGGCATACTTAGCGATTTTATCCGCACCCAACTCCAAACCAACGTTGTAAAAGTATACGTCACAAGACTTCATCAGCGCCGTGGCTAAGGCTACTTGACCATGGCCTGAGCGTTTATAGCAATGAAAGACATCACGCCCCAGTTCCATCGAACCATGACAACGGAACTTCGTATGAGCATGAATAACACCTTCACTTAAAGCTGCTAAGCCAACGACAGGTTTATACACACTACCTGGAGCAAAACTACCTCCCGTCGTTTTGTCAAACAGTGGCTTAAAAGGGTCCGAAATAAGAGACTGCCATTTATCCACACTCATGCCATCTTGATAAATAGCAGGGTTATAG
>JAPPOJ010000182.1:3156-3665 GCA_028817975.1 Zetaproteobacteria bacterium | reverse complement strand
AACTCATAAGGCTGTTTATCATAATCTTGAGTACCATGATTACCAGAAACTTCTCTGAGAGCAACTGTGGTTAACTTTGAAGTTATTTTTACTTCAGGACTCATAAAACCACCATTTAACAAAATATTACCGTAACTTTGCCATAAAATGCTAGTTGCTGCATAAAGGTAAGAGTCTATCCTGGCAACGTCCATTTCTTTTTGACTGATCCAGTCCCATTTAAAGTTTCTTTGGATATCCGTATTATCATCTCGTGTATATAAAGGTGCAGCAGTACCTAACTTTTGATAATCTGCATAAGTTTCAATCACACCTAGACCCAAAAACCCTTCTATACCACCTATATAACGATTTCCCTGAGTAACCAAATCAGTAATCATCCCTCCTTCATAGTCCGTCGGAAAGTCTTTCTTAAAGGGATATACTCCCCCCCGGGGGGGGGGGCGGGGGGGGCCGGGAAGAAGAGGCGGCGGGCGGGGAGGGGGGGGCGGGAGTGGCCCCCGGGCCGG
>JAPPOJ010000182.1:0-3146 GCA_028817975.1 Zetaproteobacteria bacterium | reverse complement strand
CGGAAAGTCTTTCTTAAAGGGATATACTCCCCCCCAATCATATTTTCCCGGACCACCAAAAACAATACGCCCACTACGACTATCCTGTTTATAGCTTAACCCAAGATCCGCTTCAATCACAACAGCTCCCAAATACAGAGCATCATAACGAGGCTCATTTTGTAAAATATCTCTAGCTCTCTCCTGAGCAGGCTCAAAACTCCCCATTGTGTAGTCTGGTTTAGGAAAAGGAAAAGGAGAGTCTAAGGCAATTACATCATCCGGAATAAAGACATTATGTGCATAAATCGTTCCTTTACCTTCAAAGTACCCACTCAGAATAAGACTACCATTTATAAATATTTCTCCGTTGATTTGAATCGGGTTCTCTTTGGTTCCAGAAATATAGATATTACCTTCGTACTGCCTTTGTATAAAATAAGGTCTTAATTCATTTCCATCTATATCACGTAAGACAAACCTTAATGTGCCTTTCATTTTTTTAGCAAAAGTTGAGGTATCAATATCTGGAAAACCTATTTTTCCATCTTCCCCACGTGGAAAAACACGATACTCCTCCACCTCTTCATTATAATTGGATTTATATCCAAACAAGGCACGCTGACGAAACTGATTTTGTTGCCAAACCATCTTAGGAACTTCATCTCCAGCAAATGCATTCAAATAGTCCTGGTACGCTTGTCCAACCTCTGCAAGTTGTGCAGCTGTGGGAGGAGAACTCGTGGTTCCTAGACCATAATCTACATAAGCATTTACCGAATCTGCAATAGGCTTAAATTTCGGCAATACTAATCTCTTTTTCACATAATTGCTCATGTAATCCCAGGTAGAGTCATAACCAACATCTGAGTTGACCATAGGAACGTCATTATTTGCAATGATTTTTCCTTCAACGACCATACCTTCACCCGCATGTTCATGAATAACACCTGCTTTTCCATATGGATCTTCAGGAAAATTGATCCCGACAATATCACCATACACATGTAAGTGGCAAAAAAGACATTCCACATCTTGAGTGACTAAGGCAGCATTAAAAACTTGCGGATAAAACCTTTCCGAGGCTACGACAGAGCTATTTCCAGCTGCATCTACAACGGAAATAAAAACATCAAAAAGTTCCGACTTTTTATAGTTTCCTTGCCACAGCTCACCTTTTTCAATAAAGTGACCCTCTTCGTCATAGACACCTTTATACCCCCAATAAAATTCAGAATGAATAAAGTCTGTTGCAAGAGTTTGATTTCCAGGAAAAAAGACTTTATAACTCTCGGCAAAATAAGAAGATGGATCTTTCAACATTCCGTTTTTATCATCCTCTAACTTTCTTTCGAGATCCGACAGACGCCTTATCGTAACCTGATAACCACGAATCGGAGAACCTTCCATATCTTGAATTTTCCAATCAAGAGAGACTTTGCGCCCTTGTAATAACAGGTTACCTTCCACCTCAATATGAGTGTCATAAACAGCTGGAGGACTAGCGTCATATTTAACCCGTACAATATCTAATGGAGATTGTTGCTCTCCATTGCGCACATAGTAAAAGAACTCTTCTACTTCTGGGCACTTCATTTCCCCCTCACGCTCCCCACACCTACGTTGAAAAGTAAATACACCGTTTGCAAAATCATTTAAGTCTCCAAAGTGGTACTCTTCATAGTGAACTCGGTCACGCGCAAGGTGTAAGCTCCAATTTTCCTCTATGGCACGAGTTATCGGGATTTCTATTTGGCTTGAAGCATGCTCACCTAACATATGGAGAGTCGGTTTAAGAAAAAACTTAGAGTCTTTAGAGTAAAAAAGGCGGGAGTCTTCTGAATCTACACCTAAAGGGGTACTCGCCTCATCATCTATCACTGGAGTCAAACGAGACATCAAGCGACGGCGATCCAACTCATTACTCGACAAGGGTTGAATGGTCTGATAACCAGCTTTGTCCCTAGCATAAAACATATAAGTCCGCGCAAAGATCTCTTGCTCAGCATTTGACCTTAGATCTACTTGTTCGACATAACGAGTCCCCTCATTAGCCTGCGCCAATAAGTTCAATTGCACAGCATCATGCTCCAAACGACACCCCTCTGCCTGGAGCTGGCCATCACGAACATAGTGACTTATTTCCGCTTCATCGGGGACGTGGGTATCCACACAAGAGAAAAGGAAAAAAGAATCTTTAGCCAGCGCAATATCATCTGAAACATTCCAACTCATAATAATGCCGGCAATATCCTCTGAAACTCGGCTGAATCTTTCCCGGTTTAAATCAGTCTGAACATCATCTAAAGTACGAATATCACCAACTTGATTAAAAAATATTTTTGGTGGAAACTCATCAATATAAATACGCCTCGACATTTCATACTGCTTCGCATACCTTTCATTTGTAAACTCAACCTTAAGTATTTTATACCCACTATTACCTTTAAAACTCTCGAAGGAAAGAGCCGCAGCTCCTAGCTCAAAGGTATTTTCCCCCACAAGGACTTCATCTACAAAATAACGTACACGCCAATCCCGTTGCTCGGATGGAGAGAGTTTCCCAATGGCAGCAACACCTTCATGCGTTTGGTGCTCCACTTCTGTACTCACTAAGACCACACCATCTGCCGGTACAATTGTGTCTCGGCCAACTAAATCAAAGGAATAGTTATAACCATGTCCGTAAGCCGGATCTACGAAGATCTCTGGATTAGCTTCATCAGATGTTGGCTTCTTAAGGGGAAGCGTATCATGAAAATTTCCTGACTGCCGCGAGCAGCTCATTGAAAAAATTAAGCTTAGACAGAAAATAGAGCTTACCAAGTTTCGCAAAGAGAGACTTCCATGCTCCTCTTCCGAGAGACAAATTCTTTTTTTCACTTTTTTTCCTCCAAATTGCCCCAAGGGCACACCGTAGCCTCGGCTCGTTTTTAGAGAAGGCATAGTTTTTCTATTAAAATTAATAAAACAAGGTTGTCACATATATTTTTTAGTTCTCTAACTTTTAAAAATATGTTTATGAGGATGTAGCACACATATGTGGCACATATATTAAGGTAGAGCTGAAGAGAACAAACAGGATGCACTCCTCCTAACTGCGATACACTTTTTAAAACTTAGTGGTTTCCCCCCTATATCCAGACGCAAACCAACCAGCTTAAGAT
>JAPPOJ010000030.1:958-16246 GCA_028817975.1 Zetaproteobacteria bacterium | reverse complement strand
AGCTATACCACATCACCCGCTCCCTCAGTGGGCAACGATTTTGCGCGATCGGCGACAAGGTCTTTCATCAATACCCCCCCTTGGAGACCATCCAAGGCCTTGTAGAAGTTCTGCCTTATTGGGACCCCGTTCCAGGCAAGTATGTCGCCCACCAGACCATCGCGGGAGAGCACTGGTGTAAAAGCGACATGTCAGGGTGCTTCAAATCTAATTACGGTGTGGGCGGCTACGCATTTGATCAAGCGCTACGCGAGAGCTATTCTTTAGAGCCAGGACGCATGATTGCCAAGATACTGGTCGAAGACCGTGATTATGCCGACGCACTCACCACCACCGACGGAGTGATCGACGGACGCACCGCCTATTTCTATAACACCCTCATGTGGCCACACGTGGACGCTCTTTTCCCTCCAGGTTCTTATCCTGGACGGGAGAGCGAAAAGCCCTTCACCACCGCCAATCCTCTGAGTGGCAACCCGGAGTGGATCGACCGTGGTCCCAACCATGCGGGAGTACTCTCCACCATTGCATTTCACCGGGTCACCAATGGGCGCCGCGCCAAAGCCAATCGGCTACTCAATGTTTTCATGTGCCGTAAGTATCGCGACGTGGAAGGCGTTCAACTCACCCCCAGTGAGGAAGACGACCTCACCCGGCGGCCCTACTGCAAAGTGTGCCACCTGAGCCTTGAACCCTTAGCTAACTTCTTTTCACGCTGGCCCTCCCTCGGAGACACCAACTATTTTTACAACGCTTCTCCTGAGGTCTACCCCCGCGGAATATTGGATGGCAAATCCGGTGTTGGCATGAAGTCTTTAGCCAAACTGGTGGTCGAGAAAGAGGAGTACCTCGCCTGCGCAGTCAATCACCTTTATCGGTTTATGCTCCATCGCGAGCCAAGCCCCTACTTCGTCAACAACCTCTTGCCCCGCTATGTAGAGCAGCTCAAGTCATCGAATCGCAGGTTAAAACCTGTGTTTAAGCAGCTATTAATTGACTACATTGTGGACCCGAAGTTAGAGCCCTAGTCACGCTTGTAGCCTTTTATTCAGCTGCCCTCCGTACACCGGGTTGCACTTGGGGATGTAGACGCGACTCAAGCCACTGTAACAGCGGCTCACCACCGCGCGTCTCCAAACGAGCCACCGCACATTGAGCTTCCCCCAAGCGACAAAAGTCTTCCGGCTGACGATAGTAGTCTTTTTCCGTTGTCACCACCAACAAGCCTTGTGCCACCAACGCCGCAAGCTTGCCTGCACAGAGAGGGTGATGATCGGGCACAAAGTAATGCTGGACAACTTGCAGACCTTGAGCCGCCAAGGATGCCACAAAGCGCTCAGGGCGGGCAATGGCGGCGACACAGGCAATCTGTCTGCCTTGTAACACCTGGGGGCCCCAAAGAGACCCTCTTGCCGGCCTATAAAAATGGGTAATTTCTTGGCGCAGGGTAAAGACAGGGCAACCCTGCCAGGCCACCGTTTCTTGTCCTGACGTACCTATACGAATGAGTGCGTGCGCACGGTCGAGGGCCGAGGCGGGTTCACGCAAGCTCCCCCGCGGAAGCACCCAGCCATTTCCCAAGGGGAGAGAGCCACTCAAAAGTACCAGATCAATATCACGGTGGATTTGAAAGTGCTGAAAGCCATCATCCAAAAGCCACAGTTGAGGCGCGGCATGGGTTTGCAAGTAATGTGTGGCCACAGCATAACGATCTGCGCCGACAAGTATGGGAACCGTTGGATGGTGACACGAGAGCATTCGAGGCTCATCCGCACAAAAGGGCTTCCGCAGCCCCGAAGACTGCACCACCTTACCGGCTAACAGGATGCACCACTCCCCCTGCTGCAGGCTACTGCCATACCCACGTGTCAAAATCACCACCTGACGCTGCGTCCCCACAAGTGCAGCGGTTAGAAAGGAAACGGTCGGTGACTTGCCCGTTCCCCCCACCACTAAATTGCCCACTGAAATAACTTGCCCTGGCAGAGAGCGCACGGCGCGCAATCGATAGCGGTAACCGCACTGGCGCAGGTAGACGAGCCCCTGAAAAAGTCGGCTCAATGGACTTAAAAAGAGTCGCGCCCACAGAGGGTGGGCTGCAGCCGTGGCCGCCCACAGCTGCAGCAGAGTCGCGCGGAAATCCACCGCTGTCCGCAATACACGCATTTATGCTCCAACCTCCCCCACAGAAGACACGGTCCCTAGCCGTGGTTGTTCCGCAATGCTCCCGTCGGTCACTTGAAATACTTTGCTAAATAGGTGTAAGTGTTCCACACGGTGCGTGACACAGATCAACGTCATCTGCTGTCGACGACAAAATTGCAGTAGCGAAATCATCACCCGATGGTGTAGCTCCTCGTCCAGAGAAGCAGTGGGTTCGTCTACAATCAGCACAGGCCCTGGCCGTAACAACGCCCGGGCCAACACCAGGCGCTGCAGCTGACCTCCACTGACGCCTCCACCCAACGCATCAAAGGGCGTATCCAAACCGGCAGGCAAAGCTTGGACAAATTCTAGACAATGGGCCGTACTCAGGGCCTGTTCTAGTTGCTGCGGCGATGGGGGACGCTCACAGCCGTAACAGAGATTCTCACGCAGTGTCCCCGAAAAAAAGAAAGGAGCTTGGCTGACGAAATTCACGTGAGCTTGCCATACATCAAAATCTACATTCGCCTGCCACAATTGAGGCCTTACCAGTCCGGCCAGTGCACGTACCAAGGTAGATTTACCTCCCCCACTCGCACCTACGATCGCTACCGGCGCACCGAGGGGAATCACCATTTGCTGCCCTTTAAACAAGGGCTGTTGGTCTAAATCCACGATAACTATTTGGGCGATTTTCAGGCTGAGGGGCAACTTCGGTACAGACGACGGCACACACACAACATGTCTGGGTTGCGTCGAGGCATGTTGCAAAAGCTCAAGCCCTTCCGCCAAAGCACCCTTTGCTTGGTACAAGCTCGAAAATTGCTCTCCCATATTACGTAGCGGGCGCAGTAACATGCCCACCGTTGCAAATAAAGTCATCACTTCTGTAGCTGCAATGTCGGCAAAAAAGGCCATTTTGCGATTGCAGGCAACGACCAAGGCGGCAAAAATACAAAAGCCCAAAAACTCCAGAAAAGGAGCAAAGCTAAAGCGCACCAGAAAGCTCTGCCGCATTTTATCATAGTACTGCACACACCTTTGTGCGAGCTTGTCCTGCTCGTAGGCTTCTGCTCCTGCAATTTTAATCATCTGAAAACGTTGGCGCTGCCCCAGTACCAGGGCAGAAATTTCTGCCAATTCACGCTGAAAAAAAGCCGCGTACTTCGCAATACGGAGCCCCGTCCTACCCATACCCCGCGCAATGAGGGGAGCAAGCAAAACCACCAACAGCGCACTCGGCCAATGAAGATACGCCAGGGTCGTGAGTGCTGCCAGCATAATCGCCCCGTCACGCACAAAGGCATTCAGCCACTCCATGCTTTTTTGTTGAAGGTAGACCACATCTTGCATCACTAAAGCCATCCATCCTGCGGGGGTTTTACCTTGCAGCTCCATGAATGGGCGCTCTAAAAGCGCGTGATACACACGTTGACGGTAATGATGGGCACAGCACATCGCCAGCTGCGCTGAGTGGGTTTGATACAAATAATTTGCCAAGCACCTCAGTAAGCCGGCTGCTAACACTGCCAAAGGAATCGCCAACGCCAGGTCGCGCGCATGCAACACACCTTGATAGTCCATCAGAAAGTCGGGGCGTACCGCCACCGGCAGAAGGTCACGTATCGCGTAGGTCGAAAGCTGGGGGTCACTTTCAAAAAAGAAGCGCAAAAAAGGCCCCAACACCAATAGCACCGCACTCTGGGCAAGTGACATCACCACCAGACCGAGTAACACCAACAGCACCTTGCGGCGCTCTTGCAGCAACACCTCTTTAAACAACGGGTACAATACCCTCATCGCGTCCGTCTTCAATCGCTTCGCAACCTTTTTATACAGAGACGATTTGCTCACATTGGGAGAAAAACTGTCTATAGTCTACGGTATTCAACAATTTTTGTCGCACAGTCACCATGCAATGCTGCTGATGGATACGCTTGGGGTGCGCTGGTTCTAACAAAGCAAGCACACACCGGGCCAGTTGATCCACAGAGAAGTTTTGAATAAACTCCTCGGCAAGCTCCTCACCTGCCACTAGGTTCACTAAGCTAAAGTGGGTCAAAGAAGAGAGTATCCGCCCCAGCCGGTAAGAAAAGCCATCGAGCTTGTAAAACACCACTTGAGGGGTCGCACATAAAGCACACTCTAAAGTTGCTGTCCCA
Organism: Zetaproteobacteria bacterium; assembly: GCA_028817975.1. Lineage (GTDB taxonomy): Bacteria > Bdellovibrionota_B > Oligoflexia > Oligoflexales > Bog-1112 > JAPPOJ01. The sequence goes on along the minus strand of JAPPOJ010000030.1, from coordinate 11,939 downwards.
GAAGCCACAATAGCCACTTGAGCTTGGCGCATCACCTGTAAGCTTGGCTGTTCAACTAAGGTCAGCGCCGGATAATGCTGCAAGCCCTCATGCTGCAAATAGTACGGCAACATCCCTTCTGCCACAGGAACCACAAAGCGCAGCTCAGCATCCTGTTTGCGTAAGCGTTCGCACAGCTGCAGAATAAAAGGCAAGTGACGGCGAATTTCGCCCGCACGCGAGCCTGGCAAAATAGCTACTTGTTTGGGCACCCGTTGCAAATGATCATGAGCAGCTAAAAATCGGTCCACACGCTCCAACGTGGGAGATCCCAAGTACGTATAAGGAACACCCCGTGAGGCAAAAAAAGTCTGCTCGAAGGGTAAGATACCCGCCACCAAAGCCATATCACGGCGAAGACGCTGTGCACGCCAAGCTCCCCAAGCCCACAGCTTAGGCGCCACCAGCTGGATCACAGGAATCCCTATTGCCGCCATCTTTTCAGCCAACTGCAAATGAAACCCTGGATAGTCCACCAGAATGGCCAGGTCAGGTGGATCAAGCTGCATGCGGTCCACAAGCTCATTCTGGATAGCAGCTAACTTCGGCAAAGAGACCAAGATATCCAGCAACCCCATCACGCTAAACTCCGCGTAGCGGTAACACGACTGCACCCCTGCCTGCTCAAGCAGATCACCGGTAATCCCGTAGAAGGACCACGGCAAGGACAAGCGTCGGGACTGACGGACCATTTCGACGGCAATCAACTCCCCCGAAAGCTCTCCCGTACTCAAAAAGACCTGGCGCGTATTCTTCACCGACAGATGCCTCGTGTGGAACGCGCGAGAAAATCGACAAAGGGCTTGGCCAAATCTAAGAACTGTGCAGTACGCAAGATCTCTTGGACAGCCTGCTCCAGACGCAGCTCCGACTGATATGTCCACTTATAATACTGCTTGATTTCACGGAGCTGCTCTACAGAATATCCGGCACGCTTCAGACCTACCACATTCAACCCTGCGGCACGTGCATGATTTCCTTGTACCGTCACATAAGGAGGAGTGTCCTGCACCAGAATCGAGCCCCCACCGACCATGGCACAGCTACCTATTTTCACAAACTGGTGGATTGCCGAATGCCCCCCAATTACCGCACGGTGATCTACTTCGACATGCCCTGCAAGAGAAACGCTATTCGCCAAAATCGTATGGTCACCCACCAAACAATCATGGGCAATGTGCACCCCCACCATCAAAAGATTGTGACTCCCTACCCGAGTCACATTACCTCCCCCTTCGGTACCCACAGAAAGATTGCAGTATTCACGGAGCATATTGTCCGTACCAATTTCTAAGAAAGTCGGCTCACCACGGTACTTCAAGTCCTGGGGGGCGGTCCCAATGCTCGCATAGGGCCACACTCGGGTACGTGCACCAATACGAGTGCACCCTCGCACCACGACGTGGCTGTCTAAACGGACATCATCTTCGAGGGTAACGTCCGCCCCTACCATGCAATAAGGTCCGACACGGACTCGCGAACCTAGTTTAGCACCCGCTTCAATTACTGCAGTAGGATGTATAGAAGACTCGGAAGAAGAATGAGGGGTTACAAGCATATTTACCTCGGGTCACAGTAGGAAATAGAGTCTTTTCATCTAACCATAGTGCAAAACACCTAACTACTTCAACAGAGCAGAGATTTCTGCGGAACAAATCTCCTCACCTTCGACCTCAGCTCTTCCTTTGAACCAAAAAAAAGAGCTTTTCATACGCGTCATATCAACATAGATGTCCACCACATCCCCAGGAATCGCCGAGCGCCGGAAACGTGCATTGCTGATCCCCGTTAACTTAGCTTCCGAAGCACCGTGGGGAAGCATAAACTGCCCAAAGATCGTCGCAGCCTGGGCAATGGCCTCAATGGTGAGCACTCCTGGATAAATCGGCTGGTCCGGGAAATGGCCCATCAGCACATTTTCGGTACCCGAAATGCATTTACGCGCGTGTATTCCTTTACCAGGCTCAATCTTCAACACACGATCCACAAGCAAAAAGGGAGGACGATGGGGCATCCACTTGATCATCTCAGGGATATCCATCGGAAAATTAGGTAGCTCTTTCACAGACATACTTCCTCCCTTTTCAACTCATGTATTTATTTTTTAGAGATTTTTTCGCGCGGCTGCACCTTGATGGACGCCTCTCCAGCGTCACCCTCAGTAAATGCCTTGATCACGTCTTCGGTAATATCTACATAATCCGCGATATATACAAGCCCAGAAGTTCTCGACTCATAGACCATTTCAAGATCCTTTTGGGCAGCGATGCCAGAGACAATCTTTTGTGCCTTGGCAGCAATCTTTTGAGTTACTTGTCGGTTCGTTTGCCGCACTTCATTCTCAACTTGCATTTGTTCCGAACCCAAAGTAGTCATCTTTTTTTCGATTTCTTTTTGCTTTTCTAAACGAGCTGTCTCACTCAGCAGGGTCGCTTGTGCTTCTAATTTTTTACGTAGCTCCTCAATTTCCTTGCCACGCTTGGAAAATTCTGCTTTCTTCTCTTGCATCATTTTTTCTAATTCCTTTGTGGCACTCACCCCTTCAGGAACCGAATCAATGATACGTTGAATATCCACCAAACCGTATTTCGTTTTGCTTTTGGCCTGCAACGAAAATCCTGTCAGCACTCCCATGCCCACGACCATCCACCAAACCCATGTTTTACGCGTTGTTTGCACCGCTACTTCTCCTTGCAAATAAATATTCGTACACTCTAACTCATTAGTAGCCCATGCTAATAATAAACTGCCCTTCCCCAAATGTCCGCGCATCGTCTAAATACGGATACGCCCACTCAAACTTCAACGGGCCCATAGGCGTCAGCCAATGCAGGCCAAAGCCGATATCTTTTTTGTAGCTCGCCATATCAAAGTGATATTGGTCTTCTCGTCCAAAAACCTGACCAATGTCTGCAAAAAAGACTCCCTTAAGCCCTGCCTGCTCAATAATAGGAAGGAAATACTCAAGCTGGAAGTATACCTGCTTATCTCCACCCATATTAAAGTCCAGTAACACGGAATCCGGACCATATGCGCGCCGGTCTTTGGGTCCCACACTGTCAAAAGTGTATCCTCTCAGGTCATAATAGCCTAAACGATAGTAGTCCGCAGAGGCAATACGCCCTCCTTCAGGCACCCAAATTTTGCTAACATTACTCGACAGTCTAAAATAGGTCAAGTAACTCTCGGAAACAGAAACAGGAATATACTTCTGACCAATCAAATTCGTCTCATAGTAGAAGTAATCTCCCTGCAATGGCCCTCCATTTAAGCTCTGGCGCAAGGAAAGATCATGCCCTTCGGTCGGGGAAATATAATTGTTGACATCTTTCCAAGATAGAGAAGCCAGCAAGGTATTTTTGATGCCGACCTTCTCACGACTCTCTGCAAGATAACTGTCACGACGCTCTCCCTTCTGGAAAATTTCTGTGTGACTCAAGCTTAAGTTGGCAAAAATATTCTCCACTAATTCACGCCCACCCCGAATACTAGCCTTCTGCACATTCTCCAGGGAGTTCACTCCTGTGGCATACTCTATTTCACGGATTTTGTAAGAGACATTAAATCCAAGCGACCACTTAGAATCATTGATGCGTGGATTTAAAAAGCCCAGGCTTGTTTCCCAGCTATTATCCCGCGCATACTTGCCGCGAAACTCCGTGTTCCAACCCAGCCCAGATTGATTACGTTCCGTGTACGCTGCCGACCCGCTGACACCTTCACTTTCCCCAACCGAAGGAGAGTACCCCAATGACCCCTGAATACTGCCCGTGGATTTTTCTTTCACTTGAATGGTCATATTGACCCGATCTTCGATATCCTCATCCCGGTCACGGACGATCTTCACTTCTTCAAAAAAGCCAAGCCTACCCACATCTTTTTTCGTCTGGGTCAATTTTGTGCCACTATACAAGCCACCATCAAAAACTTCTTCCGCAACTTCACGACGAATCACATTATCACGGGTTTTGGTATTGCCAATCACATTTAAGCGGCCAAAGTACACCTTCGCACCCTTTGCAATGACGATTTCGATATGAGCTAAGGCGCGTTCTTTATCATACGTGACACGAGGGTCCACATCCGCGTAAGCATAGCCGAGGTCCCCGTACAGATCGGTGAGTTTTTCAATATCTGTGGAAAACTTTTGATAACGAAAAAGCTCGCTCTCTTGAAGCAGCATCTGCTCGCGTAAATACGCCTCGGTATAAGTTTCGGCCCCCACATCCCCCGAGATCTTCAAGCTGCCCACGTGATAACGCGTACCCTCCGTGAGAGAAAACTGAATCCGGGCATGACTTTTGTCAGGATCAAGGAAGACCAGCGGCTCAGAGACTTGAACTTGAGCAAAGCCTTCGTTTTTATAAAAATAGGCGAGGTATTCAGTGTCACGCTTTAAAAACTCGTCATGAAAGAAAGACTTCGCTCCAAAGGTTGCGTTCCAACGCGCAAAAGGACGTAACATTAAGTTTTGAATCAATTCCACATCGGTAAAGGAATGATTGCCCAGTATGGAGACATCCCCCACCCGCACTTGACTGAGTTTACCCACATGAATATGCACCTCGACTTCATTGGCCGAAGTTTCTTTAAGCGTATAGGACACTTGCGCTAAAAAGTAACCTTTCTCCATGTATTTTTTCTCAATCATCCGGATATCATGATTGATCTGGGACTCATTCAAAATCGTGTACAGCCGCGTTTCCATCGCGTTCTCAATGTCTTTCTCTTTCAGCTCTTCCAAGCCATGAAAGGCTATTTTGACAATAGCGGGCTTTTCTTCCACTTTGATTTGGTAGATCACTCGCTCGGGGAGCGAGGAAGGCGTGGCAAAAGCTTGCACATCAGAGAAATAACCCAAATCATAAATGCTGCGAATATCTGCGGCTATTTGCTCCTCCAGAAAAACATCACCTTCTTTTGTCTCCATCTGCAACATGATCGCTTCGTCTTCGACTTTACCATTGCCATAGACTTCAATACGCTCGACCTGTTGGCCCGAAAAATCCGTAATCTCTAAAGCTCGCGCCGAAGCAGATAACCCCGCCCACACGCAGAAGAGCAATGAACACCAAAATCTGCGTTTTATTATTATCCTGGTCAAAAGCACTGTATATGTCATGCAGAGAAACCTCATTTCATTTGCTATCATTGCCCAAACTAGCAGATTACCCGTCCATCTTCCATTTCAATCTTATGAGGTAAGCGCGAGGCTAGCTCTAAATCGTGGGTCACAAGCAACATGGCCATGCCATACGACTCACACAATTGCATCAGTAAGTCTTGGACCTTCAAACTTGTTTGATGATCTAAATTACCCGTGGGCTCATCCGCAAGCAAGACCGGGGGTGACATAATCAACGCACGCGCAATCGACACCCGCTGCTGCTCCCCTCCAGACAGTTCTCCAGGGCGATGACTCCCGCGTTTTTCAAGCCCCACCTGCTGTAGCAAACCAAGCGCTCTTTCTTGCACCACCTCCCGAGCTTCCCGAGCAATCAAGCCCGGTAACATGACATTTTCCAAAGCAGAAAATTCGGGCAACAGGTTGTGCATCTGAAACACAAAACCAATCGTTTGATTGCGCAACAAGGACAATTCACGATCCGAGGCCCCTACAATATCACGGCCATGCACCGCAATCGTACCCGTGGTCGGCGCGTCTAGCAAACCCGCGAGGTGCAGGAGGGTACTCTTGCCCGCACCCGACCTACCGATCACCGCTGCCATTCTCCCCGCACAAACATCCAAATCCACCTGCTTTAAGGCTTCCACTTGCTGCTTTTCAAAGGTATATGTCTTGGAGACCCCTTGAAGAGAGAGAATCGAGGGCGCTTGAGCCTGACGATTTAATGACATTTGATTCCTCCAGCTGGATCTTGGTGGGCAGCCGTAACAGCCGGGTAAGCAGCCGCTAACAAAGAAAGCCCCCAAGAACTCAAACTCACCAAAACATACTCCCACGGTAAATACGTAACCGGTAACTTGGTCAGCGCAAACGAATCCGGGAAAGGTATCAAATATGCATACTTTTCAATAAAAAGGCAAACACCGAGGCCACAGCTCAAGCCAAACACGACTCCCACCGTACCAATCCAAAAGCCATGCAGCAAAAACAAAGCCAACACATCACGCTTGGACATCCCTGTAGCCCGCATCAGCGCAACTTGATTGCGCTTGTGATACACCGTCATCATCATTGTGCCACTAATCGAAAACGCGGCAACTACAACAATAAGCAATAAAATAGCGCTCATCGTAAATTTTTCAAGCTGTAAAGCAAGCAAGAGCGAATGGTTGGTATCCCGCCAGGTATGTACCGCCATCTCTGCTGGCAAATGTTCTGCACGCCATGTCGTCAGACGCTCGGGGTCCTGCATTTTGACCCCAATTCCGGTGACATACTCACGCTCATCCAAGGTCACATCATAGTCCGGCATAAACGGCCGGGCCGCAGCAAGAGATGTCACCACGTACTTCAAATCATACTGAGGCAAGCGCGTCCAAAAAAAGCCGACTATTTCAAAAGCCTGGCTCAACTTTTGCCCCGAGAGGGCTGACCCCACCCGCGCTCCTGGGTTTAGCAGCTCGACGACATCTCCAACGCGCACCCCCATATGAGAAGACAGCTCTTCACTCAGCAACAAAGGAGGATGTCCACTCAAAGTAACCTGCTGCAACAGGTCAAGGATGCTGTCATCCTGATGCTCCGCACCAAAGCCCCAAATCTGACCACCCAGCTCCGGCTGCACACCAAAAATGGTGCTAATCGCCATATTACGGCGGTGCTTCACCACGACATCCGCACGGATAAAAGGCTCCGCATGTTCTACCCCCGGCAGGCCCCGCACAGCATCTTGCACCGAGAAGTCTTGTAAGCTAAAGCCTGCCGCGGTGGTCTGATGAAAAAATTCAAGATGAGGTAAACCGCGAAACATTTTTTGTTTCAAGTCACGCTCAAAGCCACCCATCACCGAAAGCACAATCACCAGTGTCGCCACCCCGATCGTGACCCCCAGCACAGAAATAATGGTCATAAAGGAAAGATTTTTACCGCGAGGAGACACAAGCTGGCGCCATGCCATCCAAATTAGGTACTGTGGAATTTTGACACTCACTGGAATACCCTCAACGTTGCCTTAGCATTTACCGACTAGAGCGAATAAGTTTCAAGTCTAGTGGTCAATGTACCATAGACGCCGAGGAAGAAAGACAAAAATCCCAAGTGTATCACCTGCAGGCACCACCAAATGTCGGGTACTCTACAAGCACAGGCAACTTTGTTTATGCCAGAGCGCCCCACTCAACTTGTGGCGGGGTATTCGGTGCAGCGAGAGTGACGGCAACCACACGTCGCTTTGCGCTTGGCTTATTGGCAATCATCAGCTCTGCAATCGGGCGGGCAATCTCATCTTGCAGCAGCCTTTCCATAGGACGGGCACCATTGACAGGATCATAGCCCTTAGCAGCGAGATACTCACGTACATCCTGCGTCACCTGCATGGTGATTTTACGCTTGCTCAGTTTTGCCACCAGTCGGGCCAAAAATTTATCCACGATTTGAATCATCACACCATGCGGCAAAGGTGCAAAGCTAACAGCCGCATCCAAGCGATTCCGAAACTCAGGTGAAAACGCCTTTTTCAAAGCCTCATTGCTCTTGTCCACCACCCCGGCAAGCAAGTTACCACCGAAGCCAATCGCACCACGACCCATTTCTTCCGCCCCGGCATTGGTAGTCATGATTAAAATCACATTACGGAAGTCACTCTTACGGCCATTCGAATCCGTCAGGGTGCCATCGTCCATCACTTGCAACAAGATATTGTGTACATCACTGTGCGCTTTTTCAATCTCATCGAGGAGCAACACACTATGAGGGTTACGGTATACCTCATCGGTCAAAAGCCCGCCCTCTTCATGGCCCACATATCCCGGAGGTGCTCCAATTAAACGCGAAACCGCGTGACGCTCCATATACTCACTCATGTCTAAGCGAGAAAAATGAATCCCTAACTCCACGGCAAGCTGTTTTGCCAGCTCTGTTTTCCCCACCCCTGTGGGACCTGCAAACAAAAATGAACCAATCGGCGCATTTTCACGCCCTAAGCCAGACTTAGCCAGAATAATCGCTTTCTCCAATGCTGCCACCGCACCATCCTGACCATAAATCTGTAGTTTTAAGCGTTGACCTAAGTTTTTGAGGGCATGACGCGCCGATTGATTGAGCCTTTGCTCGGGTATATGGGCCATTTTGGCTATGGTACGTTTGATATCTCCCACACCGATCACGGGTTCCCCCGAACCTTCAAAGCCATTACAGACCTTAAACGCACCCGCTTCATCGATCACATCAATGGCTTTATCAGGTAGTTTGCGATCCGCAATATGCACATGCGCCAGCTCTGCAGCTTGCTTGAGGGCATCCCGCGAAAACCGTACCCCATGAAACTTTTCATACCTCTCTTTAAGGCCTTCGAGAATACCGACGGTTTGTTTGACCGAAGGCTCTTCGACCACAATTTTTTGAAACCGGCGGGTCAGGGCATGGTCTTTCTCAATGTGCTGACGATATTCACGAAAGGTGGTGGAGCCAATGCAGCGAATGTCACCAGAGGCTAAAGAAGGCTTCAAAATATTGGAGACATCCATACTCCCATTGCCGACCGCACCTGCGCCCATGATGGTATGAATTTCATCAATAAACAGCACCGCACCACGCTTTTCTTTGATTTCACGCACCAGGCCTTTGAGGCGTTGTTCGAAGTCTCCCCGAAATTTCGTTCCTGCCACCAGCGTTCCCAAATCTAAAGCATAGATACGAGCATGACTCAACACACTCGGTACTTTGCCTTGGGTAATCCGTAGGGCCAGCCCCTCTGCAATAGCAGTCTTGCCTACCCCCGCTTCTCCCACCAACAATGGGTTATTCTTACGCCGCCGACAGAGCACTTGAATCGCCCGGTCAACTTCGTGTTCTCTCCCAATCAAAGGGTCCACCATCCCTTTCTCCGCTTTAGCACACAGGTCTACGGTATAAATCGCAAGGGGACTACTTCCAGATTGAGAGCTACGCGCACTACGGCCTGCACCCGTGTCACTGGTTTTAGAGGACGACGTTCCGGTACCACCCTCAGGCAAAGCACGCCGAGCCCCTTTCGAGCGCAGAGAAGACGTTTCCCCCTCTTCGGGTTCCATATTATCCCGACGCATCACCTGGCTGGGTAAGTGCGACTCCTGCTCCAACAAGGCGGGGTCCACGCCTTCCTTGATGGTCCCGTGAGAGATATATTCTAATAAGTCGAGACGCGTAACATCTTGTTTACGTAAAAAGTAAAGCGCATAAGACTCGGTTTCATGAAACAAGGCTACCAAAACATGGGCGCCATCAATCTCCTCTTTACCGGCCCCAATCACCTGCTGGACGGCATTTTGTAGCACTCGTTGAAACGCAACCGTCGGCTGCGGGGCATTTTTCTCCGAAACATGCTTACTCGACCGGAGTCGCATGACCATATAGTCTTCCAAATCTTTACGGGTTTGTTCTAAGGACCCTCCTACAGCAAGGAGTGCGTGGCGAGCTTCCGGATTTTCAAGCAAGGCAAGCAGCACGTGTTCTAAAGAGATATATTCATGCTGTTTGCTCTGGGCGATTTGCACTGCGCGAGTCAAACTTTGTTCAAGATTGCGACTAATCATAACCAATCCCTCCTGATAGCGGTACAGTTTTACTCAGCTTCAAATGTGCATTTAAGCGGATATTCCTTTGCTTTGGCCTCCTGTAAGACTTGAGAAACCTTCGTCTCTGCAATATCAAAAGGGTAGATACCACAAAGACCTATTCCTTTACGATGAACATCCAACATGACCTCATTCGCCCGGGAAGGGTCCATATGAAAAATGCTCACTAAGATGGAAACCACAAAATCCATCGGGGTAAAATCATCATTGTGCATCCACACTTTATACATCGGAGGTGGCGCCAAAACATCACGTGTTCGCACCACGACCCCCGACTCCAAGTCATCTTTCTCATCTTCGTACGCACCACAACAAGGCGAAATTCGTCTACTCATATGCGTGTTTAGCTGAAAAAGCTCTTGATGCAAGACGACTTTATCTGCAAACTCTCTCCACCCTATTGGCCGCAAAACTCTCTTATCCATTATAAGTGCCACCTTCATTCTCATTGTGTCTTACGCGTCTCTCACCTGTTTTAAAATCAATAGATCCAAATGACCACACGACGGTTTAACGCACGCGCCTGTTTTAGCTCACGACCACGCAACCCCACTATCTTTTGCTTAGGTCGTGTGTGGGCAAACCCCACCACCTGCAAACGATGTTCTGGAATTCCCAAAGAAACAAATTGTTGGAGCATACTCGCTGCACGAGCAGCACTCAGCTCCCAGTTCGAGCGGTAACGATTTTTCTTACCCAGAGCGACATCATCAGTGTGTCCCTCAATACGAATATCATATTCCTCCCCTACATCGGCGACCACTTGCATGACTGCCTTAAGGGTCGCCAGGTGACCACGTTTAAGCTCAGCAAAGCCTGGAGAGAATAAAATGCCGTCTTTAAACTCGATCGCCAAACCGTCCGAGGTCTGATTGACAGAGGCAACCTTCGCGAGTTTTTTTTCTTCTATCGTCTCTTTAACTTCCTTCGCAACCTGAGACAGAGGCTTATCTTTTTTTTGACGAACCTCCTCTACGAACCCCTCTTTAACGTGCTTAAACTTCTCCTTATCAGGCTTCATCGTAGAAAGCAACAAAGCAAAAAAGCACATCAAAACCAAAGACATGTCCGAAAAGGACATCATCCATAAAGCTTCACTTTTCTTGACTTGCATCTTGGCGGGTTCTTCATCCACCTGAGAGCTATCTTCGATGACTTCTTGGCTCATTTTTTCCCTGATTATTCCCCGGCTGCCGGTTGC
>JAPPOJ010000030.1:0-948 GCA_028817975.1 Zetaproteobacteria bacterium | reverse complement strand
CTTAGGCGAAGACTGATGGGCAAAAGTATTCATAATATTTTTCATATGTAAGCTAGATTTCTTAGCTTTCAAAGCAAGTACACCCTCTAACACCAACTGCTCAATCTCATAGGTTTTCTCTGCTTCAATGGCAATTTTTTCTCCTAAAGGAGCATAAATAAGAGTGCCCAGCAGCAGACCGTACAAAGTGGTAATCAACGCCAAAGCCATCCCCGAGCCAATTGCCGCAGGGTCACCCAGCTTACTCATCATCGAGATCAGCCCCAGCAGGGTGCCAATCATCCCAACTCCTGGACTTACCTTAGACATATTCTCAAACAGGTTACTGGCCAGTGCCATTTGACTTTGTTTTGCCGACATTTTGGCTTTCAAGTTGTGACGAATCTCTTCAAGGCTAAAGTTATTAATAATCAGCGCTACACCATCATTTAACATGCCTTGGGGCAGCTTCTTACGCTCCATCACGAGCGCCCCCATACCTTCAGCGCGTACACGCGCTGAGCATACCGTCAGTGCGTTAATAACTTGGTTCTGTTGACGGCGCGAATTTTGAAACATCGACGTAATAAGAATCTTGATCCCTGTAAGGAAATCGCCTATTTTGTGGGACAGAAGCATAATACTCGGAGGAAGAATCCCTAATAAGACTAAAGAAGGAAGGTCATAGTAGCCTGTAAATCCGCTCGATTCTGCAGTAAAGACAAAGTAAAGGCCATAAATAATACCGGCCATCCCAATGATACCTGACACAGCAGCCCTCCTCTGAAGCAAAGAAACTAGAGTTCAGTTTCACCATCGGAATTCAGAGTAGCGTTTGTGCTGAAATTTATACCCAGCTGTGCAGACATAAAAAAAGCCCCACGACCGTTGAGGGTCGCAGGGCTTTTTTTATGATATTTTAAGGCTGCGTCGAGCTACTTTCCCACAGCTAAGGCTGCAGTATCATCG
>JAPPOJ010000144.1 GCA_028817975.1 Zetaproteobacteria bacterium | reverse complement strand
ATCTGATTGTGGGCCATTTGAGTCATTTCGAGGTCCAAATCGACAGTATTGCCATCATGGGGGACAGATTCAGTCGGCCGTACATAGACATCAGGGCTTACTTTTCCATCGGTACTTGTAAAGTGATTTAGGCGATGCTTAGGATTTGTTGCCTTGACTGCAAGAGGTTCCCCGGTTCCGACGAGATCTTTGAGTTGATCTTCAAAGTCATACCCAAGTGCGCGGTAACCAGGGGTCTCTGAGTTCGCAATATTTGCATTGAGCACATGACTTCTCCGGAGCCGATGATTCAATGCAGACATTTGGATACGGTCGGAAAAGTTAAAGATGGAATTGATTTTTCCTGTCATTTAACTCCTCGACCTGATGTAGGGGGAGTAACTTCATATCCCTCACGTGTAAACTCATTAATTTTGTTACGTAGCGTGCGTAAGGAAATACCAAGTGTCTTTGCAGCGTGTGTGCGATTTCCTTTGTGCTTTTTGAGAGTTTCTAAGATAAAGTGTGTTTCTACAGTTCGGAGTGTTTGTCCCACAGGTAGAGACCCCACCCAGTCTAGGGTCATGATGGGTGCTCCTTCTCCTTCGACAGGAATCATATCTGCAACAATTTCATCCTGTGATGACATCACGACAGCTCTTTGGATTACATTTTGGAGCTCGCGTACGTTACCTGGCCAGTTATGTTTTTTTAATTTTTCCATTGCTGAAGGTGAAAAGCATAGATTATCTCGATTAAAGTTACGACGGCAGTCTTCCAAGAACTTTTCACTTAAAGCAATCACGTCCTTAGGTCTTTCTCTGAGAGGAGGAACTTCAATATGGAGTACATATAGTCGATAATATAAGTCTTGGCGAAAACGGCCTTGTGCGATTGCTGCACTCATGTCACGATTTGTCGTCGCGATAACTCTAGCATTAATTGGAATACGTTGGTTTGAGCCGAGACGTTCGATTTCTTGTTCTTGCAATACTCTTAAAAGCTTTGCTTGGAGATTAATATCAATTTCGGTCACTTCATCGAGTAGAATGGTGCCGTTTTCTGCTTGCTCAAATTTACCAATACGTCTTTGATCTGCTCCAGTGAAAGCACCTTTTTCAAAACCAAAGAGTTCACTTTCAAGAAGATTAGCGGGTACTGCGGCACAATTAATTGGAATGAAAGGTCTTTCTTTTTCACTACCCGCTTGGTGGATTGCTTTGGCAATGACTTCTTTGCCCACTCCAGATTCTCCAGTAATCAGAACTGGAAATGCGTTATCTGCAGTTTGCCAGATGATATCTTGTATACGTATCATTTTTTCGTCTTCAGCTGTAAACAATTTTTGTGTGGATTGACGAGGAACTCTCCCTTTTCTATTTTGAATAAAATCAAGATATGTACTTGCTCGAGGAGGAGTGGTAGAAAACGAGGAGTCATTCCCATTGTAGTTAAACTTTTGATTACTCATAAATCAAGCTCCTTATTGAAGTTTATTCAGCCGTTCTTTGGCCAAGTTTGCATAGAAAAGGTTATTGCCATCTTGACTAGCTTTTGTGAGTGCTGCGATAGCTTCTTCTCTTTTTCCTGCGCGATATAAAAGCAATCCTCCTTTGTAGAAAGACTCAGCTCTGTGGTCGGAACTAATTGCATTTTCAGCAACATGGCTGAAAGTTCTTCCTGCTTCTAGATATGCATTCTGATTACGAAAATGATCGGCCAGTTTGAGCATTTCTGAGGCCCATATGGTTGAAGTATGGGTATCTTTTGGATATACATCTGGTTTTAGTTTTTTGAGCAACTGTAAAGCCTCAATACGTTTGTTTTGTTGTCCTAATTTTCCAAACCATCCTGCAATGGTGATAAGTTCTGTGACGCCCTCCGCACGTGGAGTAAATCCATACTTATCCGAGCTATTTTGAGAAGTATTTTTATTTATATTGTGTAAGCTGTTATTCCATCCTGTGAGGACAATTTCACTCACACTTTTCAAAGGATATTTTTCTTTTAAATATCCTTGAAAGTAAGGATAAAGTTGTTGCATGATTTTGTTTTGATGTTGGGAGGGAAGAGTATTCCACTCTCGTAGAAGATTTTTATCCATTTTTGTAAGTTTTTGAACAGCAGAACTTTGCTTGTTTTCTCTGCTATCGGAGGTGTCTGTATATGTATGGTTAAGAGGGTAGAATAGACTTAGAAAATCTCTAACTGGGTTACTTCCTTTTGTATGGGCTTGAGCATAGTGATGATCAGCCGCAATTGTATTTCCTTGATTACGGTAGGCTTCCGCGAGGTACCATTGAATATTTTTAGTCGTGATACGTGATTTAGATGCTGCAGGGAGAGCCTCCCATACTGTGATCATTTGTTGTGCTGCAGGTTTATTTTTAAAGGAATGTAAGTATTTGGATAGCATACTCTCACAACGACTTAAAATTTGTTCAAAATATTCTGGGTTGCTAGCTGCAGCATGTTGTGTATAGTGGTTGATGTGTTTTGCAACATTAAGAGCAAATTCTGGAGCTGAGAAACACATTTCGTAAAGTGCAAGTGACATCGTGAGATACTTTGTTTCTTTGGTTTGTGCCTGATGACTATACGTGTATAGGGGTGCGCTTGGTTGCTGCGGGTGCAGACGAGCCAGCGAATGTCGATCGGGTCTAAAATCATTTTTACCGCCCCAGTAGGCAAATCTTTGGTTAGCGAGTAGCTTTAGCTCAGGATTGCTTTCTGCAAGTAAAGGGTCTAAAAAATGGACTAATTCGCTCATCTGAGAAAGATTTTCACCACTCTTGCTTTTCTCATTGGAATCTATATCCCATTTTCTAAGTTGAGCGAAAGGTTGCAGCTCCGAGTTCGGGAATTGTTTGATCAGTGACTGAAAGTAGCCACGAGCAAGCGCAAGGTTGGCTTGTCCAAGATGGCATTCTGCCATGATCCAACTATAGATGGGTTCCCTTGTGAATTGGTGTGGTTCTTCTGCGAGAATACGATCGAGGAGAAAAAGAGCTTTATATTCATGTCCACCTCGATAGAGTTCTACCGCTTGCAGACCTAGGTCATAGTATTTATCTTTTTCAGGACGCTTTTGTGTCGTTGAGAATTGATGATATGCGGTGATGTTAAGAGGGTATACATACGCAGGGAAGGAAGCCCAAGCTTTTCCCCTGCCGAGAGGGATTTTGTTGAGTGCGGCTAACTCAGGTGCAATCAGCTGACGAGCATTTTGAGAGCTTTGTGGTTTTAAAAGTTGGTGATGAGTTTTTTGTGCTGTTGCAGGTTTAGCACTCTTTTTCTTGAGTGCATTTTTTTGGGCTTGAGGGTGCTTAGCCATGCTTGTTTGTTTTTTAACAGGTGAAACTTCAAGCAGAGTGCGATCGGAAGAGCCTGAGTGAAGGGGAAGGCTCGGGAGTTGGTTCAGTGGGTTTTTTGTCCGGCGGAAATCGAGATCATGAATAGCAATTCTTACTCGAAAGGGTTGTTTAAAGGTGTCAACTGTTGCTGTCAGATTTTCGTCGTTTAGCACTAACCAAGCATTTGTACCTACACCTGGAACTTCACGGATAATAATATTACGGATAAAAGGGTGCTTGCTTGTATGAAGCTTTGCTAATTCTTCAAAGCTCGTATCTTTGAAGAAAAAATGATATCTGTGAAGCTTTTTTTCGTAGGATTGGACAATAGCTCGTTCTGATTTAAACTGAATGGAGA
>JAPPOJ010000061.1 GCA_028817975.1 Zetaproteobacteria bacterium | reverse complement strand
CCCCAACAGGATCTCCCCGACAACCCAGAGCCCCCGGAACCAAATTATGTCTCTGACAACGATGTGGATCGCAGAGCCATCGAAGACGCCGAGTTTGGCGACTATGGCATCAAGCCTGACGGAGAATACAAAGTCGATGTGACCTACTTTCGACCCACCCTAGAGGTCAAGATCAACCCCGCCAACCTCCTGGTGCTTGCCACCCAGATGATCAGTCCTGAAAGTGGAGACCCAGCCCAACAAGCCGCCAAGTGGATGAATGTCGCCAATGCCACCTGGGCTCTAGGAGAAGGTGCCGACCAATTTACTCACGCTTGGACAGAGTACCTCGCCGGCCGACGTACCCGAGGAGAGCTGTACAAGGTGTGGATGGAAACCATTTCGGCCGGAGGAAAAATCGCAGCCGGAGCAGGTACCGCCACTCTCAAAAGCAAAAGCCCTATCTACGCGGCTGGGGTCGGCACCACCGACGTAGGCTCCTACGACGACCAAAGGATCGACCGCACTCTCGAAAGACAAATACACCAAGCTAGACAACAGCCTCCACAAACTCCCCCTGGCGATATCGAAGCTCCTCCGTCCGAGCAAAGGCAAGCGGCTCAAAGCGATGATCCCCGCAGGAGTCAGGGCTCCGCAGCTGAATCGTGGAGCACTTTTTTTCGCGAAACCCAAGGAAATGGAAATATTTTAAGAAGCTTACTCCGTTTCAACCCCATGACTATAGGCCTTGCCCGCAAAGCCCTTGAAGGGGGAGTGAATTTCGCCACCAACTTCAAGCTGGGTGCCGGCATCTCGCTCGCGAAGCCTCTGGATATTGCACCCGAGGTGCTGTTCCCCATCCTTCATGGCAAGCTACCTTTAAGCCAACGGGGTGCTCAAGCCTTGCCTCCCAACCTCGACCTTGTCGAGGTGATCACCAATATCGGACGCATTCATTTTCAGGATGCCGACGCGGGCCGAGCCGCGAAAGCAGCCCTAGCCCTCGAGCTTGCGTCTTTTATCTACTACACTGGACAGGTATCGACAGGGAACATGGACACCATACTCTATGAAGTCTATGCCACAGGCCCTGACGGGGAGAAAACTGGAAAACCCCTGCACTCTTATACTTACCCCCCTTCGCATCAAATGCCCGGAGTCGGAACCCGCGAACAGCTCATGCAGCTCTACCCCCACCACCGCACTCATCCAGTATCGAGACAAGGCCGAATACGGGGTCGTGATTATGTAAGTGCACTAAATGAATTGCATAATCAAATAGACCGCAAGAACCTCCAAGCTTTTGCCATCTTTCAGACCCGCCGCGCCCAAATCATCCAAAACCGTCAAGGACTGGTAGAGAAGCTCCTTGAGGTATTGCCAGACCCCGCCCGTCGGCTCGCAGCAGATCACCTCGACGACCTCCTCCAGGATGCTACCTGGGACAACCGTCACACCCTAGACGGAGTACCTGATGAACTCCAACGCAGCCGTGGCTTCGCTCTGTATAACTTCAAGCTCATCCTCCTCGAGCAGCTCAAGCAGCAAGACCCTGTGAAAGACATCCTTACCCGCAATGGCTATCCCCAGCAGTTTCTCCTGCACAAGCTCAACAAACCTGATGAATTCAA
This sequence comes from Zetaproteobacteria bacterium, assembly GCA_028817975.1. GTDB lineage: Bacteria > Bdellovibrionota_B > Oligoflexia > Oligoflexales > Bog-1112 > JAPPOJ01. The sequence continues at coordinate 14,745 of JAPPOJ010000061.1, read as the reverse complement.
TGAGAAGTTCACCAAACTACGTAAGGTTGTAGACGACCACATCCTGCCTGCCATTCACCCCCAGCTCACCTTGGTAGGGCAGGCTAACGACAAACAGCGCGCGGCATTTGCGCTCCTCCAAAGCCCCAAATTTCTCCAAATGATCAACCAAAAAGCAACCTCTGACCGTTTTGCCCAGCTCTTGAGCCTCAAGCGCCAGCTGATCAGCGCCTACTACGGTTTTGCCCCCGACAACCCAGCCGGCCTTTTCTCTCAGAAAAAAAGCCTCGACCACATCCATGAGTGTGTCGGAACTATCTGCGCTCAAATAGAGGACAGATTACAAAATAAAAATGTTGACCTAGACCAACGCACTTTACGTGATGCCCTGGCCGGCCTGGATAGTCTCGAAAGTGCCATGAAAACAGGCCATAAACACGTCCATGACTTGTACCGCGACATCCTTGCCGCCGAAAGAAAACCCACCCCAGGCTTGCTAAGCACATGGCGCGAGACCTTCACTCAGCCTCTGATCACCCTACGCAGTATGGTCAACCCTCCGAAGTATGGAGCGGAACGAGGAGCCCGTGAGGCCGAAGCTTGGCTAAAGCTCGGCGGGACCCGTCTCTCCGTAGCTGTACCCAATGCCTTTACCAGTCTGAGTTTTTTCCAAGACCTGGGTAGGCTTGGCTCCTCGGTACGGCAGATCGTTCGTTCGGCGCGTGCCGTTCCCCCGAGCGCAGAAGTAGGTCCAAGTGAAGTCCCAAGCTCTACAGGGGGCAGAACAAGATATATCTGGGGGGAAGGGGCTTATATAGAACCAGACCCCTATCGACCTATATCAAATGTTGCCGATCCTTATGTACGGGTTGCCCCTGCACCCGATACAAACTCCTCACAACCAAAAGCCTCTCCCTCAACCCCACGCATCAGGGGAGGGCGTTTACACCTCACAGGTAGCGCATCCTCTCCATCCTCTCGGTGTGGCCTTGCCGTACCCTACCTCGCAAGCACCCTTGATCATCTCAGCAGCCAGCTGAATTACCTCCACTCTCAGCTAGATCTGCTGTATGTTTTACAAGGATCCGCCTATTAGCGATTAAAACCTAGCTCCAACCTTTAAAAAATACACCTCTATTTAGGTTTCACTAGACCCTGATACCCTCTTAGCTATAATGCCGAGTGGATTTTAGGATTTCATGACAAAATATCAGGAATAAGACATGCCTCACCCGACCCCATACAACAGACTCTGCTTTCTCCTGCTCGGAATGCTGATTCCCAGTACCGCTCTACTGGCAATCCCCAGAGAAAAGCTTCCCAAAGACAAGCGCCTCAGCCCCTATTGGGCTAACTTCACCTACTACACTCAGATGAGTGAGAGCAACTGGCCCGCAGGCGATGGTGACAAGCCACGTATCCAAGACCCCGAAACCTTTGTCGAGCGTATCCAAGAATACCGCAACCAACCTCCTGAGATATTAAATCGTCTCCAAACACATCAAGTACACTGGGAAATCGCTCGCAAGGTTTCCGACCCCACTACAAAATCTCAATACAAGATTGCGTATTACACAGAATACCTTCTGCGTGAGATGGGCCTTTTGGTCAGCGAAGCCTCTTACATCTCCGCCACTGGTGGGACTATGTTTCAGGACCACTATCGACGCGAAAGCTGGCTTTTGACCCGCTGCAAGGACACCTCCTATAGCCGCAAAGCCGGCCAAGCCTACCTCGAAAACTATATGAGTGATGAAGTCGATTTTAATGGCATGGATGTGGTCAAGGGGTATTACAATGCTGTGACCTACGACCTCGATGGCTACAAAAAACTTGGCCGCAGCCACCCGCTGCTCAAACGTCAGTTCAAGGCTATTACCCGTCAGCATGAAGCTCAGAGCAATGAAATCAATGATTTAACAAGGCTTTTCTCACGACGAGCTGACCTTGCTGCAGACGAACTAATAGCGAACCACCCCGACTTTGTTGGTCTAGACGAAGAAGTAGTCCGAGCCGCCATCGTTTACAAAGGCCAGATCGAACGCATTCGCAAACTTCTGATCCTCAACGTCCGCACCGAAGCTAAGGTCGCCGAACTCCTCGCCAGCGCCCGCCACTGGCGCTTTATGCCCTGGGACCCTCAAGGCGAAGTCGTCCTCCCTAACCTCAATCCCGAGACGGAAAAAGCCTATAAAGTAGAGTTCGAACCCATCTATCCTGGCCAAGACCCTCTCGAACTCGATTGCCCTATGGATATCAAACCCTACAAAAAGCATGTCAAAATGCTCAAAAAACAAAAACGCAAAGAGGCAAAAAAAGCAGCCACCTCCGAAGAAGGCTCCTCCGTCACTCACGAATCTGAAGAGCAGGCTGAAGAACTTTAGCTCCAAGCCTCAGATCAGATCTGTGGCAAAGGTGAGTGATTGAGTTCGCAATTTAAACTTTAAACGAGGAAGACAGGGGAATCGAGCTCTTCATTCTGTTAACTCATCTTAAATTTGTACGAGCTGACGTTGAAAGTCTATAACCCTGTTTTAAAGCACTTCAAACTCATCGCCTAAACGTTCAAGTTGATGCTGCAAGGATCGAACCCAGCTGCACACGAATCCGCAGAAAACTTGCTAGACTGGTCATAGAACACCATACGCTTCTCGACTTCAGCCTAGGGATTTTAAACGATGAAAGCAACCGTACTCGGCGCAGGTTTTGCGGGGTGCCTGGTCACCTACCTCCTCAAACAAATGGGTATCCAAGTCTCCCTCGTCGAACGTGCGCCACGTGACGACCAGCGCACACACATGACACCAGGAATCCCTCAATCGGCCCATGTCCATGTGCTCCTGTCTAAAGGCTTACATCGACTCCAACACACCTATGCTGACTTCAAAACCTTTCTGGATCAGCACCACGTCCCCGAATTCGACTGGGGAGCCGAAACCCATTGGTACTCAGGGGTATACAAAGCCCCAAGCTATCCGAGCGGCATCCGCACCCGCTGTTTTAGCCGACCCTTGCTGGATAGGTTTATGTGGCAACAGGCACGTGCGTGTGCCACAGAGTACCTCCACGACGAAGGAACCATTCACTGGCCAGGAACAGGCCAGCCTGCACAAGTACACCTTAAAACACGGGGGACTTTGAAAACAGATATTGTCGTCGACTGCCGTGGGCGCAACTCACAACTCCCGAGCCTAAGCATCCGCACCGAAAAACAGAGAACTAGCGTCAACTACCGCACCCGTGTCCTTATCCGAGAGACAGATACCCCAGCCACCACTCAGTTTTACCAACAGCCCGCACCCCCACATCATCCCTACGGCGCACTCTACGGACCTATTGAAGACGGAAAGAGCATTCTGACTACGATCGGTATTGGCAATAATCCAGGTAAACAGCCCTTGACTACACTCCTGTCACGCATGGAAGCTGCCGAAATCAGCCAAGTGCAACGGATACTGCCAACCAGCTCGGCCACCCATAAATTCTGCCACGCCCAAAACGTCTGGTTCCACTTCGGGCGCAATCGGCGTTGGCCATCCAATCTCTTTGTCTTAGGCGACGCGGCATGTCGCTTCAACCCAGCTTATGGCCAAGGAATGACCGTCGCCAGCGAAGGAGCCTTCCTGCTCCAGCAGTGTCTACGCGAAGGGCGATCCACCCGCTGGTTTCAGCGCCAGCTAGACCGTTGTATTTATATCCCATGGCAATTATCGAGCGAAAGCAGGCTCATCCATTGGCTACGTGGGCGTATGCTGGCCACCGCCTTCCGCCAACCCCAGCCCTATCAAGACTTCCTCCGCGTACTCCATTTTTTCGACCCTCAGGCATTAAGACGCTTGGTGGGACAAAGCCTACTTCTTTTCTGAGGAAGAGGGTGCTTTACTGGGCAGAGCTTGACGAATTTCGAGTTGACGCCGAATCCAGTTTTTAAATGTCAGGCTCAGGTCCCCTTCACATACAAAAGTTCGCATCGACTCTTTAGATCCCATCAACTCTGCAAAGTACTCATCAAACCACTGATGCAGCTTTACGGCAGGAACATAGCTGCCCCCCAAAAGGTGGAGGATATTTTCAATCCACAAGCTTGCCTCTAGCCTCGCTTTGTGACAAAAACGAAACTCGGGCAAGTCCACATGCATCGCGCGATATTTAGACAAGCGAATCACTCCACGCTGGGACTTTTCTTCATGCCGTGTGCGAATCACCTGCTCAGCCAGTTCATGACCTAAGCTTACCAATTCTTCAAAGCCACGCTCCCAAAAGTCACTGACAGGACTGGGTAAATCCGTCTTCCACTTCACCTTGTTGAGGTAGCGCAATGTCCTATACACGAACTCTTGGCCAAACCGCTCAAAATAACCATCCGCCGCTTGACGCATCACCGCCAACTCCTCCGCACTGAAGGAAACCGGCTGATCATTATAACCCATGAAAGTACGCTGAGCTGCTTCGTCTACCAAAGTTAAGTATTCTTGTTTCAAACTTTGTAACCAACCCGACGAAAAGGCTTTGACCAAGGCCGGACTCGCGGACTTCGACACTTTTCTTTTCTTAGCCTGAGGTTCTAAGTCCAGCCCCTGCTCTTGCACCAACGCTTGTTCCAACGCACCGAGGGTGACCGCACGCAAACCTCCAGCTTCCGCGAGCTGCTGCTCTAACCATGCGTAGTAGAACGTGTAGTACGCCTCAGAATCTTGCACCAAAGCCACATTGTTGAGATGCTCTAACTCACGTAAACGCACACCACCCGCCAAATAACTTAAAGCTTTGTGCTGAGGATTGAGCACAAAGCCCGCATCTCGCTCCGCATCCAAGACCACCATGCCTACAGGCCGGCGTTCGCCCAAATCTTTCGACGATTTCGCATGGATAAAAGTGGTCAACAAGTCGAGCGGTACCTGTGACAAACGTTTGGACATCACATACTGGCTATTGACAAATGGATTGGCGAAAGTTCCACGCACCACACCATCCCGAGCATCATGATCGTCGGTGGAAAACAAAGGTGCAGACTTTTCGGTCCACTCACTCCAAGGCTGTTCATCATAACCCCAAGCAATCGCCATCCGATCATACACCGCGGGTTGGATCTGTTGCACCACAATCTGATGGCCAAAAATAATATCTCCGTCCATGTTCAAATAATCCATCACCGAACTAGAGATCGAGGGGATCTCCAATTTCTGCGTGGGATCAGCCAAAATCTTCTCCACAAAATCATCGAACATTGCCGGAGTCAGCACATTTCCTTTATGCCCGGCAAAATTATGGCGTAGCCCCATCACATGCAATAACTCATGGGCGAGCACACATGAAAGTACATAACTGACCAAACGATCGATCTTATCTCCATCCAGCTTCGCCAGGTCGCGACCATACTTGTTGTAGAGATCTTGCTTGGTATGCTCCATCCATCCTGAATAGAGATTCACTTGCGCATGATGGATCTGTCCCGTCAAAGGGTCTGCCATGACATCCGCATAGGCCAATCCCGAGCGTTCATATTCGGTCCACTGAATAATGTTGTAGTCTGGGTGGGGGGCGTGAATGCCTTCCGGAGCAATCGCACCACGCAGAGGATCATTGGCAAAGTGTTTACTCACAAAGCGGATGGCTGCCAGCAAAGCCTCTTGGTACTTTTCAGGCGTATTGCGACTCAAGTAGAAGGTGACCGGTTTGGCTGCTGCATTGGAAAAGTCCCACTTCAAAATATGGCGAAAGACATTTCCTGTCTTCACTTCCACTTGCGGCCGCGCTTCAAAATATCCAACCTTGCGAAAGTGACTGCCCCGACGAGGTTGGAAGGCATCATTCGCCCTACGTGGCATCAGATAATAGCTGACCGAGACCGACATGGACGAACTCACCTCGGGGATGGAGTACATTTCTTCAAACAAAGTTTGCCACGGGTCATTGCTGTGCGGAACCGTCGCGGTTAATTGCAGCGCAAATGCATTCTTCTCTTGACGGGAAGGAATCACATTTTGCACCACACACTCTTCTAAAGGAATAATCTGATCTAAGTTCGAGTGGTAAACATCGACCGACTCATCTTCGCGGATATCTGGGGCATGATACCAATCCTGCTGATTATACTTCTCCAGCAACGGCAGCAGGTCAAATTCAATCCAGTCATCGTCCTCCTCGGCGGGAAGCTTCGCCAAGAGCAAACGGTGATTTTGCGTCGGATCTACCACCTTACCCACACTCGACTGATAGACCACAAGTTCGTCTTCGGACTGTTCAAACCAAATCACCCGTCCCTGGTTAGAGCTAAAATCAGCACGCTTCGGCATCGCCATGTTCCCAAAGAGCAAGAACTCATGGTCTGCACCTAACATGCTGGCGTGAATACGAAAAATACTCTGCTCCACATGGACCAAACCAGCTTCAGCATCGACCACAGCATCGGATGCAGCTGGCATCTGCGAGGAGGGAGACACTCGACCTGTCACCTCGGCCTTTTGTGCCAGCACATACCCACCCCAATAGACATTCAAAAAAGAGAAAGCGAAAACCACCGTTCGAATCTTTCGCAGCATAACCTGGGTTCCTTTTAAGATTGCAAGACATACACACATACTTGGGCCTTTCATAAGGCAACAACTCTCAAGGTACAGCAAGTACGACAGAGAAAACAATCATAAAAACACTTGCCGACAAAGCCAACACCGCTTGAAATACCATAAAAAATAGGCAAACGATCTCTTGTCTTTACCCCACCTAAGCGCGTCAGTTCTAAGAAAAACCTTGCTTTTTCATGACCAGTGTGGAATCTAAAAAGGCAATCGATCTGGTACCAGTTAGTATGGACGAACCATAAATAGTCTAAATCTGCTTAGACGGAAGGACCGATGGGGAATAAACATGTCAAGTAATATAGCCAAAATACTGATCGTGGAAGATGATGTCGACATCTTAGAACTACTTGAGTTTAGCCTGCTCAACGCACATTACCAGGTGTTGACCGCAACCGACGGCGAGTCGGCGATGAAAAAGGCCTTACAGTTTTTACCTGACCTCATTATTCTCGATCTGATGTTACCTAAGATGGATGGACTAGAGGTGTGCAAACAAATCAGGTCCAACTCAGAGACAAACGGTACCGGCATCCTGATGCTCACCGCCAAGAGCCAAGAAAGTGATGTAGTCATCGGTTTAGAACTCGGGGCCGACGACTACATGTCCAAGCCTTTCAGTCAAACCGAGCTGCTGGCACGGATTAAAGCCATTTTACGCCGCTCCTCGCAACCAAGCCACACCAGTCCCTCTGCGATTCAAATTGGTCCCGTGAAGATCGTTCCTGACAAATATGAAATCTCTAAACATGGTGCCCCCGTAAAATTAACCCTCTCTGAGTTTCGTATTATCCACGCGATGGCACAAAAACCAGGTAAGGTATTTACCCGCGAGCAACTCTTAGGCTTCCTAAGTGACCAAGAAACCTATGTCATCGACCGCAACATCGATGTACATATTCGCGCCATCCGTAAAAAGCTCGGCGACAGTGGTGCACTCATCGAGACCATCCGCGGAATTGGTTATAAGTGCTGCGACACCTTTTATCAGAATTAGTCAAGGATTTCTTTCCATGATACGCTCTGCGATACGCCATATCCGAAGAAATATATTTTGGAAAATATATCTCTTGAATGGTTTGGTCGCTTCGTTTGTTTTGTCTACTGCAGTACTACTCATGATAGGCAAATTCAAAGAATACCTTTGGAACCACGTGGTCCAAGACCTCGAAGAAAAAACCGTACTGCTCGGCCCCTTGTCCGAACGTGCCATTCTCACCGACCAAATCGATGAATTTCGCGCCACCGTGCGCCAAGTAGGGCAACGCAGCAAAACGCGCATTACCATCATTGATAAATTTGGCAACGTCATCGCCGATTCGGCTTCCAACTACCACCTCCATGCCTCACGGGACAACAAAAGCTACTGGACCAAGCCAGAGATTATTCAGTCCCTCGCCAATAGCTATGGCTTTGCCTTCCGCTTCAGCCATCACCTCGGCCAGCGGATGATGTACGTCTCCAAAGTCATGCGGCAACCTTCAGGTAATATTATCGGTGCTGTGCGCGTCGCTGTTTCTCAAAAACGCTTAGAGCACCAAGTACACAACTTGCTCAGCTGGGTCATCATCTTTACCCTACTTGGTGCCGTGGGGATTCTCATAGGCAGTTACTTTGTGGTCCGCCAAATTACTCAGCCACTCACCCATACTGCAGAAATATGTAAAAAACTCTCCCGGGGGGAATACCGTTTACCCAAATTTGAGCACCGTTTTGACGAAGTCGGCCAACTCAATATCACCTTGCGCTATATGGGATCGATGATCAGCTCCAAAATAGCCACCATTACCCGCGAACGCGCCCAACTGGAGTCCATGATGAAGGCCATGAGTGAAGGGATCATCTCCATCGGCCCCATGAATACCGTCCTGTTTTGCAACACCGCCGCACAAGAATTACTCAATCCCAGAAGCAACCTCGCCCATGCTTCCACCCAAACCTTGATTACCCATTACCCGTGGATGGGAGATCTTATCAACAATGCCCAAACCAGCGAAAAAATGATTTCAAAGGAGCTAGATATTCCAGGTAACGGGCAAAGCTCAGGGGCGAGAACCATCAGCGTGCATTCTTCCGCATTCGCCCTTTCCAACGGGCGTGGCGTCACCATTGTCATCCGTGATATCACCAAAATTCGTAAACTAGAGCAGGTCCGCCGTGATTTTGTGGCCAACGTTTCCCACGAAATCAAAACTCCGCTCACGTGCATTCAAGGTTATGTGGAAGTCTTACAGAACAGCAGTGAACTCGACCCCGCCACGACAGGACGTTTTTTAGATAAAGTCGCCTCCAACACGGAGCGCTTAAAATACCTGGTCCAAGATATTCTCAGCCTCGCCAAAATAGAGTCCGCAGAACCACAGCACGCATATGAGGAAATCACCTGGAATTTCATCTTACAGCAAGTCAAGTCTCAATATGAAGAGCAAGCCCACTCTAAAAATATTCAGCTGATCTTTGACCCCGTGCCTTTCGCCTCTTACGTACGCGCCGACGACGAGTCCATGCGCCAGATCCTCGACAACCTCATTAGCAACGCCCTCCGCTACACCTCTCCAGGAGGAGCCGTGCGCTGTGTGGTCAAAGTCGAAGGTCTGGAAGTGATCTTAGAAGTTTCCGACACGGGCATCGGCATCCCCGAACAAGACCTCGACCGCGTGTTCGAGCGTTTCTACCGCGTCGACCAGGATCGCTCACGTTTACTGGGAGGGACAGGGCTCGGCCTCGCGATCGTCAAACACCGGGTTTCCGCCCTGGGAGGAAGAATCAAGCTGAGCAGTCAAGTGGGCCAGGGTTCTACCTTTAAGGTTTTCCTCAAGCACTCTGGTGGACCGCACTACAACTTCTCCTCAGATACGCCAGAACCCGTGGTACCTTCCCCTGCACTTTAAGTCTGCTGATTCCCGCTCATATTGACATTTTTATGCCAACCATGATAACAAATCCTTATCTTTAGCTATAATTTTGCATGAAGGATTTTAGGATGATGTTTAGAAAAGCCATTTTAGCACTCTTATTTGGATTTAACCTACTTGCAGGTGCTAACCTGTACGCCTTGCACCACTTCGACCCCCGTCATACCAGCATCCACTTCGATGCCCATCCACAAACCCTGGAGTTAAGAGCCGAGGACTCCGTCATCGTAGCATGTGCCCACACCCCTGAGATGGAAGCAAGCCTACATCAGCTGCTCGAAGACGCACGCGAACAGGGAAAAAGAATAAGCTACAGTGGCCTCCTCGGCGGTACCCTTTACTACCCCGAACACATTGCAACTTACTTTGCGATCTCGGACCAAGACCTCCCGCAAACACCCCCAGCAACAGCTACCCGTGCGACACAGGCTTCCCCCAGCCCATCCTCTTCACCGCTAGTATGTGAACTCAGCAGCCGCCTCAGCCAAGCGATCTTTGGCGTGTCCAGCCCTTCTACAGTAGAAAGCTCCCCAAGAGCCTCCTCACCCCAGCCTGAGACTCTGCGTACACCCCATATCTATGTCAATGGCGACCACTGTAGCCGGCCACTCAGCCCGGTGACCTTTTCGGCTATCTGGGAGCATCACTGTCCCGATCCAGCGCCCAGCTCCGACTTCACGCCTTCCGCCCCCACCCTGAGTGAAGTCGAGCAAGGAGATTCCTTGACTACCCCGGCTTGTGTGATCTGTATGGAGCGCGATGCCGAGTATGCCCTCATTCCTTGTGGGCACCAGGTGTTATGTCAACAGTGCGTGCCTCGTGTGCAGCAATGCCCAGTGTGCCGCAGCACAGCCTCTAGCTCGATCAAGATTTATACGTTGTAAGGGAGTTGAGTACTTGCCGTGTCTACCTAGTTTTTCAAGGCAGACTCAATCCTCTCGGCAGCTTGCCTGGCTCCAGCGATATTCTTCGCAACCGGGCCTATCTCTAATTCCGCTAAAGAGCCAGAGACATAAATACGAGGATGCCACCTCAATTGCCGATCAACAATCGGAAACCCACAGACGGAGACCGGGAGCTGGTAGCGTTCCACCAGCCGATCAATCATCTTTCCTCCAGGCCTGGCTTTTTGAAACCCTGTGGCTAGAATGACCTGATCCACCTCGATTTGGTGCCGATCTTTTAAGGTGAGCTGTGTCGTCACCCCCTCTTGCTGCCCACAGTCTACCTCTGTCTGCCTAAAATGAATGCGCCCCGATTGAATCCGACTGTTTAAAGAACGGTGTATTTCAGGGGGAACCGACCCGGTATAACGGCTGCGATCGATCCACTGACGGCGTTTGGCGTAACTCTTTTCCCGCGAGAATTGGGTCAAAAATTTAGGCCCCAACCAACCTGGATCAGAATCAAACATATGCGTTCGCATCGGATGCCTACTGAGCAAATGGACTTCCAAGCCAATGCTTTCCGCATACAAGGCCGCTTGGACTGCGGAGATTCCACCTCCAATGATGGCCACGCTCTTATATTTGACGATTTCACTCCAGTCAAACTCGGCCGCAAACAGATGCTGGACCTGAGACATCTCCGGAGTTACCCAACTCGGAGTCTTTTTGATTTCCGCAGGGCCAAGCGCTAACACCACTTTCTTCGACTGCAGCAACTTACCCGAAGTTGTCTTAAGCTGGACCCTATCTTCACCAAGATCCATCGATTGAATGGTGTCCATAATGTGCAGCTCACCCAGGGAAGCATCTGCAATGAGCGCATCACAATGGCGGTTGAACAACTCCAGAGCTGGACGCGCGTAGGGTTGCGCAAAGATACCGGGCTTGGTTCGGGATTTCTTACCTGCAAACGTTTTTAAAGCAAACGGGTCGGTGGCCAAATTATGCACCCCCGGAGACCTTAAGTATTTCATTTTCGTGGAGGCCGACCGCTCTCGCCACTTACGTAGCAGGGTTACAGACGGGTCCACAATCCGCACTGCAACCGGCTGCGTCCGAGAACTCGCCAACAAGCGTACCGCAATATGGGTACCATGAATGCCACCGCCCACAATCAGCCAATCATAGACTTCCACCGCTGCACCTTCCACCATCTAATCTTCTCCGGATCGATGCGAGGCAGAAGCCTTGGCAAAGGGGAGCACCTTGGCTTGCACCGCATGTTGCTCTAAGTCCGTAAGCTTGACCACCTCTAAGGTTTTCTGATGGGTGGCCTCTAAAAAGACGAGCGGAGCTTTACCCGCCTCAAAGGCTTCTTGCCAGCGCAGGGCACACAGGCACCAGTGATCCCCTGGCTGCAAGCCCGGAAACCCCCACTCGGGCCGTGGGGTCATCAGGTCATTCCCCCGTGCGCGGGAAAAACTTAAGAACTCACGGGTCAACTCCACACAAACCGTATGCAGGCCCTGGTCCTCCGGCCCTGTGGAACAACGCCCATTGCGGTAAAAGCCTGTCATCGGTTTGCAGCTACATTCTTTGAGGGGAGTCCCCAAAACACTCACATCTTCATCCATACGCTATGAACTCTCCGTACGAGGTAAACACTTCGTTTGGAGCGAGCATACCTCAAGCTCCGTAGGAAAAGATAGCAGGAAGTGGAGATCCTCGATATTTTCTACGCGGTGACCCAGCAAGATTCCGCGATGGCTTATTCCACCTCTTCCAAGATCCACTTCTGGCTGTTTGCGGTCCTGTTATTGTGAGATGGCCAAGTTTGCACCTGACTCCCGTGCCCTTTTGGATTTCTGACATCCAGCACCTGTTGAGTGGCGGTTGACCTGATTCTAAAATAGGGCTGACTCTCTTCCCCTTCGGGTATAAAAGAAAATGTCGCGGTGTTTTGGGGACCCAGCTGCGACAAAACAAGCGGCTGCATCTTACCCTTTTTATTTCCTTGCACACTGACAATCTTCTGGGGGCCTTTCATCGAACGAATAAAATAGGTCCCTTTATTTTCCGATTCTAACAGCGTAAAGAGTTGGTCCTCTGTGCCATCCAAGTTGTACTGCACCATGCGTGTACCGGGTTTTGTCCCGCCTGCTTTCAAGGCTAGATATTTCCCCGTGCCGAGGTTCCGTATCCGCAGGATACGCCCTACATACTTCTCAAAAGGGTTTTCAGCAACCTCCGGCTCAGGGTTATCTGGAGCACGCTCCAACACCCATTTTTGGGTATCATCCCCGGTCCGGCTGGATATGTGGATGCTTCCGCCTTTTTTGAGGTCGAGAAGTTGATTCGAAGACGTGGCAATGATGTGCACAAACTTTTTGCCCGCACTTTCACCTGGAGCGAAAGAGAATTTCTCATGCTCACTAAAATCCATGTGATGCAGAGTCAGCCATTTATCTTCGGTATTTGGGTACTGTTTGCTATGGAGAAACCTGTGCTTATTCTTGACCGAACGAATGAAGTACTTGCCATGCTCTCCCGAAGGCAGAATCGTAAACAGATTATCACGTTGAGCATCGAGGTCTTTTTGCATACAGTGGTCATACTGCGGACCAAACTCCCGAGCCGTAAGATACTTGCCTGTCTGCAGATTGCGGATGCGTACCACTTCCCCAATCGGAGCCCCAAAGGTTTTGTCAAAGCTAGAGTAGACATAGTACTTGGAACCGGTGTCATACAGCCGCGCGGCCATCTTTCTTAAGATCACCTCAGGTAGCATGGCCTGATCCCCGAAAAGCAAGGCCACCCGACCATGAGCCACATCTAAAGTTTGGGTTAAGTCTTGCAGCGCTTCTTCCGCATCCTCAGCAAGCCCCAATGATTTGATCGTATGCTCAAGGATTTCACAGGTCTTTTCATGGCCAGGGCCTTGCCACTCTTGCTTAAACCAGAGACAATCACTCATCAGCGCCAGTTTGTCACGGTTACGATCCGTGGGGTGTTCACAGGGAGAAGCTTGCAGATTTTCGGTGACTACTGCAAAACACTTTCGCTTATCCTCACGGCTGTCAAAGGCCTCCTGTGCCTGGTAACTGCCTTTTACTTTGAGGTAGATTTTGTCCTCGGATTTTTGGGCATCCAGGTGCTCTTCACCCACCAGCGCTTCAAACTCTTGCGGCATCAATATTGTCATATGCCTTAGCGCCATATTTTTTAACAAAATCACCAGAGAAATCATAAAAGTCTAAGCTGCATTTGGCTATTTCATAGCACCCACGTTGCCAAGTCTCGTATTCTTTGGAAATAGACTCCAATTCCTCGATGCTACCAGTAGATTTTAAGTGCTCTACAGGTTTGAGTGAGCGTACATACTCAAAAAAACTATCATTTACTGGTTTGCGAAAATAGGGGACGTTGATCTGCATGCCATAATCTTGCTCACTTTGCTCTTGACTGTTACCTGAGAGAACCACCACTTGAGCTTGAGGTAGTACTTGCTGAACCGTAAAAAGCATCATCATTCCATGTACACCTGGCATATTCATATCGGTAATGACAACATCTGGCAAAATGTCAATGAGAGCCTGAGAAGCTTTAAAGCCATCTGAAAATCCAAAAGTCTCTGTACCACTTTCAAAGCTAAGTTCATCCACTAAATTTTCAAGAAAACTCTCCTCATCTTCAACACACATTATTTTCATGTTAACTCCTTAAATTGAAGAATAAACCTAGCTCCTGAGGTATTGTTTGAATCCAGGATAATATTTGCTTCGATCTCATGTGCTTCACGCAATGCAAGAGAAAGTCCCACTCCACTACCATAATTTTCCCCTTTAGTCGTAAAGTGTAACTCAAAAATTTTCTCTTGAATATCTGTTGGTATACCTGGGCCGTCATCGATAATTTCAACAGTAACTTGATCTACTACACGTACCCAGATATTTGCAGCTCCGGCGTCTGCAGAATTTCCGAAGAGGTTCATAAAAATGTTGATCAGTTGAGTTTGAGTCACAAAAACTTGGTAGTTATCAGGTATCTCATTCACGACATGCGTCCGTTCACCCAATTTCCCCTTTACCAACCATTCGGAAATTTGAACTAATCGACCTAAAGGTAAGTATTTTTTCTCTGTATTTTGTTTGGCTGAAAAGGAGATTCCGTCAATCAGATCCTTTCCAAAATTTGCTGCCTTGTCAATACTTTCTCGTGCCTTAAGAACCCTTTCTGGAGACAAATCACGTCGCGCGAGGATACGTGAGCTAGAGACAATTACATTCATAATGTTTGCAAATTGATGAGCAAACCCATTTGCTAGCATACCAATTTGAGCCATGCGATCTTTAGTCAGAAGATCCGTTTGCAAGGCTTCAATTGCAT
>JAPPOJ010000249.1 GCA_028817975.1 Zetaproteobacteria bacterium | reverse complement strand
AGACATAATGCGTAAAAAATCAGCAAAGGCTCGCATGCGTTATTTCCATGTATATCTAATATTCTTTCTTTTATCCTTTCACCCCAGTACCATAGCAGCCCCTAAGACAACATTTGCGGACCTTCCCCATGAAACCGCGGAAAAAATTTTAGGTATGACCATGCATAAACTGGCTCCACACAAAAGCATCTCCAAGCTAAGCCAAGTCAGCCGACGTTGGCAGCAACACATACAATCTTTCGTAAAGAAGGACCCTTATTTAAGACTACTCGCGACAAGGCAACATCAATCTTGGGATCAACAAGCCGTGGAAGCTGGAAAAAAGAGTACAGAGCCACACTACCTATTCGATATTTTAGCTGCTGAAACACAGCTCTGGAATGATTTCTTAACCCGCAAAGAGGCAAACTTCACTCATCCCAAAGAGTGGAAAAAACATGCTATCACGCTACTTTTAAGTTACTCCACTGCTCGAAGAGAAATACACACAGCCACAACATCTGCCGCTAGAAACGCAGCCAGCTTTGCGCGCATTTATACTCATTCTTTCTACGAGATGCTAAAGGCCGAAAGTGTGGTTGCCAATGCGCTCGAAGACGCTGCCCATGACGCTATCGGACTAGACCACGTCTATATTTCTCTCATCTCCAGCTGTAGCAGTCAAAACGAATACCTCACATATGCAACGCACCCCCACTTATGGTACTACCACTTGTGGTACCACGAGAAGAATAGGCTCAACAAAGCGACTTATAAAACTATTGAAAAAGCCACCTTAAAAAAAGCCCTATCTACTGCCCAACATGCTGACTATGAAGATGCTCAAGCTAACGGGAGAGCCATATATCGAGTTGCCGAAATACAAGCATGGATTACAGCCTTAGATCCTAACTTCCAACTCTTGGAACAAGCTTACACATTATGCTGGTCCAAAATAAGCGAAACTCCCGAAGAAACCTGGAATCAATGGCTGCATTCCCCAGAAACGTTTCACCAGCAGACAGACAGGTTCTTGATACACCATAACAAGCTAGACGGCCATTCCAGAAAGCTGTTACACCCTTTGGTAGAACAGCTACATCGGCTCAATGCAAAGATTTTTCCGGGGAAGACAAACCCCTCGTAACTTCACAAGTGTTAAGCCCATCAGATGAGCTTTGCCGAGCCAGCTCCGAATCATCTTCAAACATCCGCTCCACTTGATCCACATCCTCTAGCTCCAAGAACAGTTCAACGTCCTGTACGCCCCCCTCAGTCAAAAAAGGCTCCAAATCAGGCACGACCGCAACGGCCTGAGCCGCAGCCTCCACAACCACGGTATCCAAAGGTGCCACCCCACACGGATCACTCTCACCCTCAACACCACACGGCACCCCTCGTGCATGCGCAATACACAACGCCCCCAGCTTCGCCAGTTTATTGCAGTGCTCTACCGCACAGCGTTTTCCTCCCCCATGCGCAGCACACCACCCTGCCGACTTAGACAGCTTGTGACAACTCTCTACCTGACAAATCCGTCCTGCATGAGCTTGACAGAAGCCCCCAGATCGAGCTACCTTGCGACAACTGTCCATTTGGCACTGCCGCTTGCCACCATGGGCAGCACATAGGCCACCCGATTGAGGATATTTCTCACAACCCTCTATGACACAACCAGCTCCACCCCCGTGCTTTAGACACAACCCACTGCGCACACTCCGTACAATCTTGTCACAGTGTTCCACTTTGCAGCGCTTACCGCCTCCATGAGCGATGCACAAGCCACTGCCACCCGAGCGAGCTAGTTTATTACAGCTTTCTTGCGTACAAAGTCGACCGCCTCCATGGGCAATACACACTCCTCCGATCTTGGCAAAGCTATCACAGTTTTCCATACGACAGCGTTTGCCTCCACCATGCTTCAGACAAAATCCACCTGGCTGAGCGGATTTGGTGCAAGCCTCCTGCTTACAACGCCTGCCACCCCCATGCAAAATACACAATCCAGCTGACTTCACGGGTGTGGTACAGTTTTCCACACTACACCGTTTGCCTCCACCATGCGCGATGCACAGCCCACCTCGTTTGGCGAGTTTTTTACATCCACCCTCATTTTGGGCAGAAGGTAAGGTACCCTCCTGATATTGGCACAGCCTACGTTTTCGACTATTTGCATTCGTCTCGGTACCATGGACACAGCAGTAGCAATATAGACATAAAAACACAAATGGACTTAAATTGCTTCGAACGAAGCTTCTCGCAGATCGCAACACTTTACTTTCTTATCGTATGATTCGTTTTCAGAACTCAATGTATTTAAGGATTATCAACAAGATCAGGGGCGTTCAACCACATCCAATCCAGAATTTCTTCTGCGTCTGCAGAGGGCAGCACAATTTCGCCATCCCAATCTGCGAGCGGCTCAGCGACCTCTACCGCAGCACCTTCTTGATCCCGGTTACAAACACTACTTAAGTCCGCTTCAGGATACTGTCGCTGCGCATGGGCAACATCTGAAGACTGCACAGGACTCGGGAGAAAGGTTAAAGCATGGTCAGGATCCGCAAGCTCAGGGAAACCCTCCCAAATCAAAGCTAACTCTTCTTCACTAGCTGTAGGGGGCAGCTGAATTTCAACACTCCACTCAGCCAATGGCTCACTTGTCTCTGCTGTAGCACCTTCTTGACCCTGGTTAGAAGCACGACTTAAGTCCACTTCAGGATACTGTCGCTGCACATGGGCAACATCTGAAGACTGCACAGGACTCGGGAGAAAGGTTAAAGCATGGTCAGGATCCGCAAGCTCAGGAAAACTCTCCCAAATCACAGCTAACTCTTCTTCACTAGCTGTCGGAGGCAGCTGAATTTCAACATTCCACTCCGCCAACGGCTCACTTGTCTCTGCTGTAGCACCTTCTTGGCCCCGGTTATGGACACGGCACAGCCCATGCGACTCAACCATTTTATTGCATTTTTCAACCTTGCATCGCGGAGCACCGCCATGCGTGAAACACCGTCCACCTAACTTCGCTCGTTTTCTACAATTGCCATGCTGACAGAGTTCGCTGCCATCATGAAGCAGACAAAACCCACTTGGGCCCTTAACTGTTCTGTCACATTCAGGGTTTTGACAACGTTTACCTCCACCATGCGCAACACATAAACCGCCGCGCTGAGCAGCCTTCTTACAGCCTTCTTGTTGACAACGCGAACCTCCTCCATGACGAAAGCACAAGCTACCTCGCTGAGCAAGCGTCTTACACCCATCTTGCTGGCACAGCATAGATTCGAGATCGTCTGGGGAAATCTGCTGACGGCATCGTCCCCCTGCATGGAAGATACAAAACCCCTGTTTTCGAGCATACTTATTACAGTTCTCTTGCTGACAACGTCTACCTCCTCCGTGAGTTCTGCAAAATTTACCTCCAAATGAGATCTTATTACACTCAAGGTATTCGCACCGCTTACGCTTACCAAGCCCCCCGTGATTGGCTTGCAAACCATGGGAGACGTCCCACAGCAAGAATAGGCAACTCAATAATCTTAACCACCAAGACTTTACACACATCTCTTCTTGTCTCAACTTTGTTTTTATTTTTATATAGAATATGGAAGCTCAGGGGTGCTTATAACATTTTTTAACATTTTAGGAAATAAAAGATTGACAAGCATGAACACAAATATCAAAGGAATAAAAGGTACACATGTACCTTTGCCAAAGGAAACAGCACACCTCACTTAATCCCACAAAACTTGCTCAAAGTCCCCTATTAAAGCTTCACCCACCAGCCCCATATTGACAGATTGACTGCGCTGCATCCCTCGCAGAAGAAAAGTAGGTTCAAATAAACCGACATGATCCGAATGCATCGATTGGAGTGGGTGCACAACGAGGATAAACTTCTCAACATTTTCGGGCTTTCCCTCCACCATATACGTACGGCCCAGCCAGAAAGCACGTGGTACCGTACATGCGGTCTGTACCCCACTCGCCCAGAGGCGTTGATAGCGAAATCCACTAAAAACCCCATAAATCAACAGACTAAAGTCCGCCTGCACATTCTCCCCTCGCTGTGCTGCAGCACACTCCTTCAGCCTAAAGTTTACCGCATGGGTTGTATCCACCATGGTATAACCCACTTCCCCCCAAAAGTGCCCCCCTGTCTCAAAAGGAGGAACGACCACAACATAAGAAAGAGGCTGTTTGGGGTGCAACCCTAACCCCCTGGCAACTTTAAAGCCCCCTCGCACCAAGGGCTTGCGTAAATAACTTTCATTCACACGCAAAGGAGGGTTGTGCAGCGCGTGCCCTACCACTTTATATTTTTGGAGATCCTGCGCTAAATCTTGCCTCTTTGTGTCTACATCTAACTCCGGGGGCTGCAACCTAGTTCCATGATAGTGCAACATACGATCACTCAAAAAGCGGCCTGTTTGTTTGACCGTTTGCGGCTTGCTACGGTCACCCGTAATAGACGGCACTTTACCTTCTAAAATAGCCCGATACCAGGTTACCCAAGAGTTATGCACTCGGGTATGCCATGGGTTGATTGCAGAGGTCTGATGTACTAGCTGACCTCCCGTAAACCAATTCTCCAAGACATGAACAAACTCATGTACGAGGCCAGAGATTTCATCTCCACGCTGGCGATTATATTGTAGGTTTTCATAGTACACCTCAATATCCCCTGGATAAGGATTGGTCGAGCGAGGATCAAGCCCATATGCAGACCCCCAAGCAAAAGTCTTGTTTGCTTTCTTACGTACCACAATATAAAAGTCATACTCAGGCGTGGTCAACGTATTAAACTTGGCACGATTAAACTTAAAGCCCATTTCTGGATGGTTACGAATCGAACTATGACGAAAGCGGCCATTGTCACCGATTTCTAAAGCATGGTCTTCCACAAGCTTCACATCCACATCCACCACAATACGCCCAAGCGACATCCAAAAAACAGTACGACTAAAGTCCCTAATATGATCTTTCACGACTTTTACTTCTGCATCCACAGCTGTGGCCACTCCATCTGCCTTGTATAAATGCGTACGCCGGTAAAGCAAGGCCTTCCCTTTAAAACGGACGATTTCAGGACGCATGCGTTGTGAGGACAATTTACACTGCTTTTGTAAAAAAGGTGTTTCTTCCTGCTCACATATAGACTCATCTACAGTCTTACCGAGACGAAAAGCGCGAGTATAATTTGAAGGGTGGTCTGCATCTGACAAAATAGCTTTGATTAACTGGGCAAAAGAACGAATCACCGCATTGGGTTGCTTCTCTTCTTGCTTAGGCATCGTGGGCATTGTTTTAGAGGTGTCATTCTTTACCACGTCCGAGTGATCCTCATCCATGCTGGCTTCCATCGGGTGACTCTTCAAGACTTCTCCAGTCAGAATAGAGACCTCTGGCTCAAAGAGTTGAGGTACAAACCGCTCTTGTGGGCGATAATCTTCAGCGACGCTTGGCACTTCAGACTGCGCATCTTGACTTCCATCCGCTACAGTTGCAGGTTCTTGAGAAGAGATTACCTGAGAGTCCACAGCCGACGGACGACATCCACCACACATCACAAACCATAGCAATAGAAAAAAACATTCTACCTTGTACAGCATTTCGCCCCCACTACTATTCTGTTTCATATTCCAACAAGGAGATACCACACACAGACCAGAGGCCTCTTCTGTTTGATTTTACAAAGTGGTCACATTTCCCCATACGGTGGAAGTTGCCCCATACCGGATACAAGGCTTGTACAGAAAGTCTTGGGGTCCCTACTATAGTAGATAGGCGACACCCTACTTTAGGCAGAGTTTACTTAGCGGACAGCCCTACAGCCGCAAGATATGCCTCTAAGGCAGGATACATCCATCAAGAAAAACGAGTCGGTGATATTAGATAGGATAGATAGAAAGAAAGACTTATAAAGAGCCGTCACATTCACCGGCGATATCCTTACAGGTGGCGGACAAACTAGCTCTCGTATCGTCGCGTCGTGCTTCAAAATATGCCGTACGCTGTCCCCACAAAGTCATGCAGGTATACAACCCTCCTAAGGCTTTCACCGAAGGAGAAGGCATTTGCAATCCAGCAGCGGCCAATGCCGCAAACCCAGTAGTGGACACCCCAAAGGCAAAGCGATGCATGGTAGCTTGGCTCGGGCGTTCCACAAGTGGCTTTCGATTTAAAGCTTCATAGAGCGCATAGTTACCCACCGCAGTCAAGCATGACCTTTGGAGCACACGCGCACGAAAACCATATGCAGATAAACTAAACATACCCACACCACACAACACACCGCAAGCTAAATACTTTTTCACAACATTTCTCCAAGGTCCAGGTCGCTTTATTCTTCAATCGTTATCCTTTCCAGGGTAACCCCACTTCCAGGACCATGTCTAGAGACAACTAAGAATAACGCACTCAACCAAACGCTGTTTCATAGCCGGCATGTTCCCATGCAGCCGTGCCACCCACAACATTATAGACTTCTGTATACCCCGCACTTTCAAGCGCAACAGCCGCAGTCAAACTACGCTGACCCGAGTGACAAATCAGATAAATAGCGCGATTCTTAGGCTCTTCTACTTGCTCAGGTGAAAAGGAACTCAAAGGAAGGTTTTTAGCCTGCGGAACACGTACCATCTGGTACTCATTCGACTCCCTCACATCATAAACAATATCCACCTTACCAGCGATCATTAATGCATTCAATTCGTCAACTTCAACTGTCTTCACGGACATACACACTCTCACTTATCATGATCTAGAGGAGGGAAAACCCTTCTCCGCGTTATTTTTGACCTCATCTGAGTCACTTTTTTTTTTAAGCTCAGCATGGGCAGATGAAATCTTTTTCACCACCTCACCACGCTCTAGAGCCTCCTGTACAAGGGCCGCTAAAACTGTATGAACAGGGCGCCCACTATATTCTACTAGACGAGGAAACATACTAATCGAAGTGAAACCCGGCAAAGTATTTATTTCATTTAAGTAACAAATATCATCCACAACAAAAAAGTCTACTCGCGCAAAACCACGACACTTCAAGAGTCGGAAAGCTTCTCTCGCGAGGTCTTGAAGCTGTACCAGCAATTCAGAAGACAAATTTGCGGGCAACTCTAGTTTCGCGTCATCAGCATTCTGGTATTTTGCTTGGTACGAATAAAAATCTTTTTGTGGGATGATCTCTGCAGCCACACTTGCCTGCAAAGGACCATCCATACTCTCCTGCCAAACCGCGACCTCAATCTCGCGACCGCAAATCTGCTCTTCCACAATCACCTGCAAATCGTACTGGGCTGCTTCTTGCAACGCACCCTGCAAGCTCACTGAATCATGGGCTTTACATACCCCCACTGACGAGCCCGTATTTACCGGCTTCACAAAAACAGGAGAACCTAGATGCTCAAAAATCTCTCCCGAATTCATCGCGAGCAACTGGGCAGCAGGCCCCGCAAGATAACGAGCGGAAAACCTTCCCTCTCCATGCCATATCTGCTTGGTAGCGACTTTATCCATACACAGAGCGGAACCGATAATATCAGTACCGACCACAGGGAGGCCAAGCACTTTGAAGTACCCTTGGTATGCACCATCTTCCCCACCATACCCATGGACGATATCAAACACCACATCAAGTGCGAGCCTGTCTTGCGGGTTGGTAGCCAATACCAATCCCAACCCAGGTACACCACACAAGCGTGGTTGCTTATCCATGTCAGCCTCTGGATCTCGAAGCCACACCCACTCACCCTCAACGGTCACAAAAATAGGCGTCACATAGAAGCCCGCATCTTCAAGAGCACGCCCTATAAAACTTGCCGAACTGACGGAAACACTATGCTCTGCAGAATTCCCCCCATACACAAGGCCCACTCGCACAGTGTCTTTACGTGTTGCCAATAGATCATTCCTCAATACCAGACATAAAAATCTGAATGTTTATCAAAACGTTTTACGGAGTTATTTAAGCCACACAGCGTGCTAACACATCTTAGCTCAAAAAAGACAAAAAATTCAACTTCTCATTCTCTCATAAGCTAACGACAAGAGTCCCTCACCCTGTCATCATCCTGCAACAGTTCAGCAATGTTAAGCATGGTACATCAGCTGATAAACTTCATTCAGCAGCACACAGAAGAAAAACAGACTTACCACACAATAGCGGGAGTAAAAAAAATCGGCGACTGTCGCCACATCACCACGCAACCGCCGTGAGGCGAGAAAAGCCATCAAAGCAGGCAATATGCCACTGATCAACGAATCTCCCAACCCACCCGAAGTCTCAAGTGCCATAAAAAAGAGCCTATCATAACGATCCAAAATCGAGTACGTCACCAGACCCGTAAGAGTCACCAAAAGCAGGCGATTACGCGAGCCACGTAGATGCAAGCCATCCATTAAAAACTCATTCAAAGCCCAGCCTACCCCAATAAAGGAAGTCGTAATCGCCAGAAACCCAAACGTCTGGGCAAAGGTAGAGAATAGTGAGCTACCTAACATGCTCGCTAAAACCTGAGTCACCGAACGATCCATCGCATAAATCGCGGATAACCCCTGCTCTCCGTGACTCGGCACCACAGCCATCACTGCCATCAACCACACCGTATAGAGAAAGAATCCCACAGTTGTTCCTAATATGATAGCCCGACGTAATTTTGTTCGCTCATAATTAACAATCCGTGTAATCCCAGGGACAATGCCAGGAAAGCTAAACACCGTCAGCAGAAGAGGCATTAAAGAAAAGGCCTCCCAAGAAATTTGCACATGGGCAAAGAGGAGCTGTGTGTCCGCCACAGGGAGTAAGATCGTGACCAAGCCCAAGAAGAAAAAAAGCAACAAGGCAAATAAGGCGGCATTTATTCGGCTGACCCAAACACTTCCTGTGGTAATTACCAAAATATACAACAGTAGATAACATAAATAGCCTTGAGAGTAGTCCCATTGCCAACCCAAAAAACGTAAAAAATCGGTGAAAATTTTTCCGCCTTCCGAGACATAAGCCACAAAAGAAGTGACCCCTATCAAGAGATAAACCACCCAACTTAGCCATTTACCTTGAACACCAAGATACTCCTCACTCAAAGAAATCAGATGAGCATCTCTATTTTGGCTCGCCAAACAAGCATCGGCCATATAGAGGCCACCTGCAGTCATAAAGACACAGGCACAGAGCATGATCAACAAAGTTGGAGCAAAGCCGTATTGCCCCGCAGAAGCAGGAAGAGCCAACATCCCCGCACCAATACACGTGCCTGAAATAAGGCTTGAAGCCACGATTGTCTGAGGATCAAGTCGAGATGTTTTCATTTGCACAACCTTGCCTGGAAATAGTATGTTGTTAAAATAAATGGACAGATTTGTCAAGATCAGAATAAGGAAAACCCCGTGTAAATCTGACACTATCCTTGTCGAACAGGTTCAAAAACCACGTCCTGCTTTTAAGGCCAGAATCATTTTTTGAGCACGCTTTTTCTCGCTTACGTCTACTTGACGCCAGTCTTGATCATGCAATGCGCCAATCACCGCTAAGAATGCCGTTAAGTGCAAACGTTGTGGAAAGTGTCGTACGTATCGTTCCATAAAAACTTCCCACCCCATTTCCTCAATCTGTTCCAAATGAGTGATTCCAAAAGTCTCCATTTCTGCAGCAGTCACAGGCCCTAAATTACGAGCTGCTGCAATTTTTGTGGATTTCAACTTAGCCCCCAATTTAAGTAAGATGCATCGAACAAAGCTATAACTAAATTCACAAGTTACTTATATTTACCCATAGTATTGGCCACACTATCACAAAAGCTTAGAATGAACCACGAAAATACCCGGTTTTACAAATATGGGAGAGATCTAGATGATAAAAAAACCTACATACTTGGGCCTCATATCCTTTATCCTCGTTTCTTTCGCCCGAGCACAATCGACCTCAGACACCCCCACTACTTTTTACGCATGTGTTCAACAAGACATGAAGTGGGACTTTGCATCTCAACAATGTTCTCCAGGACGATTATGGATTTCTGCTTCTGAGCAACTCAAAAAAATAATTGACCGACCTTACCGCACAGAGGAGCTTGACACAATTGTTACGGTGATGGGAGGAGAAAATAAACACACCATCGCCACCGGAGAAGCCCCCCAAGCTGTGATGATTCTAGGTGCCCCAGGCTCCGGTAAATCGACTCTCGCAGGACAACAGCTCAGCAAGTGGTTTCCTCATCTACAACATACCCAATTTGTTTTGTTTGATGGCGATATCCTACGCGAATATCACCAAGGCTATCAACAAAGCACTGTGGACCCTCATATTGGCTACTCCGAAAATATGCAGCTTATTAAGCCTCACGTCGCGAAAGCCAAAGCAGAGCTGTTAGCAAAATTCACAAGCGAGCATCGCCATCTCATCCTCACCACAGTTGAGCACGGCCCCAAGTACTTGCAACTCCTCAAAGCACATCACTATCACATCCACTTACTCGGAGTATATGCCGAATTTGAAGAAAGTCATGCCCGCGGGCTCAACCGCGCTCAATGGAGTGGTCGTTACCATTTGGGAGGAGAGCAAAAGTGGAGACGTAATTTAGCAGATATACATCGTTTGAGCATCCATCCTGACATTCACCACGCTGTGATTCTCAATAATACCAATTTCAATCACCCTTTTTTAGTCAAGCGCACGTCCCAACACTCTACAAACGACTCGTAAATCTGTCACAGCTCGTGGCATTAAAGTACACCTCAAGTTCAATTTTACGTTGATTGCTGAAGTTGTATCGATTACATTTGGTTTCCGAGAAAACAGGTTTACGCCCCAAAATGCGGAAATCTAAACAAAACCTAAACGGAAATGCAAGCGACTATGATATCCCAAAAAGCCATTGTAATTTTGCACTTGATTGGAGCGTCCCAAGTATGGGCCATTCCTTTTACCCCTAAACCAACCCATTGTAAAAACCCCCAGACTCCTGCTTGTGCACTCACCAGCTTACACACGTTTTCCCAGAGTTTAAACAAACCAAGGCGTGTCACATCGTTCTCACATTCTATGCCGAAGGCATGTTTTCTCCATAGGATACACTGCCACATAGAAGAGACACAGACAGCACAACAACAGAATGTCTATCCTCAGCGAATATGCATAAGAAGTCCACTCCATGTTCCACCTTTATGGATACACGAGACAGACCAGTGGCTACTCCAGAGACAACTTAAACACCCTGCACATGGCTTCTACCACAAAGCCTACCCCCTCCATCACCCTAAGAACGTCAGCGCCACACAAACAGGCTGCAAAGACAATGCAGAGCAGCCCCTACCTCACACCAGTCAACCCACCGGAGACGTTAACTCCTCCCACGTACAACTAGGACTCATCAGTCTAGGAGTTACTGCCGCAATAAGTCTAGGATGGGGCATTCATCATCTTTGGTCTCACCACTCACACAGAGCAGCACCCAACCGCGTGTAGCATTCCAAGATGTCTTATTCCTTTCCCCCACAGCGAGGAAAACGCACGGAAGCTTCCCAACCATAATAGGGTGCAGGTTCTAAAGGATGGATACCATAAAAACCCTCTTTAAACTGCTGACGCGAAGGTTTGCGCTCATCATGCAAGGTGCGCTTGGCATCAAAAACCTGAGCGCTGTGGTGCACAAGAATACGTAGATTGCGGGCAGCCTCGGGAACATCCTGAATCCCTTGGTACATGGCATTGTCAGGATCAGCCGTTAAACACTTTGTCATATCGGAACAAAACGAGATAGACGTATCCTTGAGTTGCAGCAAATCCAGTAAAATTTGATAGTCTGACTGACCATAACTTCCCCAAAACTCACCTGAAATCACAAGACGCTTACTACAAAGGTGGTGCTTCTCAATAAAGTCACGAATATAACGATAGGCATAGAAATACCACAGATTTTGCATCGCCATACCTGGAGAGACACGCAAAAGCATCACCGGAATTTCCAGTCCTTCAAAAATTACTGTAGAAGCAAAAAGATAGCCATCCGCACCAAGGGACCAATAGCCGCTACGCGTAGAAAAAAAGGGGTCTACACGCATCGGCGCCGCACAAGCTACAGCAACCCGTGCTGTTTCCCCCGCCAAAGTATGCTCGCGAGTCACATGAGACTGCCATTGATATTCATTAAGGGCACCTGCACCCAAAATAGCCTGATCAGAATCATACGCAGAAGCCCCCCGCTGCATGACATTTTGCAAAAACAACATGTCTGGCTTTGCAATTTGTAAGCTCTGATCTACCAACTCCAACCGTTCACGTCGAAAAATCCAGTCGCCTGTCCAAGAAGGCACTCCTGGGTCAATATGCCTTTCCATCTGCGAATAAAGGTCGATCATTCCAAAACGCAAAGGACGGGAATCGTAGTTTTCTTGCAAACCTAAGCTCACACACCCACTAAGACCACACCAGCTACACAGTAAGAAGAATCTATGCACACACCTCACTAAGTAACCTTTCGCATGATGGGACAAGCTTGCAGCCCTTTTTACAGCCCAATATGACGTGAAATCACAAGACGCTGAATTTCACTCGTACCTTCTCCAATACGCAGCAAAGCCGCATCACGATAGTGGCGCTCGATCGGATACTCTTTCATCAAGCCGTACCCCCCAAACGTCTGCTGCCCTTCACGGGCGCAATATTCGGCCACCTCAGAGGCATATAGTTTTGCCATCGCGGCAAGCTTTTCAAAAGGTTTTCCAGTCTGCTTCATCCAACACGCCTTGTATAACAGATTATGCGCCGCCTCGATACGCATCGCCATCTCGGCAATTTTGAAAGCTACAGCTTGATGCTTTGCAATCGGCTTACCAAAAGTCTTACGTTCGAGTGCATAAGCACGTGTCAACTCCAACGCCCCTTTCGCCAGCCCTAACCCCATCGCCCCAATAGAGAGACGGCCATTGTCCAAAGTCTCCATCATAATACGAAAACCCTCACCACGCTTGCCTAACATCGCACTGTCTTTTACGCGCACATTATCAAAATAAAGCTCGCCCGTGTTCGATGCACGCCACATCATTTTCCCGTGCATAGGCACACGCTTCAACCCCGGTGCAGACGCTTCCACTAAAAAGCACGATAGCTCCGGACGGCCATTTTCGGTTTTACCTGTTACCGCTTGTACTGTAATGCCCTTTGTAATTTCAGCAGCTGAGTTTGTAATCCAAATTTTGGAGCCGTGAATCACCCACTCTTGGGCCTGAGCATCCCACTTTGCAGTCGTCTTACTCGCCTGAGCATCCGACCCCGCATCCGCTTCGGTCAGCCCAAACCCCCATAAACCTTTACCATCTGAAAGCTGAGGCAAATATATTTTTTTTTGCGCTTCCGTGCCATAGTAGTAAATAGGGGCAGCTCCAAGGCTGTTATGGGCAGCAACCGTTGCAGCGTGCGAGCCATCCACTTGTGCAAGCTCTTCGACCACCGCACAGTAGGAAACATAGTCCATCCCCTGCCCCCCATATTTGGGGTCCACGATCGTACCAAATAACCCTAATTCACCCATCTTAGCTGTTAGCTCAAGTGAAAAGTGCTCCCGCTCATCTAAGTCTTGCGCCTGCGGAGCAATCTCACCGCGAGCAAACTCACGCACCGCTTGACGCAACAAATCTAACTCACTATTTTCATCCCATGGAATATAAGCTTCCATTCTTGTTCTCCAATCCAAAATCAAACTTCTGGGGCAAAACACTCCGGCGCACTCTGGATATAAGATTCCAACTGCTGCAGATTTCGCTGAACCCGACAAATAAAAGGAAAGGCTTCCATATCCACCTGAAAACGCGCTGCGTTATAGACTTGTGGCGCCAAGCAAAGGTCCGCCATCGTGAGCTGGCCTTGATAGCAATAGCGACCAGCTGTCTGCTGTAACAACTTCTCCACAGCAGCAAAACGCGTTTGTATCCAATGCCGTGCAAACGCCCGCTGCTGCTCCACATCCCCACTGTGCTTACGAATAACACCTAGGTTTTGTAAAGGCTGAATACCACTGGCGATCACCCCACAAATCTGTCTTACTCTCAACCGTTCTAGGGTCGCCACCGGCAACAGAGGCGGGTTAGGATGGTTTTCTTCAAGCCACTCTAAAATAGCGATACTGTCAGAGTAAAAGTCGTCTCCAATTTGCAAGGTAGGAACCAAGCCGGTCGCAGACATCTCCACATAGGCTGGAAACTTTTGCTCTTGCTTCAGCAAATGAACATGCTGATAGTCACAAGCTATTTTTTTATACAGCAATGCCCAACGCACTCTCCATGAACATGAAGAGCGATAATAGTGATGCAATATAAGGGAAGCCATTTTGCAACCTCATCTATTTTATAACACACAACCAACCGAAAGAGGTATCTTGAACTACAATAATGAGGAAGAACAAAGGCGTATGATTTTCACGGTGACTTCAAAAGCTCACCAGACAGCAACCACAACGGGAGTTTCCATGCACCACCCCATGATTTTTCTCAAAACCGTATGCATCACTCTATGGACACTCTTAACATGGGCCATAACACCTGGAATCGCCGCCACTATGGATACACAGCCTCTTTCCATATCTCTCGATCAAGATACCATCCATTGGCTACAAATGCATCATGCAAACCTGCTTGAACCTAGCTTTGCCAGTCCACTCAGCGTAAGGGTAGCGGACAACCGACAAAAACTCTCCCTGGTACAAATCAAACCTGAAAATCTAGAAGCACTTTCCGCAGTGATGCATCTACAATTCCACCGTTGTGGCGGCTTTATGATCGAAGACTCTCCAACGGATTTTGTTCTTGACTGGGCACAAAACTTTACCACCACTGCTCAACCTGTGGCATACAGCATTGGCATGCACGACCAAGTCAACGCCATCCTCAAACAGATTTCCGCACGCCGCATTCGTGATACGATTGCTTATCTTTCAGGATTTGAAAATCGCTATTATCGTAGTAGCACGGGAATACGGTCCCAAGAAAGTATCCACGGTATTTGGAAGAAGTTAACCCTAACCAACCCTGACATTTCTGTGGAACTTGTCCAACACTCCGCGCAATATCCACAACCTTCCGTGCGTTTAGTCTGGAAAGGAAGCAAGCAGGCCGAAGAAATCATTGTGCTTGGGGGTCACGGAGATTCCATCGCATTAAACGCATGGGGTGGGGTCGAAAGGCACGCACCTGGGGCAGATGATAATGCCTCAGGAATCGCAACCATTACCGAAGCTCTGCACGTCTTAGCACTATCAGGGTGGCAACCCGAACGTTCTATTCACCTCTTCTCTTACGCCGCAGAAGAGATCGGGTTAAAAGGCTCAAGCGAAATAGCAGCAACTTACTTGGAACAACACAAAAAAATCGTGGGCGTACTCCAGTATGACATGACCAATCATCCCAAAAACACCAACGAAATTGGACTCGTCTCTGATTATACCAACGCCGCACAAAACCAATTCGTACGTGATCTGGTGACCACTTATCTTCCACACCTGCATGTCACTTCAGCACCATGTGGTTATGCATGTTCAGACCATGCTTCTTGGCATCGCCGAGGTTACGTCGCCTCGATGCCTTTTGAGTCTAATCCTCAAGTGATTTATTCGAAAATCCATACCAGCGAAGACACTCTCGCGAATAGCGATGCCACAGGCAACCATGCCGCTAAGTTTGCACAACTCGCCGTGGCTTACCTCGTGGAAATGGCAACCATAGACAAATAACACTTACCCTCGTTAAGGTTTTAACTTACTGGCATCTTGTACCAATCGACGACTATAATCACGAATTTGAGCAACCGTATAAACTTTCGTATACACGTTGAGACGCAACGTCTCTCCATCCTGCTTGGCCTCTTCTTCTTCGTCGGCCAACTTATCCAGACACTTTGCTGATTTGAGTAACGCCGTCTTCGCAAGTGGAGTGTCCGTATCTTTCACCATGGCATATAAAGATT
This sequence comes from Zetaproteobacteria bacterium, assembly GCA_028817975.1. Taxonomy (GTDB): domain Bacteria; phylum Bdellovibrionota_B; class Oligoflexia; order Oligoflexales; family Bog-1112; genus JAPPOJ01. The sequence goes on along the minus strand of JAPPOJ010000249.1, from coordinate 476 downwards.
CATAGCGAAAAGCACAAGCGTGCCAAACCTCCTGCTTTTCATAGAACATAGCCACAAACTCTTCTGCTTGACGAATACGCTTGCGTCCTTGCCCCATAAGCTCCCGTGCACGGTCACGCAATGCAGACTGCGGGTGAAACTGTGCAAACTCCTCCCAAGCTTCAATAGCTTTGCGTGCAAACTCCTGTTCACGATCAATATTCTCTGGCGCAGCTTCCCAATAAGAGAGCCCTATCCGAAAACGCGCAAAATCAATTTTAGGGTGCTTAGGATGAAGTTTCACTAACTGAGCATACTCGGCAGATGCCATCGCATACTCTTCCATCTGAAAATGAGCATCCGCAATAAGAAAGTCTGCTTCTGTGGCATACTGACTATAGGGGAAACGAGAGCGAAACTCGCCCAACTTAGTGATCGCCATACGGAAGTTTCCATCGTCATAGTAACCCTTTGCATAAATATAGGCTTCCTTAGGC